>JAFGFF010000054.1 GCA_016931075.1 Pirellulales bacterium | reverse complement strand
TTGGCCAGGACCTCGTTGACATTCATGTTGGTCGAGGTGCCGGCCCCGCCTTGGAGAGCGTCGACGACGACGTGCTCGTCGAGCCGGCCTTCGATCATCTCGAGGCAGGCGGCTTCGATCGCCCCGAACGTCTCATCCGACCATTGGCCCAACTCATGGTTCGTCCTGGCCGCCGCCAGTTTGACCGCCCCATAGGCATGAACCAATCGCCGATGCACGGCCCGGCCGGCAATTGGAAAATTCTCCAACGCCCGAACCGTATGCACCCCGTACAACGCCCCCGCCGGCACGTCGCAGGTACCCAACAGATCGGTTTCTTTACGAAAAGAAGTCATGGACACACCAATCTAATGAACCACGAAATACACTAAACACACGAAAAGATCTTCTTTCAGCCCTTTGTCTGAGATCGTCTACTGATGAATCCACGATCTCTTCTTACAGGATAAGAAGGGAGCTATTCGGCAGTAATCCCTCAGTCTCTCCTGAATTCTTTTCATGTATTTCGTGTGTTTCGTGGTTCTGATCTCTTACATCACTATGCGTTCATATTCGAGCTTGGGGCAATGGCCGAAGTTGACCAGCAAGCCGAGGCGGAGGCCGATGGCTTTGAGGTAGTTGTGGACCTGGGCCCGATGCGGGTCGGCCAATTCTTGAACGGCTTTGAGTTCGACGAGAATTATGTCCATGCAGATGAAGTCGGGCGTGTATCGCTGCTGAAGGATCTGGCCCTTGTATTCCAGTTCGAGGGGCTTTTGTGCCACGAACGGAATGCCTTGAAGCGTGAACTCGATAGCCAAACATTCCTGATACACGGCTTCGAGGAACCCGGCCCCCTTCTGTTTGTACACCTCGAAACACGCCCCAATGATCGCGTAGCTCTCTTCCTTATATACAATTGACATAGCTGCCCCCGCACAAGAAAAGAACCACGAAATACTCCAAACACACGAAAAAAGAAGAGCCTTTAAGAAGCTGGCATAGGGTATTTACCCCAACATGCTCTTCATATAAAACCCCATCGACGCCTATCATCTAAGCGTCCGAGCCCTATTTGTCCACCCCTTCTTTCGTGTATTTTGTGTATTTCGTGGTTCCCTATGTGCTGAGGCCTAGAAATAAAGGTCCCTTTCTTCGGTCTCTTCGATCCGCTTGAGACGGTCGAGCAGTTCGGTTTTACGTTTGCCGTCGGGCAGGCGTTCGAGTTCTTCGTGGATGCGTTTCTGGCCGGCTTGCCGTGTCTCGGGCGAGGCGTAGTCGACCAGGTATTCGCAGAGCGTCGTCAGGGCGTTGGGCGTGCAGAGGTTCTGGATGAATCCCGGGATGGCGAACTCCATGAAGTGCTCGCCCGTGCGGCCCAGGCGGTAGCAGGCAGTGCAGAAGCTGGGGATGTAGCCGTCGGTCAGTAAATCGCGCATGACCTCGTCCAGCGGGCGGATGTCGCCGATGTGGAACTGCTCGCGGTCCATCGACTGGTCGCTGCCGCCTTCGGTGTATCCAGCCAGCTCGATCCGTGTGCCCGCGTCGATCTGCGAGACGCCGAACGCCATGACTTCGCGCCGAATCTCAGGTGGTTCCCGGGCGGTCAGGATCAGGCCGGCGTAAGGCACAGACAGCCGGAGGATGGCCACCAGCCGCTTGAACTCGTCGTCATTGACATGGTACGTCTCGTCCAGCTTCACGCCGTGCGCCGGTCGCAGGCGCGGGAAACTGAGCGTGTGGGGGCCGACGTTGTAGTGCTTTTGTAAATGATGCCCATGGGCAATCAGCCCGAGCACCTCGAAGCGCCAGTCGTACAGCCCGAACAGGGCCCCGATGCCCACGTCGTCGCAGCCGGCCTCCATCGCCCGGGCCAGCCCGTCGAGCCGCCACAGATAGTCGCCCTTGCGGGTATTCGTCCCGTGCACCTTGGCAAACGTGTCGTGGTGATAGGTCTCCTGAAAGATCTGATAGGTGCCGATTCCCGCTTCCTTGACGATCCGATAGCCGGCATGGTCCAGCGGGGCCGCATTGATGTTCACCCGACGAATCGCGCCGTGACCGACATGCGTGGCGTAAACCTGGTGGACACACTTGGCCATGAACTCCGCGTTATAGCGCGGGTGCTCGCCGAAAACGAGAATCAGCCGCTTGTGGCCCATCTTCTCCAACGCTTCAACCTGTGCCCGAAGCTCGGCCTCGTCGAGCGTCCGGCGAACGACGTCTTTGTTTGAACGTCGGAACGCGCAGTACGCGCAGTCGTTGGTGCATTCGTTGCCGATGTAGAGCGGGGCGAACAGGACGATCCGGTTGCCGTAGACGTCGCGTTTGAGCTGTCTGGCCGCGTCGAAAATGGCTTCGACCTGCTCGAGCGCGTCGGCGGCCAGCAGCACGGCCGTCTCCTCCAGGGCCAACGGCTCCTTGGCCATGCTCTTGGCGATCACGTCGCGCAGCTCGGCGTCGTCGGTCTTCCGGTCCAACAGCCCGTGCAGCCGCCCTTCGTCGATGAAGTCGTTCGCGCTGGTGCTGAAATCAGTCTTGTCCGCAATCGAAGTCATTTGCTCTTTCACACTTTCTCTCAATGCACCTATCAGGCCGGTTCGCGCCGGCTCGGGTCGTAGTTGGGTGAATCGCCTCGGCCGGTGCCGATGGTGCGGCCGATCGATTCGATGCGCCGGGCGACACACCGGCCACACGTGTCGGCCGTCTCGCTCAGGCAGGCTTTGTTCGGGTAGATCTCGTAGTCCACCCGATATTCGGGCGGAGTCAGGTTCGGCATGATTACGTTGGCCCCGCGTTCCAGGCCCAACTCGCGGCCGGTCGCCGTGTTGATCGTCGCCAGGGCCGTCGTGGCCGGAATGTTCGCCTTGGGACAAATCAGCCGGGTCAGGGCAATCACCTTGTACGTCGTCAACTCGTCGGCCGGCACTTGGTCGTCAGTTTCTACAACTGGTTGTGTCGCCTGCTCGGCCAAGGGCGTGCCGGGATGGGCCAGGTAGGGACCCACGCCGATCATGTCCAGGTCGAGCCGGGCGAACAGCTCAATATCCCGGGCCAGGTCGTCGAACGTCTGGCCGGGAATGCCGATCATCACGCCGCTGCCTACCTCATAGCCAAGCCGACGCAACACGCCCAGCAGGGCCAGTCGGTCGGAGTGTTGGCCCGGCCGGGGCGGGTGGATCCGGTCGAACAACACGCGGTTGGATGTCTCGAACCGCAACAAGTATCGATCGGCGCCCGCCTCGCGCCATTGGGCCAGTTCGTCTTCCGACCGCTCGCCCAGGCTGAGCGTCACAGCCAGGTCGGTCTCCCGCTTGATCCGGCGGACCACGTCGGCCATCCAGTCGGCCGTCGTCCTGGGGTCTTCGCCCGACTGAAGCACCACGGTCCCGTAGCCCAACCGCACGGCCGCCCGGGCACACGCCAGGATCTCATCGGCCGACATCCGGTAGCGTCGCACTCCGCCATTGGCCGCCCTTAGCCCACAGTAGGCACACAGCCGGACACAATGGTTCGAGAACTCGACAAGTCCCCGCAGGTGAACGTCCCCACCGACCGACTCTTGACGGACCGTGTTCGCTTCCCTCCACAGATGGGCAAGCCGATTGGGATCGGTCTCGCGGAGCCAGTGAAGGATCTCTTCATGTGTCAAGGACTTGCGTACGGAATCCGGCATCACGTCTCCGGTTCGGAGCCCGGCCGCTGCCTGCCCACGCCAGGGCCCGGCGGACCGTCAGAGCAATTATACGCCTTGGCCGCCGGGAGCGTCAGCCAGGGGAAATTGTTCCCCTCACATTGGCGGAATCGCCTGTCGGGAGCAATTGATGGGGGTGTCCAGAAAATTGGGTGTCATGCCGGGTATCGAGTGCCATGCCTAGACGACCGCTTTAGCGGCGGATGGGCATGTCACCCGAATTCCCGGACACCTTCACGCAAGCGCGACATGGCACCCACGGATGTCATGAATTCGATTCTGTAGGAGGCGACTCCTGTCGCCGAAGATGCTTGGAACTCCCGATCGGCGACAGGAGTCGCCTCCTACCAACCGTGTATTCCCGAGTCTTGAATTGCCGCTCGTGTCAGCCGTTCACGCGTTTCGGCAGATCGTAGGCGTAGAGGATGACGACAGCGCCGAGGCCCATCAGGCTCCAGGGGGCGTAGTCGGGCGGGACAAGCTCGCGGGGCGAGCCGGCGGCGGGAGCCTCGCTGACAAGATACTCCTGCGTCGGTCTGGGGGGCGGATTTTTCAACTTCAGCACGACTTTTTCGACCCCGAGACATTCCGCGCCCAGGATGCAGATGAAAACGCCAACCGCCAGGAAAAAGGCTCGCCACATGGGTAGGGTCTCCGGGGGCGGGCTCCGCCGAGGGAAAAACGGCTCGAATTGCCTTGCAGGAAGGGGAATCGACCAGGCGGGCCGGGCGGCTGAAGTTGTGTGCCGTGGCCCCGGAAAACCCGTACCCTTTGGGGACGGATTGCATCGGATGCACCGGACCGGCCGGGATGTCAGGCCGGTTTGCGGCACGGCTGTAGCGACGGCGCCGGTGATGTGGCTGGCGGGGAATCGACCGCCTGGGAAAGGCATTTGGCGTCCGGACCGGGGCCATTCTCGCACGGCGGGCGACCGAAAAAGGCGACCACGCATCGAACCGGCCGCATTGCCGCCCTCTCCGTTGTGTGTTGCGACATGAAATCCTATAATACAGTGGGTGTTTGGCGCGCCAGAGCACTCCTGGAGGACGGACTGCAACACGGGACCTGGGACGAAGGAGCGTTGAGGAGTTGTCGGAGAAGCCGAAAATCCTGTTCGTTTGCGATTCGCCCACGACGGTCGACGCACTGCTTGGCCCAGGAGCCGAAGCCTACGACGTCATCGTCGTCAGCAATCCCATGCGGGCGTTGGCCACGCTAACGCGCACGCCGGTCGAAGGCGTCTACATCGCCAAGGACTACGTCCAGCGGGCTGTCCAGATCGGCAAGCTCCTGCAGAATGAGCAGATCCTCGACGGCATGCCCGACGGCGTCGTTCTGCTGGATAGCGAGAACACCATCCTCTGGGCAAACGAGCGGGTGCATCGCTGGAGCGGCGTCGACCCGTTGAATGGGGCCAATTTCTATACGGCCCTGGGCAGCCCTGAGATTCTCGGGCCCGACTTCTGCCCGTTCCACACCGCCTTGGCCACGGGCAACGCCAGCAGCTCGACGCTTCGGGCCAGCGACAACCGCTACTTCCAGGTGCACGCCGCCCCGGTCCGCGAGGTCGGCAGCCCTGCCCGGCAGTTGATCGTCACCGTCCGCGACGTCACCCGCGAGATGCTTCAGCAGCAGAAACTGGCCGCCATCCACCAGGCCGGTCTCGAGTTGGCCGACTTGAGCCCCGACGAGCTGTCGCAGATGTCGGTCCGCGAGCGGATCGAACTACTCAAATCGAACATCCTCCACTTCACCAAGGACTTGCTGAACTTCGATGTCGTCGAGATTCGGCTCCTGGACACGAAGACCAGCCGGCTCGAACCGCTGTTGTCCGAGGGCATGGAGCCCGAGGCGGCCACGCGGGTGCTCTTTGCCCAGCCGCAGAACAACGGCGTGACCGGGTTCGTCGCGGCCACCGGCAAGAGCTACCTGTGCGAGGACACGACCGAAGACCCGCTCTACCTGAGCGGCGCACGCGGGGCTAAGAGCTCGCTGACCGTGCCGCTGATCTTCCACGACGACGTGATCGGCACGTTCAACGTCGAGAGCCCCGAGCCGAGGGCGTTCAGCGAGAGCGACCTGCAATTCCTCGAAATCTTCACCCGCGACGTGGCCGTCGCGCTCAATACGCTCGAACTACTCGTGGCCGAAAAGGCCTCGACGGCGGCCGAGAGCGTCGAGGCGATCCACTCGGCCGTGGCGCTGCCGGTCGACGAAATCCTCAACGAGGCGGTCAACGTGATGGAGCGCTACATCGGCCACGAGCCCGAGGTGGTCGAACAGCTCCAGAAGATCCTGCGCAACGCGCGGGACATCAAGCAAGTGATCCAAAGCGTCGGCCAGAAGATGACCCCGGTCGCGGCCCATCCGGTTGTCTTGCCGGTCGACGAGCGGCCCGGGCTCGAAGGCCGACGAGTCCTGGTCGTCGACGAGGACAGCAGTGTGCGCGGCGCGGCCCACGCCCTGTTGGAGCGGTTCGGCTGCGTCGTCGAGACGGCCCCCAACGGGTCGCAGGCCGTCTTCATGGTCCGCAACATGCTGGCCGAAGGGGGCTACGACGTCATCATCACCGACATCCGCCTGCCCGACTCGACCGGCTTCGATTTCATGCTCAAGCTCCAGGAAATATTGGAGAGGCCGGACGTCCCGCTGGTCCTGATGACCGGCTTCGGCTACGACCCGGGCCATTCGATCGTCAAGGCCCGCCAGGCAGGACTCCAGGCCGTCCTGTACAAGCCCTTCCGGCTCGACCAACTGCTGGACGTCGTCGAGCAGATCATCGGCGTCCCCGGTCCAGCGTAGTTGCCTTTGAAAGGGTGCCACTGCTGGCTTGTCCAGCAGTGTGAAGTGATAAAGACCGGAGAAGCACTGCTGGACAAGCCAGCAGTGGCACCCGGCGTAGCGATTGCCACCATGGACTACGCCCTGCTCTTTCTGGCCCTGTTCGGACACGCGGCCCTGTGGGTGGCGCTGGTCAATCGGGCCCACGGCACGGGCCTTGCCCGAGGGTTCGTCCACTGGCTGACCTTTCTCTCGTTCGGCCTCCTGGTGGCCATCCCGCTTCTGATTGCTGGTTGGCTCCTCTGGCACGGGACGAATCCATTGGGACCCGGCGGCTGGGCCCGGCTGCCGCTGATCGTCCAGTTTTACGTTTGGGCCTGCTGGGGGCTGGCCGTGGTGAGTGTGGTCGTGTGGGTATGGCGGCGAATCCTCGACCGCCGGCCGCCCGCCGTGCTCCGGTCAGATCGCCGCCGGCTCATTCACCTTTCCAAGGACGACACACGCCCGGCCGTGTCGAAGGATCATGTGAACCACTTTCTCGCCCGACTGCCGGGCAACCAGGTCCTGCACCTCGATTTCGCCGAGCGGTCGTTGGACGTGCCGCGGCTGCATCCGTCGCTCGACGGGCTGAGCATCGTCCACCTGTCCGACCTGCACTTCAACGGCAACGTTGACAAAGCCTTCTTCCGCGAGGTCGTCCACCTGGCCAACCAGCAGCGGCCCGACCTGGTGGCCGTCACTGGCGATCTGGTCGACACGGACGCCTGTATCGACTGGGTGCCCGACACACTGGGCCAACTCGTCGCGCGGTTGGGCGTCTACGTCATTCTGGGCAACCACGACTTGAAGGTCGACACACGGCGGCTCTGTCGGGCGTTGGACGACGCGGGCATGATCCACCTGGGCGGACGGTGGATGCAGATCGACGCCGACGGCTCGCCGATCGTCATCGCGGGCAACGAACTGCCCTGGATCGCCCCGGCCGCCGAGATGGACAAAGCGCCGCCGCGCCGCCCCGACGGCCAGCCCCTTCGGATCCTCCTCTCCCACAGCCCCGACCAGCTCGATTGGGCCGTCGCCCAGGACTTCGACCTGATGCTGGCCGGCCACCTGCACGGCGGCCAGATCCGCCTGCCCTTGATCGGCCCGATCGTTGCCCCCAGCAGCCAAGGCGTCCGCCACGCCGCCTCGGGCACGTTCTACCGCCCCCCCACCATCCTCCACGTCAGCCGCGGCCTCTCCGGCCAACTCCCCTTGCGCCTCAACTGCCCCCCCGAGGTCACCCGGCTTGTCTTGAATTCTCCACCAAAAAAGTCACAATCGGGGTGAGTAAGCGTTTACGGCCCGGGGGCCCTTTCGTCGCGCCACCAAAGGGGACAGTCCCGTTTTTCGGCCGCACGTTGATCGGTATGGTCGTCAATTTGAAGCTGCCCAATAAACGGTGGTTGGTCAAAGGAAAGGGAAGGTGTCTCGATGAAACACTGCCTGTTCATCACGCTCTGTATGTCGTGTTTGCTATCCGGCAACGTTCGTGCGGAGGACGCCGCCCCGTTGTATCCTGTTCAGGAAAAGGGGAAATGGGGCTTCATCAATGCTTTGGGCCAAATCGTCATTCCGCCGCAATACGACAACTGTTACTACCCGTTCAGCGAAGGACTGGCTGCGGTGGAAGTCGGGAGCAAGTGGGGATATATCGATCGGCACAACAAAATGGTCATCCAACCACAGTTTGACAGCGCCGAGAATTTCAAGGATGGAATCGCATCCGTTCGGATAGGAGAGCCTTTCGAGGGCAAAGGTAAATCGGGGTGTATCGACAAGTCGGGGCATTTTGTTCTAGGCCCCGAGGAGTCCGGTCCCCGCGGAGAATGCCGTGAGGGGTTGAGGTATGCGAAAAAGGACGGAAAGTGGGGATACCTCGACACGAAGTGGAATTGGGCCATCCCGGCGACGTTCATCGACGCAAATAGCTTCTCAAGTGGTCTGGCCGGCGTCCGTTTGGATGAGAATACAGCCGGGTTCATCAACAAAAAGGGTAAATGGGTCATTCGCCTGAATGCCGCTGTTTCAGACTATGAAGGATTCTCGGAAGGCCTCGCTCCGGTCTTGGATCTGAAATCGAAACAATACGGGTTCATTGACAAGACCGGTTCCTTTGTTATCGCACCCCGCTTTGATCAGGTCAGAGGATTTCACGAAGGGCGCGCCGCTGTCTGCATTCGTACGCTAGACGATACAGGGTGGCCGCTGAGGAGATGGGGAGCCATCGACAAGACAGGACGACTTGTCATCCCGGCGAAATACGAGACTCTTTGGTCATTCGAAGAAGGGATGGCAAAGGTCGTGGATGCTTCCGGAAGCGGCTTCGTTGATCTCGATGGAAAACAAGTCATCCCATGTACATTCAAATCCGCGGATCCCTTTAAGAACGGTCTGGCACTAGTGAGGGTTGGACCTTTCTGCGACGACAAGACCGGGTGGGAAGGCTATATCAACAAGAAAGGCGACTTCGTCTGGAGACCAAGCGATTACCAAGCCCGAGACGCCGCCCGAGCCAAGGAGGAGGCCGAGAAGAAGGCCAGGAAGCCCTCGATCGTGCTCCTTACGGATGAAGCAACCAAGAAAAAAGGGTTGCTCATCACGTGCCCGAAGAAGGTTCCTTTCAAAGGCGATAAGGCAGGGAAGATTCTAATACGAATCACCAACCTCTTGGAAGCAGAAGTGTTCGTTGAAGTTGAAGGCAATGAGTCCCCGGGCTACTCCTTGGAGTCCTGGGACGGTGGGTTTGCCTCCGGCGTAGGCAGCATGTGGGTGTTCCCCGACAACACGTATCTGCTGAAACGGCTTCATGCTTCCCGATACTCTGGCGACAAGAGAATCACGTGCGGTTGCTGCATGGCTATGATCGTGGGGCAACTTGACGAATCGGCGCTGGAGATGGGAAGAGCAAGAGGAACTATCAGCCTGGACATCCGGGGGTTTTATCGCAATACAGGAAAGAGCTTCTCGGAGAGCATCGAACTTCCGATCGAATTGGTCGAGGATGTAAAGGGCCAACAAGAGAAAGTGGCCGACAAGAAATAACCGCGTTGTTTTTTGGAGGGACAGATTCAGACACGGTTTGGAAAGAATGTCATACAATCCCTGAAGGGAAAAAGGGGGGGATTCTGCTTTTCGCCCTAAAAGTAGAAGGTCCCCTTTTCGTCTTTTCAACAAAGCACTGACGGAGCCAGTGGCACCAGAGGCGCCTGAACTGCGGACATGGAGCGGTTCAAGCAGAACCTCAAGGCACGGTTGCGGCAGTTGGAGCAAGGCGAGGGGATCGAGCTCGAGGACGACGAGGCGTTGCGAGCGTTGTTCAACGACGTTCAAGCCCGCGGCAAGAAACAATATGAGGCCAGCCGGGGCGATTCATGAGCCTGTTCACTCTCGTTCCCGGGCGGCGCCGAGCGTGAACTTCTGAATCCGCTTGTTGTTCACCTCGGCGACGTAAAGATTCTTGTCGGCGTCCAGGGCGATCGAGTGGGGGACGTCGAACTGGCCCGGGGCTTGGCCGGTCGAGCCGAATTGGGCGAGGAGGTTGCCGGCGAGGTCCAGGGCCAGGATGCGGTGGGGGCCTTTGGGGTTGCCGTCGGAGACGAACAGGACCTCGTCCGGCGTAAGGAACAGGCCGTACGGTTTGCCGACGTTGGTCCACTGGCGCAGAAAACGTCCGTCGGTCGTGAAGACCTGGATGCGGTCGTTGCCCCGGTCGGCCACGTAGACGCGCCCCGCCTTGTCGATGACGATGTTGTGCGGATCGACGAACTGGCCCGGTTTCGAGCCCTCGGAGCCCCAGGCCAGGCGGAACGAGCCGTCGGGCGCCAGGCGAACCACACGGCGGTTGCCGTAGCCGTCGGTGATGAAGAAATCGCCCCCGGGCCCGATGGCGACGTCGGTCGGTTTGTTGAACTCGTTCTTCCCCACTCCGGCCTTGCCCCGCGTGCCGAACGCCCGGAGCAGCTTGCCGTCCAGATTAAACTCATAAATCTGGTGCAGCCCGGTATCGGCCACGTAGACCTTATCGCCGAAGATCCGCGTCTGATGTTTTTCTTGGATGACGCCCTCGCCCCACGCCTTCAAGAACGTCCCGTCGGGCGCGAACACGCAAATCGCGTTTTTCTCCCCGCCGGCCGCATACACCCGACCTCGCCGGTCGACGTCGATCCCGTTGACGCCCACCAACGCCATCCCCTCGGGCGTCTTCGCCCAACCGACCACCGGCTTGTAGTCAAATCTCAAGGCTGGTTTCCTTTCCATTCGTTTTTCTTTCGCCTGCCCGAACCCAACGCTGTTCATCACCCCGACCGTCACGGCCCCCAACGCACAATTTTCCAGGAACTTTCTTCGCGAGCATTTTCGGGATTTTTTAGATTGCTTTTTCATGGATCAGATCCTCCTCGCGCTATGGGCATGGCGTCCGACACGGCGTTGTTTGTTTTTTTACCACGAAAGGTCGAAAGAACGAGAGCACGAAAGACGTGGAGGCCGCGATTGCCCGGAACGGTCGCCGCGTCTCTTTCTTTTGTCTCTTCGTCTTTTCGTCCTATCGTGCTTTCGTAGTCCCTTTACCAGAAACCGTTTTTTCACAACCCGCGCCGCGCGACTGAGATTGTTATGCCGTCAAGGCGTTGCGGATGCAAGAGGCATCGCACGCCCTGACCCAATTCCTCTTGGGCCTGACGGCCCCCGGGTAGCGGAGTTGAGGCCGTTAGGGCCACTCGCGATGCTTCACTGGCATCCGTCCGGAAGAGCCCCTAGCGCTGTTTCGAAATCGAGTTCCCAGAGGCTGTTAATGTACTTGGCAGTACCATCTAGGTCAGCGAAGAGGCTCATTCGGTTAATGTTCATTTTGTTCAAGAGTTTCAAGCATTCCTTTCGATCCGAGTTTGGGATGATTATCTTCTGAATAATTGTGCGGGCGTTCGGATTGGATGCCGACGTCTCGTCCCCAAAGCGACAACGAACAATTGTCTCCAAATCCTTCCCCTCCGGCATCTTCATCAAAACACCAGACTGGCTACTGAGCCGGTGAGTGATCTCGCGACGAGGTGAAAATAACTCGGGTGGAGGACAGTCGCCACTGCCGTCCTTGTTGACCAAGTGGAATGGGACGACAAATACGGCTCTGTAGTTCGGTTCATAGAGCCGCTTGTCCTGCCAGTCGATGCAAGCTTCCTCTTCGAAAGCAAAAAACAACGCGACGAAGGGTGAGTATGTCCAATCGAGAAGTGGCGTCACGAGTCCGTGGTGTTGCGCCAGTGCCCACCATTCGTTCTCGGATAAGTCACCTGGGCTGGTTCGCTAACCTCGGACTGATTCCTTGAAAGCCTCAAGATGTACGTTGCGTAACACCGGTGGGCAGTCAAATGACTCTGGAATTGCACTTGAAGTGTTCGGGCTGGTCGGGAAACGACGTTCGTAGCGATCTAGAGTCGATTCAATCTTCCATCGTGCGTCAGCTTGACCTCGGTAGACAAAAGTATTGTCGCGGATGCTTTCGACCAGGGGGATGAACTCTCGCCATGAGTTAAGATGGACTTCGGAAACACCCTTTTCAATCACATCTTGTTCGATCATTGGATGCACCCCAAAACGAGAAGAAACTGTGAACTGAAACCGTAAATGAAAACGTATCCGCGTCGGCCACCGCGATCCTCGCTTCGACCCCTTCGGGGTCGCCGTGTCTTTTCCCGCCTCGTCACCGGGGGTGTCGCTCCGCTCAACCCCCGGCTAATGGCTTGGAACCCTCCGGGTTCATCGTGTGCCCTCGCGTATCGTCACCCTTGGCAGTGTCCTGCTTGGAAAGCCCGTTGGGTTGTCCAATGCATGTTGTATCACGGAATATCGCCGGGCCCTAATCAGCCGCCAGTTTCCGCGTGACGGCTTGCAAAATCCCGCCGTGGCGGTAGTAGTCGAGTTCGACGGGGGTGTCGATGCGGACGCGGACGGGGAAGCGCTTGACCGTGCCGTCGGGGGCGGTGGCCGTGACGTCGAGGATCGCGCCGGGGCGAAGGGTGTCGTCCAGGCCGGGGATCGAGAAGGTTTCTTCGCCCGTGAGGCCGAGGCTTTGCCAGGACTGGCCCTCGGGCAGCTCCAGCGGCAGGACGCCCATGCCGACCAGGTTGCTGCGGTGGATGCGTTCGAAGCTGGTGGCCAGGACGGCCCGGACGCCGAGGAGGTAGGTCCCCTTGGCGGCCCAGTCGCGGCTGCTGCCGGTGCCGTATTCCGCGCCGGCCAGGACGACCAGCGGCACGCCGGCGTCGCGGTACTTCATGGCGGCGTCGTAGATGCTCATCTGTTGCCCGTCGGGCAGGTGCCGGGTGACGCCGCCCTCGGTGCCGGGGGCCAGCAGGTTGCGGATCCGGACGTTCCCCAACGTGCCTCGGGTCATCACGCGGTCGTTACCCCGCCGGGAGCCGAAGCTGTTGAAGTCGCGGGGCGCGACGCCCTGTTCTTGGAGGTATCGACCGGCGGGGCTGTTCGGGCCGATCGAGCCGGCCGGCGAAATGTGGTCGGTCGTGACCGAATCGCCCAGCGCGGCCAACACCCGGGCGCCTTCGATCGGTTGAATCGGCCCCGGCTCGGCGGCCAGGTCGACCAGGAAGGGCGGTTCCTGGATGTAGGTGCTCGCCGGGTCCCAAATATACAGATCGCCACTGCTGACGGGGATGGCGTTCCACGTCTCGTTCGCCTCGCGGACGTTGGCGTACTGCGTGGCGAACATGGCCGGGTCGACCGCCTGGTCGATGGCTGCGTGGATCTCCTCGGCCGTGGGCCAGACGTCCGAGAGCATGACCGGTCGGCCGTCGCTGCCCGTGCCCAGCGGCTGGGTGCTCAGGTCGATCTCGACCGTGCCGGCCAGGGCGTAGGCCACGACCAGCGGCGGGCTGGCCAGGTAGTTCGCCTTGACCAGCGGGCTGATCCGGCCCTCGAAGTTCCGGTTGCCGCTCACGACGGCCGCCGCGACCAGGTCGTTGTCGGTGATGGCCTGGGCCACCGCCTCGGGCAGCGGGCCGCTGTTGCCGATGCACGTCGCGCAGCCGTAGCCGACCGTGTGGAACCCGAGCGTCTCGAGCGGCTCTTCCAAGCCGGCCTTGCGGAGATAGTCGGTCACGACGCGGGAGCCGGGGGCAAGGCTCGTCTTGACGTACGGCGGCACGGTCAAGCCGCGCTGGACCGCTTTCTTCGCCAGCAGCCCGGCGGCCAGCATGACGCTCGGGTTGCTCGTGTTCGTGCAGCTCGTGATCGAGGCGATGACGACCGAACCGTGCGCGAGCGCGGCCGGGCGGCCGTCCACGTCGATCTCGGCGGTTTTTGAGGTTTTCTCTTCCGCCAGGGCGAAGCCGCGCTTATCGACCGGCGCGCGAAGCGACTGGCCAAAGGCCTTTTTCATGTCGCCCAGCCGGACCCGGTCTTGCGGCCGCTTGGGCCCGGCCAGCGAGGGTTCGACCGTGCTCAGATCGAGCGAAAGAACCTTGGTGTAACGCGGGGCGGGGCTTTGATCCGTGCGGAAAAGCTGCTGCTCCTTGGTGTAGCGTTCGACCAGCTCGACCTCGGCGTCGGTCCGGCCGGTCTGGCGGAGGTAGGCCAGCGTCTGGTCGTCGACGGGGAAGAAGCCCATCGTGGCCCCGTATTCGGGCGCCATGTTGGCCACGGTGGCCCGATCGGCCAGGGTCATGCTCGACACGCCGGGCCCAAAATACTCGACGAACTTGTCGACAACCCCTTCGGCCCGAAGCATCTGGACCACGGTCAGGACCAGGTCGGTGGCCGTGGTTCCCGCGGGCAATCGGCCGGTCATCTCGAACCCGACCACCTCGGGCATGAGCATGTAGAGCGGCTGGCCCAGCATGACGGCCTCGGCCTCGATGCCGCCGACGCCCCAGCCGACCACGCCCAGGCCGTTGATCATCGTCGTGTGGCTGTCGGTGCCGACCAGCGAGTCGGGCACGGCCACCGGGCCGGTTGCATCCTGGCGTACAAATACGCCCTTGGCCAGGTATTCGAGGTTCACCTGGTGGATGATCCCAACCGACGGGGGCACGACCTGGAAATTGTCGAACGCCTGTTGGCCCCAGCGGAGGAACGCGTACCGCTCGGCGTTGCGCTCGAACTCGCGCTCGATGTTGCCGGCCAGCGCCCCGCACGAGCCGAAGAAGTCGACCTGCACCGAATGGTCGATGATCAGGTCGACCGGGATCAGCGGGTTGATCCGCCCGGGATCGCCGCCGATCCGCTTCATGGCCGATCGCATGGCCGCCAGGTCGACCACGGCCGGCACGCCGGTGAAGTCCTGCAGGACCACCCGGGCAGGCAGGAACGGCACCTCGACCCGGGCAGGCGCCGCGGCGTTCCACCCAGCCAGGTTGGCCACGTCCTCCTCGCGGACCACATGCCCATCGCAGTTTCGCAAGGCCGCCTCCAGCAACACCCGGATCGAGTAGGGCAACGTTGAGACACTGCCCAGGCCCGCCTTTTCGAGCCGGTCAAGCCGGTAGATGCCCAAGGGGCCTTGCGTGGTTTGAAACGTGTCGCGGGCGTCGAAGGGATTGGTCGGTGTGGTCATGGGATTGGGACTCGGGATTGGGGATTGGGGGCTAGGGACTGGGGGCTAGGGACTGGGGATTTGATTACGAACGCTCTGCAACCTGTAGGGAACGCCCTCCGTGGCGTTCCGGGGTTGTCGATCGGCACGGTGGTTAATGTGGTGCGGCGACCGGGAACGCCGTGGAACCCTGCGACGGAACGCCACGGAGGGCGTTCCCTACAGATCCACCCGCCCTCAGCAGGCGGCGGCAATTGCCGTCATCCTAGCCGGCTGGGAGTGAAAGGGAAGAGGGCGGTGGGGGATTTCACGGAACGGTTAGACCGAGTGGTTTCCAGGCGTCGGGCAGAGGCGCGGGGACGGTGATTGACTGGCGGGTCATGGGGTGGGCGAAGGTCAGCCAGCGGGCGTGCAGGGCGATGGCGCCGAGTCGCGGGTCGTCGTGCGCCGGGCCGAAGGGGACGGCCGAGCCGTAGGCGGCGTCGCCCAGGATCGGGTGCCCGCGATGGGCGGCCTGCACGCGAATCTGGTGCATCCGACCCGTGTCGAGGCGGATCTCCAGCCAGGCGCCCCACGCGGCCTGGGCCAACGTGCGGTAGGTCAGTCGGGCGGGCCGGCTCTCGGGATGGTCGGGTGGAACGATTTCGGCCAGGGCCTGGTCGGGGATCTTGCGGATGTGGTTTTCCCAGACGCCCTCGGCCGGGTCGACGCGGCCGGAGACACAGGCCCAATAGATTTTGGTCACGGTCCGGTCCTCGAACTGTTCGGCCAGTCGCCGGGCCGCCCGGGCGTGCCGGGCCAAAAGAATCGCCCCCGAGACGGGCCGGTCGAGCCGGTGGGGCAGGGCCAAATAGAAATTGCCCTCGATCGACTCCCTCGCTCGAAGGAACGCCCGGGCCCGAACCTCGAGGCTGTCAATCCCCGGCGGCGCCTGGGTGAGCACGCCCGGGGGCTTGTTCACCACCAGGCAAGGCCCCTCCTCGTAGAGCACGTCCAGCTCGGGCGGCACGGGATCGGGTTGGCCGGGATCGTACATCATGGTGAGAGCCATTCTAACCAGAACGCCCAGGTTCCGTCGAATGGGACTGCCTGGTTGCATCGGCCGAGTCGAGGGTTTATGGTGAATCGGTGATCAAAACTGTAGGGTGGGGTAGACCTGCCTCACCGTGTGTGCAACTCATGAAATCTTGGTGGGGCAAGTGTGCCCCACCCTACCAATTCTCTGTCGTGCCCCGCCTGCTAGGAGAATTCCGATGAAAACTCTTGCCTCCACGTTGCTTCTCGCCCTGTTCGCCGCGCCCGCCGTCGCCGCCGAGGAGGTGGCCCTGTTCAACGGAAAGGATCTTTCCGGTTGGACGTACCACCTGAACGACAAGAAGGCCAAGATGGCCGACGTGTGGAGCGTCCGCGACGGAGTGATCCACTGCAAGGGCAAACCGACCGGGTATATCCGCACCACGAAGAAGTACACCAGCTTCGTCCTGAAGCTCCAGTGGCGCTGGCCCAAGGACGCCAAGCCGGGCAACAGCGGCGTGCTGCTTCGCGTGGTCGGCGAGGACAAGGTCTGGCCGAAGAGCGTCGAGGCCCAACTGAAGGACCAATGGGCGGGCGACATCTGGAACATCGACGAGTTCCCCATGAAGGTCGACCCGACACGGACCGAAGGCCGCAATACCAAACGGATGCACCCGAGCAACGAAAAGCCCCAGGGCGAGTGGAACGAGTACGAAATCACGCTCGAAAAAGGCAAGCTCACCCTGAAAGTCAACGGCCTGGTCCAAAACACGGCCACCGACATCCAGGTCGTGCCCGGCTACATCGCCCTGCAATCCGAAGGGGCCCCCATCGAGTTCCGCAACGTGCGGCTCGCGCCGCTGGAATAAACGTTGGCGGGGTGCCTCTACCGTGTTGTTTCGGCAGGGTGGCACTCTGTGTCGTTAATCCTTTGCCCTTCGGGCCAACCTGATGAAAAGGTTTGGTGGCACTCAGCCTGGGTAGGTCACATCAATCCGCCCCAACGGGGCCTGGTTCTCCCAGCCCAGGGCGCCGCCCTGGGGATTCAGGCTGGTAACACAGTTGTCTTTCGGGCCAACGGCCCAACGGTTCAGCAAAACGGTTGGCCCGTTGGGCCGATACATACGATGCTGCGTTCAACCGATCCCCAGGGCGGTGCCCTGGGCTGGGAGAACGGCTGGGCCTTCGGCCCGTGTGGCGAAGAGCCATGCTTAACACGGATCGGTAAAAAAACTCAACCCGAAGGATGCTCGCGTGTCAACTTATCACGGTCCCCGCGTCACCCGGGTCAGCGCCGGGCCCAGTTCGACAACCAGGACGGCCGAGACCATCAGCACGGCGCCGCCGCCTTGGACCAGGTTGAACCGATCGCCTGCCAGAAGGCAGCCGAACACGATGGCGAACACAGGCTCCATGGCGATGATCACGGCCGTTTGCACGGCGGGCAACCGTTGCTGGACGGCCGTCTGGACGTAGAACGCCACCGCCGTGGCGAAGATGCCCGTCACGATCAGGGCCAGCCAGACGTCGCCGGTGGGCAAGCGGACCGGATCGAACACAGGCCAGGCCGCCACGAAGAGCACCGTCGCGCAGCTCAGTTGGGCCAAGGCCAACGCCGGGGCGGGGTAGTTTCGGGCGTGGCGATCCAACAGGGCGATGTGAAGACTGAAAAGGATGCTGGACAGCAGAGAAAGGAAGTCGCCCACGTTGGGGGACGTTTGGCTGCCCATCATCAACAGGGTCAAGCCCACGGTGCTGACGCCGACGCCGATCCAGACGACGCCTTGGGTCCGCACGCCGAACACTACCCGATTGACCAGCGGCACGAAGAGGACGAACAGCCCGATGATCAGGCCGCTGTTGCTCACGCTCGTATATTTCAGCCCCCAGGTCATGCACAGATAAGCGCTGGCCAGGACGATGCCGATCAGCCCGCCGATCTTCCACGACGCCCTGGTCGCATGCCGTGTTGAAAACGCCGCGAGGACCACGACGGCCAGCACGAACCGCACGGCCAGAAACGCGAAAACGCCGTATTCCTCCACCGCGTTCTTGGTGAGCACGCACGCCCAACCCCAGACGGCCGTCACCGCCACGAGCAACAGGGCCCACGCAACTCGATTCATGATGATCCTCCGCCGACAAGAAAGCCGCTGGGCTTCTCACGGGCTGTACACGGCCGCGCCGCAACGAGGGACGCGATCGGAGCGTTTACCTGAAAAGCAGGCAACGGTGGAATCCCGGTTCGGCGCACTTGGAACGACCACGATCGCTCGGATGATGCACGATCGACGCGTGCGGGACAGGCGTGGCCGTCGGGGACTCTTTGTATGCCATCCGAGTCCCCCCGGTTCTATTTATGGCGGTATGGTTAATGATCCTCAGGGTTTAAGGGAGATGCCCTGAACACCGGCCTCCCGTTGGTCGGCCTGGGATCATCAGCCATGCAGCGGTCAATAGAACCGGGACCGCCGACGAGGGCCGGGAGGATCAAGCTCCGGCACGGACAACCGGGCCGCCCTTCCGACCGCCGGTAATCCCGGTTGTATCCTCCGCCAACTGTTTGGCAAAGGGGGGCCGCACGGTCGACCAAACCGGCGTTGACCGGTCGGGTGGGGTGGCTATACTGGAATGTTTGGGGGTCGCCTCCCGTCTCTATCACGCCAAGGCTCCTGGGCTGACACGATGACCATACCCGTTACCTGTCCCCACTGCGGTCGAGGCCTGCAACTCCCCGAGGAGTTGACCGGGAAGCAGGTGAGTTGCCCTTGCGGCAAGGCCTTCTCGGTCTCGGCGGACGACAGCCTGATGTCGCTCCTTCAGGACGAGTTGGACGTCAATCTCGATCCGCTGGCCTGCGCGTCGCCCGCCGAATGGGCCAAGGCGACCGGCGCCCCGCCCGAGGTGACCGCACGGATCGAAGAGAAGCTCCGGCCCAAACCAACCAGCAACGCCAACTTCATGATGGGCGTGGCCGGCGCGATCGTCGCCGTCATGCTGGTCATCGGCCTGGTCGTCTATCTGATCTTCAATATGATCATAGCCAACCGGTAACCCGGGGCGATCCCGAAGGCTCCGGGACACTGGTATCTT
This sequence comes from Pirellulales bacterium, assembly GCA_016931075.1. Taxonomy (GTDB): domain Bacteria; phylum Planctomycetota; class Planctomycetia; order Pirellulales; family Thermoguttaceae; genus JAFGFF01. The sequence continues at coordinate 3,791 of JAFGFF010000054.1, read as the reverse complement.
CTTTCACCGTGGTGACATTTTATGATCCGCACGCGATTCGCTCCTTCTCCGACCGGCTACTTGCACATCGGCGGGGTCCGCACGGCCTTGTTCTGCTGGCTGTTCGCCCGACGGCACGGCGGCCAGTTCATCCTGCGGATCGACGACACCGATCAACAACGCAACGTCCAAGAGGCCCTGGCCCCGATTCTCAGCGGCCTGAAGTGGTTGGGCATCGATTGGGACGAAGGTCCCGACGTGGGTGGACCAAAGGGCCCCTACTACCAATCGAAACGGGCCGGGTTCTACACGGCGGCGGTCGAGGAACTGCTCAAACGCGGGTTCGCCTACCGCGACTACGCCACGACCGAAGAGATTCAGGACGAACGAGAGGCCGCCGTGGCCGAGAAACGCGACTACGTCTACAGCCGCCGGTGGATGGCCGAAACGCCCGAGCAACAGGCCGCCTTCGAGGCCGAAGGACGCCAGGCGGTCGTGCGGTTGAAGATGCCCCGCGAGGGCCAGCTCGTCCTGGACGACTTGATCCGCGGTCGGGTCGAGTTCGATTGGGCACGCGAACAGGACCACGTCATCCAACGGGCCGACGGCTCGTGCCTCTACCACCTGGCCAACGTGGTCGACGATCGAGCCATGGAGATCTCCCACGTCATTCGGGCGGAGGAACATCTCTCGAACACGCCCCGCCAGGTCTTCATCGGTCAGTCGTTGGGTTACGAGATGCCACAATACGCCCATCTGCCATTCGTCGCCGAGCCAGGCAGCAAGACGAAGCTCAGCAAGCGGAAACTGACCAAGTATCTGAAGAACCGTGACTTCGCTGCCCTGGTCGAGCACGGCCAACGGATCGCCGACGCCATCGGCCTGGAAACCTCGCCCGAGGAGTTCAACCCGGTCATCGTCGACTTCTACCGCCAGATCGGCTTCCTGCCCGAGGCGATCGTCAACTACCTGGCCCTGCTGGGCTGGTCGTTGGACGACCGGACCGAACATTTTCAAGTCAGCGAGTTGATCGAACACTTTTCGCTCGACCGGGTGACCAAGGCCGCGGCCAGTTTCGATCCGAAGAAGCTCGAAGCCTTTCAAGATCGCCACATGCAGGCGCTGCCGCTTGCGCGGAAGTCAGCCATGGCGATTCCTTTCTTGCAACGCGCCGGGCTGATCGCCGCGCCGGCCGGGGCCGACGTCGAAGCCCGGGTGGAAGCCGTTCTGACGGCAGCCGGCGACCGGATCAAGGTGGCTGGCGACGTGCTCGACTTCGCCGAGTTCTTCACGCCCGACGATGAGTTGGTCTACGACGAGAATGCCGTCGAAAAGCGACTTCGCAAACCGCCCGAGGCGGTCGAACTGCTCACGAAGCTGCGTGCCCGGTTGGCCGATGCCGATACGTTCACGCCCGAGTCGCTCGAAGGATTAATGCACGCCTTCATCGAGCAGGAGCAGATCCAGGTCGGTCAGATTATCCACGCCCTGCGCGTCGCGGTCACCGGCAAGGGCGTCGGCCTGGGCATGTTTGAGACGCTGGCCATCCTGGGCCGAGAACACGTTCTGACCCGGATCGATCGAGCGTTGGCTCTCGTCTAGACGCCTCGTGGGCAACTCGTATGGAGGGACGCGCTCTGTCGCGTCCGTATCGCACGGCCAATCATCCGGCCACGACGGAGCGTGGCCCTCCAGCCGGGTAATTCACACCGTGCAATTCACCCCGTGCAATTCACCTGTAGGGAACGCCCTCCGTGGCGTTCCGGGTTTTCGATCAGACCAGGAACGCCACGGAGGGCGTTCCCTACAGAGGTACGTCGCGATGAGTTTCGGGACGCCATGCCTAGTCGGCCGCCACGGCGGCCAGCTCTTGGGAGACGGCTTCGAGCTGGTCAGGACCGAGGGTTTTTTGCTGTTCGGCATAGCCGATCAGCAGGGCCAGGTCGCAAAGGCGATTGATCCGCCGGGGAACGCCTTGGGTGAGTTGAGCCAGGATGGGCAGGGCCTTGGGCTCGAATAATGGACGCTTCGCGCCGGCCTGTTCGAGACGATGGGCCACGTACTCGGCCGTCTCCTTCTCGCTCAAGGGACGTAGCAGGCACTTCACGGCCAGGCGCTCCTCGAGTTGCGGCGTCCGATCGAGCACGGGCAGGAACCCCGGCTGGGCCGAGAGCAGCACTGTTAGGCCCGGCCGACCGCCCGGCTCGAAGTTGGACAACAGCCGAATCGCTTCGAGCGTCCGCGGATCGTCGATCAGATGGGCTTCCTCGATCACGACGACCGCATGGCGGCCCTTCTGGGCATTGGACGTCAAGAAGGTCTCGATCCGGCCGACGCTTTCCTGCAGGCCGGGCGTGCGACCGCTCCACGACGCGCCGGTCAGGCGAACAGCCAGGTAGGCCATCAGCTCGTCCAGCGGCATCTGGGGGAAGCTCACCCGGACCACGGGCCCGATCGGCTCGGCCGCGATCGCTTGCAGCATGGTCACCAAGAGCGTCTTGCCCAGGCCCGACCCACCGACCAGCAAGGCGGCGTCGCGCCGGTTTTCCAGCGCGTAGCGAAGCTTCAGCAATGCGGCCTGATGGGACGGCCCGGGATAGAAGAACGCCGGGTCGGCGCCGTTTTCGAAGGGCTTCTGCCGCAGTTGCCAGTAGGACTCGTACATGCTCTTGGCCGGATCATGAGGCGTCGCGGGTCGCGCGGTTTTTCTTGCATCCCCGGGTCATGAGATCGTCGGACGGGGCTCCAGCCCTGGTGGATCATGCGACGTGGCGTCGTGCCTCGCCGGACGCGAAGTTCTCGACGATGCCGATGACGTGAACGCCCGCCTCGGTCAGCCGGTTGCGCGCGTGCAGCAGCCGGCCCAACGACCCGCTGCGGATGTCGTGGACCAACACCACCGCGTCGAGCCAGTTGCCCATCTCGGGGCTGATCGGGTTCGTAGCCGGGTCGGGCACGCCCAGGTCCAACAGCACCAGGTCGTAGTGGTGGCGCAGGACGGTCGCGGCCAGTCCGACATTTAGCGAGGCGGCCGACTCGCCGCCTTCCATTCGGCAAAGCGGCAGCAGCGACAGACCGTCTTCAATCGACTCGATGAGCACTTCGGCCAGGGGCACGCGGCCGGTGGCGAACTGTTCCCAGCCCAACTCGGGCAGCAGGCCCAGCCGGCCGGCCAACTCGGGCACGGCCCGATCGGCGTCGACCAGGGCCATGTTCAGACGCCGTTTGGCCAGACGCCGCGCCGCGCTGAGCAGCAAGGTCGTGCAGCCGGCCCCACGACTCGATCCGGCCACGGCCACCACGGTCCGCCGGTTGCCTTGCAAGCCGACCAGTCCGGCCGCCAGTTGGTCCAACGCGGCCTCGCCGGCCGGATGGCGGACCTGGCAGATCGCCGGCCACGCGAAACTGTCGACCTGGAGCATTGGGCGGAATGGCTCCTTCGCGCCGATTGTGGGCGGGGCAACGTCGGGTCTGTCGTTCTGATATTCGGCCTGCTGGTCGTTCACCGGTTCCTCCGTCGGGGTCTCAAGATCGAACTGATGGTCGGGTTCGGGCGCCGTCGCGGTTTCAGGCTCCGGTCGCCGGGGAGGCGCTTCGATCGGAATCCCCAGCGAGTTGGCCGGAAGGCTCGTGCCCGACGGAAGCGACGTGGCTCGGGGAATCGTTTTCATAAACTCGGGGACCGACGGATCGTCGTCGATCGCCTCGGATTTGACGTTCGTCTCGGCGTCGTCCAACTCGTCCAGTTCAACGTGGCGGAAGCGTCCCGGGTCGACCAGGACCGAGAAGACGGCCTCGGCCAGTTGGGAGTA
>JAFGFF010000446.1 GCA_016931075.1 Pirellulales bacterium | reverse complement strand
TGCTGCCCCATGCTCCGCGAGACCGTCGGGAGGGCCAGCTATGGTCCTCCCTCTTTTTTTGCGCTTTGCTTGTCTTGCGTCTGACGGTGTCAGTCTGCCTGGCAGCCATTGGCCATTGTCACATGGAGCCGGCGTGGCACTCGACGGCAGATCGGGTGTACACGCCTGCGTCATCGGCTCCGTCCGAGGGGAAGTCCGCAGGAACCACCCTCGGGGCTCAGGTTTCCGATCCCATTCCGTCCGGATCGTCCTCAGTCGGCTCGGTCGGTTCATCGTCCAGGCGATTCTTGGTAATCTCGGCGATCAGCGTGGTGGCGTAACAGCCGGGGGGCAACTCGAATCGCAGCTCGAGGTAGGGGCCCAGATCGTCCGTTCCCGTGGCGAGGGCGGCCTCGCGTGGCTGGAACCGCAACGGCCGACGGCCACCCCTGGCGCCGAGCTTCTTCATCTGGCGGAACTGGTCTTCGCCCAGTCCTTCGGCTTCGAGGATGGGGTCCTCGATCGCACCGGCCGGGCCTTCCAGGTGCGTCGTACGCTGGCCGATCAGGGGGCCGGTCGGGCTGATCTCGAAGCGGTCGCTGCGAGGTTGTTCGGCCTCGGCGTCCTCGACCCGAAAACATGCCCCGTTGTCGTGCTTGTAGGCCATGTCGCCCACCAGCACTCTGTCGATCTCGGGCATGCGGGCGGTGAGCACGCGATTGAACACGGACGACTGATAGGCCGAGACGAAGAAGCCCTTGAGGTGTTTGTCCATGACCTTGAACGCCCGCTTCTTGTTGCCGCGATTGGCCACGAGGGCCTTGAGAATGCGGCGGCGTTCCATGATCTGCCGGGGCCAGGCGTCGAGGGACTCCTGGTATCGGCCGTCCGCGTAGAGTTGGCGGGCCTGGAGCATCAGGTCGCTGTCGAGCCGCCGATCGGGCCGGCCGATGAACAGGTCGATGGCCCGCTCGGCGTCGTTGTCGATCACCGCCTTGCCCACGAGATGGTTGTCGACGCGATTGCCGAATCGTTGCGGGCCAAAATAGTTCGGCACGCCTTTCTGCGTCAGGACGCCCAGCACCTGCTCGGCCGTGCGGGCGGCCTGGTCCAGGGGCATCGTAAGATTGCGGAGCTTGATGACGAAGCGGTTGCCGGCCAAGTGGCCCGGCTTGAGCTTGTTGGTGTGGCGGGTGACCTGGAGAACTCGGATGTCGGCGACGCTGAGTCCACGCATGCGTTCGGGGTCGATTCGCTCGACGGAGATCCACTGGCGCGTCACGGCGTGCGTGTCCTTCAGTCCGGCCGAGCCGATGTCGCGTCGCTGGACGTTCAGCGCCCGGGCGAGCCGATCGATGGCCTCCCGCGTTCCGAGGCCCCGCTTCTCGATCACGGCGTACGTGTGGTCACCTGCGCCGGCCGCCGGATACAGCGGTAGTTCCTCCACGAGGAAGTCTTCCGGTCTCGTCTTGATGACGCCCCCGGTGCCGGGGATTGTCGCGGTCAGGAGGATGGGTGCGTCGTTCATAGCCATGCCGTGTTCTTTCTTCTTTGAGAATGGGGCGGAACCCCACGCGTCATGGGCTTCATTTCCCCGGCCACACATGATATAAATACCCGCGAATAGAAGTGATTTCAAGAGATGGATATGCTTGGATTCAAGAAACGACGACGTGCCCGGGCGGCGGGGCAGCCCTTTCCGGCCGAGTGGCTGGCGATCCTCGGGAAGAACGTGCCGATCTATGCGTCCTTGCCCAAGGACGATCAGCAGGAACTACTTCGGCATATCCTCGTCTTTCTTTCGGAGAAGCGATTCGAGGGCTGTGGCGGACTGGAGATCACCGATGAGATCCGGGTGACCATTGCGGCCCAGGCGTGCCTGCTCCTGTTGCACCGCCAGACCGACTACTATCCAGGTCTGACGTCAGTATTGGTCTATCCGCGAAAATACGTAGCCGAGCGGGTTCAGGAGGTGATTGGCGACGTGGTCGTCGAGGGCCAGGATGTGCGGCTGGGCGAGTCCTGGCATCGCGGGGCGGTCGTGCTGTCATGGGCCGACATACGGCGGGGAGCGGCGAACATCCACGATGGCCAGAACGTCGTCTTCCACGAATTCGCCCACCAGCTCGACAGTGCCGCCGGCAGAGGAGACAGCACCCCGGTCCTGCGCGACCGATTCCGCTTCGCGTCCTGGGCCGAGACGCTGGGGCGGGACTTCGATGCGTTCCGACGCAGCGTTGGAGCGGGCCCCACCCAGGTCCTCGACGACTACGGCGCGACCGACGAGGCCGAGTTCTTAGCCGTAGCGACCGAGTGCTTCTTCGAGAAGGCCCACGAGCTGCGAGATGTTCATCCCGAGTTGTACGAGGCGTTAAAGGACTTCTACCAGCAGGACCCGGCCTCCTGGCCGGCCGCATCGGCTTCCGGCGGTCGGCTGTGAACAAAATGGGCGATACGGCCGGGAAGACTCTTGCAGTTTGGGCAACGTATGGTATGCTCTGGGGTACTGTGATTCCGACGCCGTAGATCCGCGAGGCATCACAGTCGAGGGCACGAAACTTCTGCGTTTCGGCTGTAAGGTTCAGTGGGTCT
>JAFGFF010000445.1 GCA_016931075.1 Pirellulales bacterium | reverse complement strand
CGCTACAAGGTCAAAGGCGAAAAAGGCACCCACTTCCTCCACACCCTCAACGGCACCGCCCTGGCCCTGAGCCGCGCCGTCATCGCCCTGCTAGAAAACCACCAACAGGCGGACGGATCGGTGGTGATTCCCAAGGTTCTTCAGGCGTGGATGGGGAAGGAGCGGATTGGGGGGGAGTGAGGGTGTGCGATGATGAAAGGACTGAACACAAAACGATCTCTTTCCTGGAAGCTCAAGTAAGATGCGAGTAATACTGTGTTCCGTCGTTGTCCTCCTCTATTGCGTGGTCCTGTCCGGCTGTGATCAAACGCCACCCATGACGGCCAGCGGTGAAGCAAAAGGTGACGAATCCATGACACAGCTCCGTAACAAGCCACACGTCAATATTGGCATTATTGGAAATACTGGGCGGGGTCGCACCCGTCTGGCAACTGCGATAGCAGGCATCTGCACGCCCGTTGGCACTGTTCCGTCTCTCGAAGAACTTCAAAACCAGGTCGAGAGACAATTCGTGTTTCTCGAATATGAATCACGCGCCAACCACTACGCTCACATCGTGTTTCCCGAGAAGGCGCGCCTTTCCGATATCTACCAGCAGCTTGCCAGCCTTGATGGCTGCGTATTGTATTTGGACACACAAGGGATTACGTCTACCGCGCGTGCTCAATTGTTGATGGCCACCGCTGCGGGCGTTTCAAAAGTAATTGTGTTTGTCGACGCAGATTCTGGATTATCCGATGCTGCCAAGGACGGTTTGATGTCGCTGTTTCGCAAGGCTGGGCTGACACGCTCTGACATCCCATTTGTCCAAGGATCGACTCGCCAGGGACGTGAAGGCCTGTCTTCTGATGCTGGAGATATCGCGGAATTAGTGTCTCAGATGGATAGTCATTTCAAACCACGCTCTTGTAACGCGGATGATGCGTTCCTAATGCCGATTGACGACGTGTTTTTGATTGCCGGGCGCGGAATAGTCGTTACGGGTCGTGTTGAGCGAGGTGTTGTACATGAGAAAGCACAGCTCGACATCGTTGGCCCCGCTGGAATCAAGTCGTCCCGGTGTCTAGCGATAGAGACTTTCAGACAGCAACTAGATGCCGCCGGTCCGGGGGATCACATTGGCGTACTGCTAGATGGTGTAAGAAGGAGCGATTGTGCCAGAGGAATGGTGCTGGCCCAAAGCGGCAGCCTTCGGCTCTCCAATCGTTTTATGGCTCACATCTTCCTGGAAAAACCGCATACGATCCCGTCCCAGGCCGACTTTCTTTTTCACACGTCTGTTGTGCGCGGACGGTTGTCTGCGACAGTCAACAACTCACCGCCAGGCTCAAGTGGAATCTCCTCGGCAGACGTGGAACTCTCGTCGCCTTATGGCCTTGAAGACGGATTGTCGTTTGTGATGTCGGTGGACGGTGAATTCGTAGGAATTGGCGCCGTAGCACGTATTCAGAACGAAGAATGAAGTGAGAAGTACGATTCTGCAGTCATCGCAGGCAACGGGGCAGCCCCTGCTGAAGACGCGCATGAAGAATCCGAATCGAGCGGGTAGCCCAGGTTCTTGAACCTGGGCCGCACAGCGGCAAGAGGTCCGGAGCCTCTGGTGACTTTACCACACCGGTTCAAGAACCGGTGCCACCCGCGCTCGTTTTTAAACATCATAGGATAGACATTATGAGTGAAGAGAACTCCGGAGCAACCTGCGTATCGCTACGGCTCAGGCGAACTACATACGAGGACGCCTATGTCAACGTGCCTGTGACTGACGCCATCTTGAAGCAGAAAGAAAATGGGACTTACGGGATCGATTACGACGCATTTGTTGCCGAGGCTATCCGTCTCAGCGAAAACCCTAGTGTTGAATGGAGGGTTGAAGAACACTGTACGGAGCCGCACCCAGTACAGAAACCCAGACCGGAAGACAGACAAGCTTACGACGTCCATTCTGAGCGCGAAGGGACCTGATTGCCCGCAATCAATAGGTCGCCCAGGTTCTTGAACCTCACACCGCGTAGCGGCAGGAGGTCCAAAACCTCTCATGGCTTCGCCACACCGGTTTAAGAACCGGTGCCACCCGCGGCAACAGAGTGATCATTGAGACTCAACCAATCAAGGCAGTACAATGGCCGATGTCCCTGATGATTTGATCTACGAAGGAGTGAGTATTGACATTGCATTCGAGGATCCACGACCAGGTTTTGGGGACTTGTATCGTATTTGTGACGATACACCCCCCCATTTCCCGCCTACAGGGCCTATGGATTTCTCCACGGTTGCGGATCTCCAGTTTGTGCAAATAGACGACTACTTCGGCGTCCCGTTCCTGGCGGACGATGGTGACGATGTGGTAGTATGGCTCTATCCACTCGTGAACGGCGAACCGGTACACCATTATCCGGGACCGTTTGACGGAGTGCGACTTGACTTTTGCATCCTGCGCAATCCGGCTCGACATACTGAACACTATCTCCGTTGTGTACAGGAAATTGCACAATTCGGCGCAGGAATTTACTACCGAAACCGAAAAACCAAACTTGGAACACCGACTGACTTATCTGCCGTTAGGTCAGATATCGAGAAGGTTGTGCAACACTGGGCAGCGCAGGGTATCACAGTTGGATCAGACGAAGCTCTAGAGATGGACTATTAAGTGATCGCGCAAGCAGATAGCCCAGGTTCTTAAATCCGAGGCTGGTGGCCGGCCCGCCGAGACAGCATGCCCATCCCTCGCTGAAGCGAGGTCTGGGCATGGCGCCCGGCAAGCTGAAAAAGGGAACGCTAATTGTCGCCAATCCACGCTAATCGTTACGAGATTAGTGTCGATCAGTGGAAATTAGTGTTCCTTTCAAAGGACACGCATGAAGAATCCGAAACGAGACACGGTCGCCCGACTGGATGCGCTGCCGAACGTCGGGAAGGTCATCGCGCGGGATCTCGAGCAGATCGGGATCGACCACCCTAGGAAGTTGGTCGGGCAAAACCCTTTTGATTTGTACGACAAGCTCTGCGAGGCCAAAGGAGCGCGGATCGACCATTGCGTCATTGACTTGTTCATGTCAGCCGTCGATTTCATGGAAGGCGGCCAGCCCAAACCATGGTGGGAGTTTACCGACGCACGCAAACGGATCCTGAATGACCGAGACAACGCATCCTGAAAAGGGGAACGCTAATTCACGCTAATCCACGCGAATAGTAACAATGAGATCCACGAGTGAAGGCAACACAAGCGGCCCAGCCCGCGCGTCGCGAGGGCTGTGGATTTGGTTTGTGGGCGGCGCGGTGCTGGTGTTCGTGGGCATGTTGCTCTTCGTCAAGATCGACGCGATGCACCCGTCCGGACAGTATGCCACGAGTTACCCGTTGTGGGAGTATTACGCCGTCATGCTGCCGCTAGCGATCAGGCCAACGCCGCTCGGGCCGGCAAGTGGAAGCATTTCTAATTCGATTACGGTGCTTGGACAGCATTTGCTCCTTTCCGCGATCGGTGGCTGCATGGCGATCGGCGCCGGGTGGTGGTGTGCAGACAACGTGAATAACCGTCTTGTGGGCGGGTAGCCCCGATTGTTGAACCTGATCCCCAATGAGTAAAAGGCACAAGACATCCTGTGGTTTTGCGATGCCCGTCGCCTACAAACTGGGGCAACAAGAGGATGGCTCTTCCAAGGTCGACAGAGGGGCTTTGCCTCATCCGCTGAATCCAGCACCCCCCAATTCGCCTCGCCCTTGAAATCAATGTTGTACAACTCACTGTTCATTTCGTGAGTAGTCCGCTCCAGGCACCACGACATGTCAGCCTCCCAATCCGTTCTTTCAGCAGAGTCGGACTCGAGCCGAAGCAGATGGCGCATTTTCTCCTTTTTGCCTAAACATTTTCTTTCGGGCGATTCGGAGCACCGTATACTTGTGGTGATGGAGCGTCGGGGTAGCTTTTCGTGGGCGCTCACATCGCAAATGAGGCTTTCTCACCCCCGTGTTGGGGGCAGGGTCACTCGGTCCGGGCGACCCTGCCCCTTTGTCGTTTCTTGGGGGTCGGCCTGTCGGGGCCAACCCACCGTTCTTGGTTCAGGCGAACCGTCCAATCCACCACCCGCTGGCGGGCGCATGGCAGCCACCTCGAACCCCAATGGACCTGACCACCCGGGACAGTTCGTCTGAGGCTTCCGGCCGGACTTGGACGATGTTGACAAGTCGGCGGATGTCGACTAACAAAGCTAAGCTGTCGAGGTGTTTTACGCATTCCAGTCAGAGGCCGTGCGTCCCTCGTGTTTCGAGAACCTGTGCTCCCGAAGGGTAAACAGGCGGCGGAGCACGGAAGCAGACTGGGATCGGTATTGTGAGTGGGACCGCGAGGTCCCGTGCAGTCCATCGTGGTGGAGGAATGAACCATGTCCTTGGAACCGACGTCCAACTCCAATGTTTCCTTGTTCGCTGAGGGCGCCTGGACCGCGTGGTCCGGTGTACTGGTGGCTCCGGAGGCCTATGCCGAGCCCGACGATGATTTCGACGACGACTTCGACGATGACTTCGACGACGACTTCGACGATGAGTTCGAGGACGAATTGTACGATGACGATGATGACTTCGACGAAGACGAAGACTCTGATGATGACGACAGCGAGGATATGGACGACGATTTCGACGACGACTGATCGACGCCTCGCAACAGGATACGTGGTCGCGTGGAACGTCTTTCGGCCCGTCACGCCAGTATCGAATCGAAACGACATTCTGTCTTCCGTGGTTTTCCGGGGGAATACACCTTGCTTTTAAAGGAGTGCCAGACGTGCTAGCGCTTGCCGCGGAGATCGCCGAAGCGGTGGAGGTCGTGAAAAGTCGTTGGTCGGGGAAACCTCGCGTGGGAATCATCCTCGGCACGGGGTTGGGTAGTGTTGCCCAACAAATCCAGACTGAGGCGACGCTTGATTATGAGAGCATTCCCCGTTTTCCCCGTTCCACGGCCGTCGGGCACGCGGGCCAACTCGTCTGTGGCCAGCTCGAAGGCGTTCCGATCGTCGCGATGGAAGGCCGGTTCCACGCCTACGAAGGCTATTCGTACCGGCAGATCACTTTTCCAGTCCGGGTAATGCGAGCGTTGGGCTGCCAGTTGCTGATCGTGTCCAACGCCTGCGGCGGCATGAATCCCCAGCATTCCCAGGGTGATATCGTCGTCATTGAAGATCATATCAACCTGATGAACGGCAATCCGCTGATCGGGGTGAACGATGACAACCTCGGCCCCCGGTTCCCGGACATGTGTTGTCCTTACGATCCAATCCTGATCGACCGCGCCCTGGCCATCGCCCGGCGCGAGGATTTCGCCGCGCATAAGGGGGTCTACGTCGCCGTGACGGGACCGAACTTGGAAACGCGGGCCGAGTACCGGTTTCTCCGGACGATCGGGGCTGATGTCGTGGGAATGTCGACCGTGCCGGAGGTGATTGTGGCGGTTCACGCGGGGATGCGGGTGTTGGGGCTGTCGGTCGTGACCGACCTCTGCCTGCCCGACGCCCTGAAACCGGCCCGGATCGAGGATATTCTCGCCACCGCGGCCTCGGCCGAGCCGAAGCTGCGGGCGATCGTACTGGGGGTGATTGCGGCCGAAGCGGACGCCACGTAGCCGACGGCGGACCTGATTGACGGTTCTCGTCCGTAACGGGAATTTTTTCCTAAGAAAACGCAGACTACTCGTTCTCGGGGTGCGACGCCATGAAGTTCATCGAAATGTCTGGTCGGACGTTGTTCCGCTTGGCCAGGGAAGACGGCCCCAACCCTCAGGAGTTGGCTGACGTCGGGGTGGAAGACGACAGCATTGTGCGAGTCAATCGCCAGGGCGATATTGAGATCCGCCGTGTCGAAGGCTGGGATTTGATCGGCGGTCTGTTGGGTGATTTCGAATCTCGCGTCAAGCACGAGACAGGCTTGGATTGGGCATGACGAATCGCCCGGCGGCGTGCTGAAACCCGCCGGCGAATCACATCTGAATGAAATCCCCAACTCCTTGTCTTCCAGGGCTTTGCGGCATTCCGCACCGTTCCGGCTGCCCGCGAGGTGTTGCTGAAAAGGCACACTGCGGCGCGGTCTTCTTGTCTGATCAGGACACAGGTTCCAACGTACCCGTGGGCTGCTTGCTTACCGACGTGAAATCTCTCGGACAAGAACATGCGATCGCGTTCTTATCAGGTATTAACCACAGCGTGATTGCCTTCAGAGAAACATTCTGTTGATGGCTCGGCACGGCAGTTCATCCTGGACGGCGAATGGCAATTCGAGTCAGCGTTTCTTGTTTGTGTTTGGGAGTTGGAGAGAACAGGTGAAGAAAAAATTGTGAAAAGCTCCTTCCAAAACCCGAATTGTGCTTGCATTGTTTGGCAAAATGGATACCATGATGGAGATTCCGTGAGCAGATGATGTTCACAAAACCGCGAAACTGGGCTTCTTAAGTCTGCTGAAATGAAGGTCCACGGAAGTGGATGAACGTTGAAGCGGACATGGAAAAAGGAGAGAACAACCGTCACGAAAACTCAAGCCTTCGGGTTTGTTGGAGACGTTGGCGACTTGTTCATATAGTTCTGTTTCCGCGGTGACATGCCTGTCCGGTCTCGGCCCCAGCCCGACTGTCGGCAAGGAAGTCGCCCAAAACACTTGTTAGGAGGACGTGAGGTGGCCAAGAAGAAACGGAAGGTGGCCAAGAAGAAGGCAACCAAGAAGGCAACCAAGAAGGTCGCCAAGAAGAGAAAGGTTGCCAAGAAGAGAAAGGTGGCCAAGAAGAAGAAGGTCGCCAAGAAGAAGGTCGCCAAGAAAAAGAAGAAGGTGGCCAAGAAGAAGAAGGTCGCCAAAAAGAAGCGACGGGTGGCCAAGAAGAAGAAGTAGTAGCCGCCGTGCCGGCCGCGCCCGGCCGCATGGGCTACATGGCTCCTCTCACGGGGCCCCCCTTACGGACTACGACGAGAAAGAAACGCCCGGCACGGCTGACCGGGCGTTTCTATTTCTTGCCCTGCTGGTGCGACTCGCTCACCTGCTGGCAGATGTCGCGGAGTTCGTCGACCGAGACGTCGCCCAACGATTTGCCCTTCCGGTCCGCGTGCTCGTTGATCTTCACCGCCGTCTCCTGCATCACGGCGTGGGTCTCTTCCGAGCCCCCGACCAGCGCGAAGTTCTTCCCCCGCGTCAGACGGGTTTGGCCATCCTGGGCGTCGAAAGCGACGCCCAGCAACGCGGCGGACTTGGAGGAACGGTTGGTGGCTCTCACGGGCGTGTCTCGCTGTCGCGTGTTTGGAGAAAAACTTCTCTGTTCTTGGGAATCCAGAACCGGATGACGGTCTCGGGATGGATCAAGCCCTAAAGGGAAGCAGCGGGCCTGTCATTTCCGACGGAAGAAATGCCGCAACACGTCGGCCGCGGCCGCTTGGCTGTCGACGGCCTTGGGTTTCTTAATGTTCGGCAGGCGGCCCGGGGTCTCCTTCGACTTCTTGTCAGGTTTGGCTTGCTCTTCCGTGGGCTCGACGGGCTCGGGTTGGAAGGTCGATACGGTCGTGCCGGCGCCGCCGACGGAGACGGTTCCCGAGTCGGCCCGGTCGAGAGTCTGGGTGTCGTTCATCGGGTCCGTTTCGTCGCCGCCCAGCCAATCGCTGATGTCCAGTTCGCCGTCTTCGGCTTTCGTCGGAGCACCGGCCGATTCGACCGTTCGGGTGGCTGCTTCTTCGACGGTTTGGACTTTCGGTTTCTTGGATGCTTCGAGCCCCACTTCCAGCCGGACTTGAAAATGCAGCGGCCCTACGGTCAACGTGTCGCCCGTCTTGAGTTCCTCTTCGCCGCGGATCCGCTGGTCGTTGACGAACGTGCCGTTCTTGCTTCCAAGGTCTCGGACGGTCGCCATGCCCTCGTCGACCATGATCGCGCAGTGGTGCCGGCTGATCAGATCGCTGTTGGGACGGAGTTGGCACTCCTCGGAACGCCCGATGAAGAACTTCGGGCCCGCGACCGGGACGATCTGTCCGGCCTGTTTTCCGCCGATGACGACCAGTTTGAGTTCCATCACCATCCTCACTTCACGGAATGGCCCAACCCGAGGGTACTCCGGCAGACAATACCCCGGCAGCCTCCGTGAAGACCGGCCACTAGTCGCCTCGCCTCGCGCGACGCGACGCCGGCCTTACGTTGTCACTCGTGTCAATCCGCTTCCTCCCGAGTTGGATCGGGTGCATCCCCGACGCCTCTTCTCTGCGTCGTTGCTCTTTAGGGGCGTTGCCCCTTGGGTTGCTTATCCCTTGGATTTGTTGCCCTTGTTCCGGTCAGCCCGACGGCGCCAAACCGCGGTGCATCTACCACACTATCATCGATCCTACCAACTTGACCGCCAGATGTCAAAATGGGTCAAATCGCGGAAGTCGTTTCCGGATCAGGATTACCGATCCGTCGGTGTTATTTTTCTCCCCCATTGGCATTAGGCCGGCCGACGGCCCCGATGCTGGGTCCAAGACGGATTGCCGTATTTCACCTCGACCAATCGGGCGGCCTGGTCCCGCTGCTTGTCGGAAAGGGCCTGGGGAAGGAACTCCAGTCGCAGCCGCTCGGCCAGTCGAGCAAGCCAACGTTGGCCCAGCTCATCCGCCGACCAATCGGTGTCGGCCAGATCGGCTATCCCTGCCAATTGGGGGGCAAATCGGGACCGGCCCAGGAGAAGACTTCCGTGTTGCAAGATGGCCCCGCTCCGGCGTCGCTGGGCGCTGCCGGCGACCTTGTGCCCCCGGTAGAGTACATCGCCCTGGGCACGGCGCTGAAAACACAAAAAAGGAGAGCCCTTGGGGCCAATCGGCCCGGAATCCACACACAGCGTAGCCCGAACCCCCAAGTCGGACAGGACCTCGACCAACACCCGATGGACCGTCTTATACAGTTCGGCCCGTTGACGGGCCAAAGGGCTCTCGGCCGCCACGATCAACGAGTAAGTCAACTCGACGTCGTGCAAGATGGCCCCGCCGCCGCTGGAGCGCCGCACGCAGCGGCACGACTCGCTCTCCGGATGACACGCTCGGTCGTCCGCGTTTTGAAAGTAGCCAAGCGAGAGCATGGGCTGAGCCCAGGTATAAAACCGCCACCAGCACCTGCCCTCCGTGGCGACCGAATCGAGCAACACCTCGTCGACCGCCATGTTCCAGTCGCCCGGCGCGGCCGAGTCGAGCAGAAGATGGCAGGGTAATGAGCCGGACATCCTGACGTGCCTATGCTTCCGGCGACCAGGCCAGCCGTGGCTGCCGGGCGGCCAGGACTTCGTCGGGGCGGCTGATCGTCGTCGTGTGCGGGGCCTCGGCCAGCAAGTCGTGCGACTCCTCGGTGATCCGGAACAGGGCCTCGGCGAATGCGTCCAGCGTGGCCTTCGACTCGGTCTCGGTCGGCTCGATCATCATGGCCTCGGGCACGATCAGCGGGAAGTAGACCGTCGGGGCATGAAAGCCGAAATCCAACAACCGCTTGGCGATGTCCATCGTGCTGATGTGCTTCTCGGCCTTGAGCTTCGACGACGTCGCGACGAACTCGTGCATGCACCGATCGCCCTGCGGCACGGGGAGAAAATGCTTCACTCGGGCCAGCAGATAATTCGCGTTGAGCACGGCATTTTCCGACACGCGGCGGAGGCCTTCGGCCCCGTGCGTGCGGAGGTAGCAGTACATCCGGACCAGCACGCCGACGTTCCCGAAGAAGCTCCGCACCCGGCCGATCGACTTGGGCCGGTTGAAGTCGAGCCGGAAACCGTCGCCCTCGCGGACGACGATCGGCGTGGGCAGATAGGGGGCCAGCCGCTCGCAGACGGCGATCGGGCCCGCGCCGGGGCCGCCGCCGCCGTGCGGCGTGCTGAAGGTTTTGTGCGGGTTGAAGTGCATCATGTTCGCGCCGAAATCGCCCGGCCGGGTGACGCCCAGGATGGCGTTCATGTTGGCCCCGTCCAGGTAGATCAGCCCGCCCGCTTCGTGGACCAGCTTGGTGATCTGGCCGATTTGCGGGTCGAACACGCCCAGCGTGTTCGGGTTGGTGATCATGAAGACGGCGGTCGTCTCGTCGAGCTTCGCACGGAGGTCGTCCAGGTCGACCAGGCCGGCCGAGTTGCTCTTCACCTCGACGGCCGTCAGCCCGGCGGCCGCCGCGCTGGCCGGGTTGGTGCCGTGGGCCTGGTCGGGAATGAGGACCTTCTTGCGGCCCGGGTCGTGGTCGCGGAAATAGGCGGCGGCCGTGAATAGGGCGGTCAGCTCGCCATGCGCCCCAGCGGCCGGCTGAAGCGAGACGGCCGGCAGCCCGGCGATCTCCGAGAGCATCTCCTGGCAGTGCCAGAGCATTTCGAGCATGCCCTGGAGCGAGGCTTCCGGCTGATACGGGTGCAAATCGGCCCAGGCGGGCAGCGACGACAGCCGCTCGTTCCGCTTCGGGTTGTACTTCATCGTACAGGAACCCAGCGGGTAGAAGTTGGTGTCGACCGACATGTTCTTGCCCGACAGGTTCACGAAATGCCGAACCACGTCGGGCTCGGTCACCTCGGGCAGCGGCAACGGCGCGTCGGCCACCGCCTCAGCCGGCAGCAACTCACCGATCGGCCGCGCCGGCACGTCGCACTCGGGCAACACGGTCGCCTCGCAGCCCGGTCTGGACAATTCAAACAGCAGCTTCGTGGCTTGTTGGTTTCGCATGGGTTGCCAGTTTGTTTGTGACGATGAATTTCATGGGTGCCACTGCTGGCTTGCCCAGCAGTGCGATTCTGGTTGTCCCGAAAATCACTGCTGGGCAAGCTAGCAGTAGCACCCCACGCGCTCGACGGAACAGGGGGCTGACGCCCCCCGCTCGGTTTCGTGTCCCCATTCCCTAGCCCCGAGTTCCTAGCCCCTCGCCCCCAACGCCGCCAGGCGATCGATCTCGGCCTGGGTTCGCTTTTCGGTCACGGCCACCAGGAGGCAGTCGGCCAGGTCGGGATACCACCGGCCCAAGGGCACGCCGGCGAAAATGCCTTCCTGGCGCGCCTTTTCGACCAACGCATCGACTTGCCCATCGGCCACGCGGACGACGAACTCGTTGAAGAACGGTCGGTCGAACGCCTGCTTCAGCCCCGTGCCCTGGGTGAGTCGGTCGGCTGCGTAGTGGGCCTTTTGGAGACACAGTTCGGCCACCTTGCGCATCCCGGTCGGACCCATCGACGCCAGGTAGACGGCCGTCCGCAGGGCGAACAGGCCCTGGTTCGTGCAGATGTTGCTCGTGGCCTTCTGGCGGCGGATGTGTTGTTCGCGGGTTTGGAGCGTCAGGACCCAACACCGCCGGCCTCGGCGGTCGACCGTCTGGCCGACCAGCCGGCCGGGCATCCGGCGGACGAACTGCTCGCGGCAGGCGATGATGCCCAGGTACGGCCCGCCGTAGTTCATTGGATTACCCAACGCTTGCCCTTCGGCCACGACGATGTCGGCCCCGTAGGTGCTCGGCCGGGCCAATAGGCCAAGACTGGTCGGATAGACGGCCACGACGAACAGAGCGCCCGCGTCGTGAGCCACCTGGGCCAACGCGGCCATCTCTTCCAAGCAGCCGAAGAAGTTGGGCTGCTGCACGATGACGCATGCGGTTTGGCCATCAACGGCCGCCGCAAGTTGCTCGGGCGAGAGCGTGCCCTTGGGCGTGTCGACGGTGACCAGCTCCGTGCCCAGGTTGGTCAGATAGGTTTTGACCGTCTGGCGATATTCGGGGTGAACGCTTCCGGCGGCGACCACCCGGCCGGTGCGTCGGGTGGCGGCCATGGCCATGAGGACGGCTTCGACCGTGGCGCTGGCCCCGTCGTAGAGGCTGGCGTTCGAGACGTCCATGCCGGTCAGTTGCGTGATCAGCGTCTGGTACTCGAAGATCGCCTGCAAGGTGCCTTGGCTGGCCTCGGGCTGATAGGGCGTGTAGGCCGTGTAGAACTCGCTGCGGCTGCTGATCATGTCGACCACGGCGGGAATGAAGTGGTCGTAGCTGCCTCCGCCGAGGAAACAGGCCGTCTGGCCCGCCGGCGTGTTGGCCGCGCCCAGGGCGTTCATGTGGCTGGTCAACTCAAGTTCACCCAGCGCCGGCGGGAGGTTCAGTTCCCGTCCGAGCCGCAATTCGTCCGGAATCGTCTTGAACAACTCGTCGATCGACCCGACGCCGATTGCCTCGAGCATCGCCTGCTGATCCTGGGGCGTGTTAGGAATATAGGGCATGGTTGCGATTCCGGGTTAGCCTTCGCATTCGCACTGTTTCTGGTAGGCCGCGTGGTCCATCAGGTGGGCCAGGCCCGACTCGTCGGCGATCTTGATCTTCACGAGCCAGCCGGCGCCGTAGGGATCGTCGGCCAGGCCTTCGAGGTCGTCGACCACGGCCGTGTTCACCTCGACGATCTGGCCGTCGACCGGGCTGTTCAGGTCGCTGACCGCCTTGACCGATTCGATCTCGCCGAACGGCGAGCCGGCCGTGACGTCGGTGCCTACCTCGGGCAGATCGAGAAAGACCAGGTCAGTCAGGGCCTTCAGGGCGAAGGTCGACAGGCCGACGGTGGCGACTTTCGCGCCGGCGGCGTCCGTTTCAACATGAACCCATTCGTGGGTCTTCGAGTAGAGCAGCTTCTCGGGTGTCACTTCTTATTTTCCTTTCTTCTGGCGACTGTAGAAGGGAAGTTCCACAATTCGGGCGGACTCCTTGCGGCCCCGGATGTCCAAGAGGACTTCGCGTCCGACTTCAGCGTGTTCCGCGCCGATGTAGCCCATCGCGATCGGGCGCTGGAGCGTCGGAGAGAAGGTCCCGCTGGTCACCTCGCCGATCTTCTGATCGTTTAGCAAGATGGCCGCGCCCTCTCGAGCAACCCGACGGCCGGTCGATTCCAAACCAATCCGGACACGGGAAAGGGGCTTGTCCTTGATCGCAAGTAGGGCGTCGCGTCCGGGGAAGTCGTAGCCGACGAGATGGCAGGCGAACGTCAGCCCGGCCTCGATCGGATTGATCGACTCGGACAGCTCGTGGCCATAGAGCGGCATGCCGGCCTCCAAACGCAACGTGTCGCGGCAGCCCAAGCCGGTCGGCAAGACGCCGAGCGACTTGCCCTGTTCCAAAAGGGCCTCCCAGACGGCGGTGGCGACGGTTGCCCCGACGCTCAACTCGAATCCGTCCTCGCCCGTGTAGCCGGTCCGGCTGACGATGCCCCCTTGGCGCTGGGCGCGTGGGTGCAGGATTTGGGCCTGGGCGCCCCGATAGTATTTCATCATGGCCAGGTCCTCGTCGACCAGCGGCTGGAGCAGTTCGACGCTCATGGGGCCCTGGATGGCGAACATGGCCCAAAGGCTGGTCACGTCGGTGAACAGGATCTCCTCGCCGGGCTTGTTCGCCCGTTCTTCCGACAAGTGATCCTGGATCCACTTGACGATCTTCAGCCGGTTGCTCGCGTTGACCACGAGCACGTAGTAGGGCTGGCCGTAGGAGTTGTGGTAGTAGCCGACCAGCACGTCGTCGAGGATCCCGCCGGCCTCGTTGGTCACGAGCGAGTAGCGGACCTGGCCCAAGGCCATGTCGGCCACGCGCCGGGTGAGCAGTTCGGCCAGGAAGACGGCCGCCCCGGGCCCCTCGAACCGAAGCCGGCCCATGTGCGAGATGTCGGTGATGCCCACGGCCGAACGGGTCGTATTGTGCTCGTCCATGATCGAGCCGTACTGCACGGGCATCGACCAGCCGGCGAAATCGATCATCCGCCCGCCGTTGGCACAGTGCCAATCGTACAGAGGCGTGCGCGCGAGGGCGCTGGGTGTGTTCACGTTGGTCTACTCCTGCTTTCCCCGAACAATCCGGTCCAAGCGGTGCCCGGTACAGCCGGCCGGGGACGTGGCTCCCACCCGAGCGGGGTTGTGCAACGCAAAGGGCACCCGAAAGAGCCCATTCTATCCCTGCCACGCCGATTGGCCAGGGGGTGGCGTCTGGTGTCGCGGAAGAGCCGGCGGCCTACTTGCCCGGCCGGGCGCGGAATCGGGCACCGTCGGCCCGTTCCTGGCGGACCAGGTCGGCGATCGTGGCCGCGGCGGTGGACTGGTCGATCATTTCGGCCTGGTCGTCCCAGCGCCACTTCATTTCGAACTGTCCCTCCTGTAAGCCCCGGGGGCCCAGGACAATCCGAAGGGGGATGCCGATCAGATCGGCGTCCTTGAACTTCACGCCGGCGCGAACGTCTCGGTCGTCCAGCAGGACCTCGACGCCCAGTTCCTCGAGCTGATCGTGCAACTGCTGGGCCGCCCGCATGGTCGGCTCGTCGGTCACCTTCAACGGAGCAACGAAGACCTCGTAGGGCGCGATGGCCATGGGCCAGAGGATGCCTGACTCGTCGTGGTTCGTCTCGATCAGCCCGGCCATGATCCGGTTGATGCCGATCCCGTAGCAGCCCATGATGATCGGGTGCAATTGCTCCTGGTCGTCCAGAAATCGGGCCGAGAGGGCATCGGAATACTTCGTGCCCAGCTTGAAGACGTGGCCCACCTCGATGGCGTGGCGCAGCGAGAGCTTCGCGCTGCACCGAGGGCACGGGTCGCCGTCGGCCGCGTTGCGCAGGTCGGCCACATGATCCTTCGGCACGGTGAAGTCGCGGCCCGGGTTGACGCCGACCAGGTGGGCGTCGGCCTGGTTGGCTCCGGTCACGGCGTTGCGCAAGATCGGCACGTCGCGATCGGCCCAGACGGGCACGTTCTGCTTCAGGCCGACCGGACCGGCGAACCCGACCGGCGCGCCGGTGACTTTTTCAATCACCTCGGGCGAGGCCAGTTCGAGCTTTTCGGCCCCGACCGCCCGGCGAATCTTGCCCTCGTTGGCCTCGCGGTCGCCGCGCACGAGCACGGCCAGCGGTTTGCCGTCGGCCACGTAGATGAGCGTCTTGATCATCCGGGCCGGCTTGCAACGCAACAGGTCGCACACCTGGGCGATCGTGCCGGCATTAGGCGTATCGACTGTCGCCATCTCTTTCAGGGCTACGTCGGGTGGGACCACGTCCCTAGCGCCTACTTCAGCCCGTTCGAGGTTGGCCGCGTAGCCGCACTCGCGGCAATGGGCCACGGTGTCCTCGCCGTTTTCGGCCGGGATCATGAACTCGTGGCTCGCGTCGCCGCCGATCGGCCCGCTCTCGGCTTCGACGGGCAGATACTCCAGCCCACAGCGATCGAAAATCCGACAATAGGCGGCGTACATCGCCTCATAGCTCTTGTCGAGCGATTCGATCGACGGGTTGAAGCTGTAGGCGTCCTTCATCAAAAACTCGCTCGTGCGCAACACGCCGAACCGCGGCCGTTCCTCGTTGCGGAACTTGGTCTGGATCTGGTAGAGCGTGATAGGCATCTGGCGATAGCTGGAGATCTGGCGCGAAACGAGGTCGGTGATGACCTCCTCGTGCGTCGGGCCCAAGGCCATGTGGACCTTGCGGTTCTGCCTGCGGACGGTGAACTGGATGAGCACGTCGCCGAACGCCTCGACCCGGCCGGTCTGCTCCCAGAGCGAAAGGGGCGTGATGGCCGGCATGAGCAGCTCGATCGCCCCGGCCACGTCCATCTCCTCGCGGACGATCCGCTCGGCCTTGCGAAGACACCGCAGCCCCAGCGGCAGGTAGGTATACGCCCCGGCCATCACTTGGTTGATCAGCCCGGCGCGGAGCATGAGCACATGGCTAGGGATCTCCGCCCCCTCGGGCGTTTCTTTCATCGTCGGGATCAGAGTTTTGGTCCAACGCATGGGACGGCCTTTGGTATCTTCCTGGTGTTTTGAGAAGAAGGAGTAGAATCGAACCTCGGGTGCCATGCCCACGCTTGCGTGGGCATGTTTTCTAGGCGTCTCGATGTCTTCGCGCCAGTGGCACCTGGCGCGGTCAACACCCAACTCTGTAGGAGGCGACTCCTGTCGCCGAATGGCCGGCACACGGGGCCTCATTCGGCGACAGGAGTCGCCTCCTACAACGTCGAGGAGAGCGGGGTGCAACTACGAAACGACAGCGACAAAGGCGGCATTGTAGGGCAGATTCCGGGGGGGAGGCAAGGGGGAGTCGAGCACAAGCGGCACTTGTGACTCGGTCCAAAGTGCCATAAAATCAAGAGTTACGCATTGCAACCCCTACGTCCTCTGGAAGAAAGGTCCCCATGTCACGTCGATCCGTGAGCCAGCTCGGCCCTCAGGAAACCGTCGATCAGGTGTTCCTCGTTTCGGAAAAGCAGCTTCGCCCCAACCGGAACGGGAATCTGTATCTCCAGGTCGAGTTGAGCGACCGGACCGGCACGATCGGCGCCCGGATGTGGAACGCCACCGAGAAGCTTTACCACACGTTCGACAACGGCGACTACGTCCACGTCGAGGGCTCGACCCAACTTTTCCAAGGCTCGATGCAGATGATTCTCGCCCGGCTCGAAAAGGTCGATCCGTCGCAGGTTGACGAGGACGATTTCCAGCCGCTGGCTGCCGTGGACGTCGACCGGCTGGTTCTGCGTCTGACCGAGATGCTCCGCGGGATGGAAGACGTCGCTCTGCGCAACCTGGCCGAGTGTTTCCTGATGGACGAACCGTTCATGGCCAAGTTCACCCGCGCGCCGGCGGCCGTGAAGAACCATCACGCCTACCACGGCGGGCTGCTGGAGCACACGGTCCACCTGATGGACGTGGCCGCCCGGGTCGCGCCGTGCTACGAGGAACTCGACCGCGATCTGCTCGTGACCGGCGCGTTTGTGCACGACATCGGCAAGATCGACGAGCTGAGTTACGACCACGGATTCGCCTACACCGACGAGGGCCAACTGGTCGGCCATCTGGTCATGGCCGTCGGCCTGCTGGAAAGGAAGATCGCCGAGGCCGAAAAACTCTCCGGTGAACCGTTCCCCCAAGAAAAGGCCCTGCGGCTGAAACACATGCTCGTGAGCCACCATGGGCAATACGATTTCGGCAGCCCCAAGCTCCCGATGACGCTCGAGGCGATCGCCCTGGCCCAGTTGGACAACCTGGACGCCAAGCTGGCCCTGTTCGGCCAGCAGATCCGCGACGACCCGAACGTCGACAGCCCTTGGACCGCCTACAACTCGAACCTCCAACGCAAGCTCTTCAAAGGCATAAGCGAAGCATCGTCCGGCGGCGAGTCTGCTACCGAATGAGTGTGACCTTCGCCCCGAAGGGCTTTTTGTAGGAGGCGACTCCTGTCGCCGAATAGCTCTTGATCGACGACCATTCGGCGACAGGAGTCGCCTCCTACTGGTGCAGTTCATGTCGAAACAATGCTCTTTCAACCAACCTAGCCACCAAGAAGAACCGCCCCATGCGTGAATCAACGCCCGAAGAAGCCAAGCTCGAACAGGACATCCTCGATCACGTCAACCGGAGCGGCTATCAGCCGGTCAAGCCCCGGGTCATCGCCAAGAAGCTGGGACTGGACAAGGAACAAGGGGCCGACGTCAAACGGGCGATCAAACGGCTCGTCCGCCGGGGACAACTCGCCTACGGGGCCAATCACCTGGTCCAGCAGATCGTCGCCGCGCCGCCGAAAAAGGACGTCGCCGACGATCGACCGAGCAAGAAGAAGGGGAAGGCGCCCTTGCCTGGCAACGCCATCGTGGGACGGTTCCGCCGGCACGAGCGGGGTTTTGGTTTCGTCCGGCTCGCCGGGGCGGCAACCGCCGAGAAAGAGGTCGCCGACATCTACATCCCGGCCCGCCGTGCCGGCAACGCAGCCACGGGCGATCTGGTCCAGGTACGGCTCGTCGAGCGGCGGCGTCATCCGGACAAGGGCCCCAAGGGCGAGATCGTCGCCGTTCTCGAACGTCAGACTCATCAGTTCGTCGGCACGTACTTCGAGGCGGACGGCGGTGGGCAAGTGTTGGTCGACGGGCAGGTCTTCGCCCAGCCCATCTCAGTCGGCGATCCCGGGGCCAAGGGCGCGCGGGAGGACGACAAGGTGGTCATCGAGATGGTCCGTTTCCCGTCGCCCTCGGCGACCGGCGAGGCGGTCATCACCGAGGTGCTGGGCCCGGCCGGGACGCCCGAGGTCGACACCCTGTCGGTCATCCGCCAGTTCGAACTGCCCGAGGCGTTCGCCGAGGACGCCTTGGAGCAAGCCCGGCGGCAGGCCGACGCCTTCGACGAGTCGATTCCCGAGGACCGCAAGGACCTGACCGGCGAGACGATCCTGACGATCGACCCGGCCGACGCGCGGGATTTTGACGACGCCATTTCGCTGGAAAAAACCGAGCAGGGTCACTGGCTCTTGGGCGTCCACATTGCCGACGTGGCCCATTTCGTGCCCGAGGGCACGCCGCTGGACCGCGAGGCCCACAATCGGGCGACCAGCGTCTACTTGCCCGACCGGGTCATCCCGATGCTGCCCGAGGTCATCTCGAACAGTCTGGCCAGCCTTCAGCCGGGTAAGGTTCGTTACGCCAAAACGGCCGTGATTGAGTTCTCGCCCGAGGGCCAGCCGATCGGCAGTACGTTCCACCGTTCGGCCATCCGCAGTTCCAAGCGGCTCAACTACGGCGAGGTCGATGAGTTCCTGGCCGATCGCGAGGCGTGGCGTGAGAAGCTCTCGCCCGAGGTGCATGCCCTGTTGGGCCGGATGCACGAGTTGGCCATGATGCTGCGCAAGCGGCGTTTCGCCCGGGGGGCGCTCGATATTGCCATGCCCGAGGTGAAGATCGACCTGGACGACGAGGGCCATGTGAGCGGGGCCCACACGGTTGAACACACCGAGAGCCACCAGATCATCGAGGAGTTCATGCTGGCGGCCAACGAGGCGGTCGCCCAGGCGCTGGCCGACAAGGAGCTGTCCTTCTTGCGGCGGATCCACTCGGAGCCGACGCCCCGGAAGCTCAAAACGCTGACCGAGTTCGTCAACGCCCTGGGCCTGGACACGCCCAGCCTGCAGAGCCGGTTTGAATTGCAGAAGCTGTTGGACCGTGTGATCCACCGGCCCGAGGCCTACGCCGTCCATTTCGCCGTGCTCCGCTCGATGCAGCAGGCCGTCTACGGTCCTCAGGACGAAGGGCACTACGCCCTGGCCAGCCAAAACTACTGCCACTTCACCTCACCCATCCGCCGCTACCCTGACCTGACCGTCCACCGGCTGCTGGACGAGATCCTGCAAGGCCGCACGCCGGCGACGCACTTCGACGAACTGGCCGTCCTGGGCGAGCACTGTTCCCAGCGCGAGCAACGAGCCGAGAAGGCCGAACGCGAACTGGTCAAACTCAAACTGCTGGGCTACATGAGCAAGCGGATCGGCGAGGAAATGGACGCCGTCGTCACGGGCGTGCAGCGCTTCGGCCTGTTCGTCCAGGGCCTCGAAATCCCGGCTGAAGGGCTCATCCACATCGATTCCCTGGCCGACGACCACTACTACTTCGACCGCGATACCCACACCCTCTCCGGCCACCGCCGTGGCAACCTCTTCCGCCTGGGCGACCGACTGCGTGTCGCAGTCGCCCGGGTCGACCTGCAACGCAGGGAACTCGACTTCCGACTGCTCCAGCACCAAGGCCGGAAGCCCAATCAGTAAGACATCGCCTCGCTGCGGACATTCTGACAAATCCCGGTTGTTTCGGAGCCTTGGGCAAACAAGGCAATCGAGCTGACCAGACTCGTCTTGACCCAATCGGGCATTCTTGGGAAACTCTGCCACCTCTTTGGTATAGACGTCTCGCCACGGCCGGCGACGACTTGGACTTGGAGTACGGAGATCCGAAGCATGGAACGCTTGGGCAATACAAGATGGGTCGTGGGACTCGCAGGCATGTTGGCTATGGCCCTGGCGGTCGGTTGCAGTGACTCGGGCAGCAACACCTCGACAACCACTGCGGACGGTGGTTCGGGCGCCTCGACTAAGGCAGAATCCGGGCCGGCGGCGACTGTTGGCGAGTTCCTCGAAGCGTGTCGAACCGGTCAGGACGAGAAAGTAATCGCGCTGCTCACGCCGGTGGCCCGACAAGAAAGGGCCAAGCACGGCATCAACGGGACTCCTTCGCGGAGCGACACGGCCCAATACGAAGTGGGCGAAGTCACCCTCGTCGGAGACATGGTCGCCCGGGTGGCGTCGACCTGGACCGACCGTAGCCGCCGGACTCAACAAGTCGAGACGACCGCACTGACCTGGTTCCTCCGACACGAGGACGAAGGCTGGCGGATCGGCGGCGTGTCGACCGTCATCTTCGAGAACCAGCCGCCGTTGTTGCTGGACTTCGAGAAACCTTTGGAGACGGAACGCAAGATCCAACTCCTGGTCGAAGAGCTTGCCGGCAAGAAGCGAGGTAAACCGTCCGCTTCGGTCGCGGAGCACCCAACCACACCTCCCAAACGTTAGCCGGGTGTCACGAGGATGGTCGCGTACTGAACGAATTCGACCATCTTGGTTCACGATTAAACCAAAATCCTCAAACCCCCCATGATACCCAGTCCTCTATCCGGCAAAGTGTCCCGGCTGGAAAAAGGCACTGGGTCCCGCCGTCGAATTTCCTCATTTTGGTTGTGATTCCAAATTGTCTCGTAGGCAACTTGGTCCAGCGTCACAGGCCTGGCCAAATGTTTACCGGAGACAATCCTTGGGCTGTTCATCGGCGTAACATGTTGTGTTTCAACTAGTTGCAGACATTGCGAGGGTCCTGGTGGCATGGGGTATTGGGTAAACTGTCAAGGGAACCATTTTTTCGAGTCGGGTGACCTACGATTGTCAGAGAAAACCGCTTAAAATACCCAATACGCCGATGCATCCTAACGCGTACATTTCCCACCTCCCCCCCGCTTGACACCCGCATCAGCCATGCTAGCTTAATGGTCTAAGCTGTGTATTCCCTACCACGCGCCCGAGCCACAAAGCTTACAACAGGGCAGTTTGGTGGCGCTGGTCGCCGTGGCACAGCTGCGAGCCGCTCCCGCCTTCGCGGCCGTCGGGGCAGGAGTGGATATTTCAAGGGATGACGGCCCAGAGCGAGTCCCTAAACGCTACGGTACCTGTTTTTCTGTTGGAGGATTCTCGAATGAATCGAACGTATCTGATTGGCATCGCGCTGTGCGTAGCGGTGCTGGGCCTCGTCCTGCTGGGCGGCCCAACTGAAGCCAAGGCGGGCAAGACTTGTGCCCCGGCGACCTGTGCTCCGGCGACCTGTGCTCCGGCGACCTGTGCCCCGGCCACATGCGAACCGAACACGTGCGAGCCGAAGACCTGCAAGCCTCGCCGCTGCCGTGTCCGGACCTGCCGTCCGAAGACCTGCGAGCCGAAGACTTGCGAACCGGCCACCTGTGCTCCGGCTACCTGCG
>JAFGFF010000444.1 GCA_016931075.1 Pirellulales bacterium | reverse complement strand
TCGCGTCCGCGTCTCGTCAGATGGCCAGCCACGGCCACGCTCGGAGCGGGGCCCTCCAGGAGAGAAGAACGGGCCCACCCGGGTGGAAATTCGTGGCTCTCTGGCACCAAGTTCCGGGAATCCCGTGGCGCAACAGGAGACGGACGCCCCCCGCTCGGTTCCAATCCCGAGCCCCGAGCCCCCAATCCCTGCCCCCCGGCTTACAGCTCCCGGGGCAACTGCCGATGGTAGGGGGGCTCGACATGCTCTGGAATGGGAAGACGGTAGGTCTCGGCCCAGGCTTCCCGCTCGCGCTCAGAGGCATAATAGCGGAGCCAGACTTCGGGGTCGCCGCTGGCGCCCGTGCAGTCCCAGTGGAGATAATTGCGGGCGATCTCGAGCTTCTTTTCCCTCGCGGGCAGAATGTCGCGGTATATCAGGCAGTAGAGTTCCCGATCGGTCAGGTGGTCGGTGAAGTCGAGAACGATCCGCTTCTCGTAAAGCTTATAGATCACGTCCCACAGGATGTCGTGCAACGTGTCGTCGTCCAACGCGGTCGGACGAGGCGGACGCAACTCGGGATCGAACCATCGGCAGACCGGCAACACGGGCGCCTGTTCCCAGGCCAACATCGAGGCCAGGAAGTCGTTCTCGACGGCCAGGGGGAGATGCTGAACGTTGATCCGGCTTATGGACTCGTCGTAGAACGGCTCGAGCTCGTTACGCAGCTCGGCGTTACGTAGCAGTTCCTCTACTTCCCCGTCACGGGGACGACGAGAATCAACCATCAGTACGGCACCTTCAACCCAAAACCCATGCTGCCAATACGCGTGCCTTGCCGCGACGCCCCGCATTCCTTGACTTTAACAAGAACCTCTCAAGAAGAGAAGTGTTTTCTCCGAGAGAACGGCCTTCTTGTCCGAGATCGCCGCCCAAAAAACCGGCACGATCACGACGGTCCCCGGCGCCTGCCAAAACCGGCCGTGCGGCCTACCTCTTCCGAACGTGTTTTGCTTCACGCTCGCCTCGTCTTGCTTTCCCAACCGGATTAACCGGTTCAACCGGCAAGTCTTGTTGGACAGAAGGAGCACAAAACGATCAAAACGCCCTGTCCGATGGTCCGATTTCAAAGGAAGTGGATTGTTGGCGACCCCGCGCGACGGGCATCCGCTTCTCGCGCTGGGTCATACGGAGGACGGGCAAAACTCGCCCGGGGCAGTAGGATCTCGAGGGCAGATTCTCAGGGCGGCCGTTGCGCTGCCAGCGGATGATTGTCGATTCGCCGGAAACGGACGTGTCGCGGCATGTGCATTCATGTCGCGCGCGACACGTGCGCCGGGCAACCTCTCCATTCCTCTCTTCCCCGGGCTGAAACCGCAAGATCGGCACGGATCGGTCGCAGGCTTGCGTTTCGGCTCGACCAACGCCGCCGCATTCCCAGTAACCGTTCACGAGTTGGTCGCGCAAAAGGGGACAGGTGCATGTTTTCGGCTTGCACGTCGAATGCGAGTGGCAAGCCGAGTGGCCGAAAAAGGCACCAGTCCCCGGCCCGTGAAGCAGAAACACGAAACGCGGACGGCCCCAACCACGTCCACCAGTTGCAGCGGTTCAATTGCACGGAGACCGAAATGAGGTTCATACGGAGAACGCGCCGCGCGAAACTGTCGTCCCGCGCGGCAGTCGTTTCGTTGTGCCTCGCACTGGTTCTTGGGGCCTTCGCGACGGGGCAGGAGCTGGGGGCGAAGGGCGTGGCGCCCGCCCCGCTGCCCGACGCCGACCTGACCAGCGTGCCCGTGCCGTCCGAAAAGACGGATATTCTGGAGATGGACGTCGAGCAGCTCTTGCACGTCGACGTCAAGGTCCCGTCGATGGACATCGAGGTGACGAGCGTCTCGAAGCAGGAGAGCACCGTCGGCCGGTCGGCGGCGGCCGTGTTCGTCATCACCAACGAGATGATCCGCCACAGCGGAGCGACGTGCGTGCCCGAGGCGCTGCGGCTCGCCCCGGGCGTGAACGTCGCGAGAATCAACTCGTCGGTTTGGGCCATCAGCATCCGAGGCAACCAGGGCCGGTTCGCCAACAAGCTGCTCGTGTTGGTCGACGGTCGGAGTGTCTACAACCGCTTCGATTCGGGCGTCTATTGGGACTCTCAAGACTTGATGCTCGAAGACATCGACCGGATCGAGGTCATCCGCGGTCCGGGCGGCACCCTTTGGGGCGCCAACGCGGTCAACGGGGTGATCAACATCATCACCAAGAAGGCGCAAGACACTCAAGGAGTGATCGTTTCCTCGGGAGGAGGCAATTTGGACCGGGCCGTCAACAACGTGCGGGTGGGCGGCAACAACGGCAAAGGGCTCTACTGGCGGGTCTACGGCCGGCACGCCGAGCGAGGCAAAGAGGTCGATCCGGTCCGCAGCTACGACGACTGGCGGATGGCCCGCGGCGGATTCCGCGTCGATTGGGAACTCGACCGCCACGCCACGGACACGCTCACCGTGCTCGGTGACTACTACAGCGGCGACGTGGGGGACCTCTGGGCCAATCTCTTCCCAGCGCCCCCCTACTACACAGAACACTATGGCGACACCGGAGTAACCGGGGCCAATGTGCTGATTCGCTGTCAGCACCGCTTCAGCGACGATTCAGACCTCTCGTTCCAGGTCTACTACGATCGCACTTTCCGAGACTCCCTCTCGTCGTTCAAGCAAGAAAACACGACGCTGGACGTGGATCTGCAGCACCGGTTTCCCTTGGGGCATCGCCAGAACATCATCTGGGGCCTGCAGACACGCCAGGACCGCAACCGGATGCCGAATCCCACGTTCCAATTGACAATCGTCCCCGAAGCGCAAACCTTTCAGTGTTTCAGCGGGTTCATTCAAGACGAAATCACGCTCCGCGAAGACGAGCTATTCCTGACGATCGGGACGAAGCTGGAAGACAACAACTACACACGGTTCGAAGCGCAACCAAGTGTCCGCCTGCTGTGGTCGATCGATCCACGGCATGTGGTCTGGGGCGCCGTGTCGAGGGCCGTCCGCCTGCCGGCCCGGGCTGAACGGGACGCCATCCTCCATATCGGCCCCGTTCCCTACTGGGTTGCTCCGAACATCGGCTTCACCGAATACACGCCCAATCCGGGGCTCCGCGCCGAGCGTCTCCTCGCCTACGAGTTGGGCTATCGTGCCCAGACGACCGAGCGTTTCGCGTGGGACGTTGCCCTGTTCTACAACGTCTACGAGGGACTCATCACAACGCAGTACTCGGCACCCGAGAACCGAGGCACCTACTGGGCCTTCCCCGCCATTTTGGATAACAAGGGGCGTGGCCATAGCTATGGATTCGAGTGTACGGCCCAATGGGCCGTTTCCGACACGTGGCGCATGGATGCCTCCTACAGTTTCCTGCGATCCTGGAACGCATGGGCGCTGGATGGCTACCCCGATTTCGACCAATACCCCCAGTACTACGAGGGATTTCCCCGCAACCAGGCAAGGTTGCACTCGCAGTGGGATCTTTCCGACGCGATTGCCTTTGACATGGCCATACGCTACGTCGACAACGTCGTCGGGCAAAGTGTGCCCAGCTACACGACCATGGATCTTCGGCTGGGGTGGCATCCCCGCAAGGATTTGGAAATCGCCCTGGTCGGCACGAACCTCCTCGACGCATTTCACACCGAGTTCCCGGTTTACAACCCTGCCACCGGCGCGGCCCAGATCCGTCGGACCGTGTTTGCCCAGATGACGTGGCAGCGATAGCCTCCTATCTTGCGCGACCGTCAAAGTTTTCTGGAGTACTCTGTTTTCTAATTCCGGCACGAGCGGTATCAACCGTGTCAGGTGCAAGAACGGCATATCCGGTTGACCGATAAAAACCGACGTAGGAATGTACCCGGCCCGTCTGCGCGATGGGGCAGTTTGCCGGACAACCCGAGCCTCCCGCGTCCAGCACGTAGGCTGGCCCGCCTCTGGTGTCCGCGTAAGCAACGTGCCCCACGACGATGGCAACCTGCCTGAACGAGCCGTTCCTTCCGCCCCGGACTTTTGTCCCCGCGAAATGAGGTTCTTCCGAAGGAAGCTCGCATGGTTGCGGCAGGAAGCGCGTCGATCATCAAGTCCGTTGGCCGCGTGATCGCGTTGGCCGTGGTGCTGGCGTTGTGGAACCACCCGGCGCCGGCGGCCGCGCAGCACGACCGCACCGGGTCGCCAAATCAGGTCGCTCCCGCGCCCCTGCCCGGCGATATCACGCCAGACGCCAAGGACCCGACCGACCCGACGTCGATCCTCGACATGGACGTCGATCAGCTCGGCAAGGTCGACGTGAAAGTTGCCTCGATGGACATCGAGGTGACCAGCGTCTCGAAGCAGGAGAGCACGGTGGGCCGTTCGGCGGCCGCCATTTTCGTCATCACCAACGAGATGATCCGCCGCAGCGGGGCCACC
>JAFGFF010000443.1 GCA_016931075.1 Pirellulales bacterium | reverse complement strand
CCTCAACACTGGCGAGACGCCAGTGCCACCCTCTGCACCTCGGGTTGCTGTGATTCCTCACGACTCGTCGATGCCGAACTGGTCGAGCTTCTTCCGCAACGTCGTCCGATGCAGGCCCAGGCGGCGGGCGGCTGGGGCACATTGGCCGTGGTAGTGCTCCAGGACCGCTTCGAGAAACGCCGGCTCGACCAGGTCCTGGAACTGGGCATACAAATCGCCCGACTCGTCCGGATTGGCCAGTGCCGCCACGGCCCACTGCCGGATCAGGCTGGCCAGCGCGTTGGGCGGGACGGCGCCGTCGCTAACCGTCGCGGGCGTCGGCGGCGGGAGGTGTTCGACGGTGATCTCCGCACCCCGGGCCAGGACGGTGGCGTGCTCGATCGCGTTGCGCAATTCCCGGACGTTGCCGTGCCAGGGAAGCCGCTCCAGTTGGGCCAGCGTCTCGTCCGAGACGGCCGGCACGGGCCGATCGTTCTTCGCGGCCAGCAGGTGCAAAAAATGCTCGACCAGCGGGCGGATGTCCTCGCTCCGCTGGCGCAATGGTGGGATCTCGATTTCGAATGTCACCAGCCGGAAGTACAGGTCGTGGCGAAACGCCCCGTCGGCCACCCGCTCGGCCAGGTTCTGGTGCGTCGCCGAGATCACCCGAAAATCGGTCGGCACGGGCCGGTTGGCCCCGACGGGCAACACCTCGCCGTGCTCCAAAGCCCGGAGCAGTTTTACTTGGATCGACAAGGGGATGTCGGCCACCTCGTCCAGAAAAAGCGTTCCGCCGTGGGCATGCTCAAGAAAACCCTTTTTCGGTTCGTCCGCGCCGGTGAACGCGCCGCGAACATGGCCGAACAGCTCGCTTTCGGCCAGCGTCGGGCTGAGCGAGGCCAGGTTGACCGCCACGAACGGCCCGTCGTTGCGGCGGCTGTGACGGTGAATGGCCCGGGCGGCCAACTCCTTGCCCGTCCCGCTTTCGCCGCGAAGATGCACACACGCCTCGGAGGCACTGACCAGGGCGATCCGCTTGAACACCCGCTGCATGGCCGGCGACGTCCCGACGATCAGGTCCTGGTCGACCGCCGTGACTTGCGCCGGCGTCACTTCCGCCCCCGCGGGCACGGGCCGCAACGCCCGCTCGATCGAGCGCTGGACCGCACGGAGCTCGAACGGCTTGGTCACATAGTCGAACGCGCCTTGGCGGACCGCCTTGACGGCCGTGTCCAGATCGCCATAGGCCGTGATGACGATGATCGGCGTGGGCCCGAGCAATTCGCCGAACCGCCGCATCGCCTCTAGGCCGTCCATGCCCGGCAGACGCACGTCCAGCACGATCGCGTCGGGCTTGGCGCGTTGGGCCTCGTCAAATGCCTGCTCGGCCGACGCGGCGACCGACGCCGTATGCCCCATCTCCTCGGCCAGCTTGCTCAGCCCCCAGCAAATGCTCTGTTCGTCGTCGACAATGAGCAGATGGGCCATGGTCACGCCTTCTTCAATCTGGCAGTCATTGTTCGTCAGTTGGGTGGCACTGGCGTCTCGCCAGTGTATGCGGTCACAACACTGGCGAGACGCCAGTGCCACCCACCAATTCAAATGCAATGAGGTACTACGCTTCTTCTGAATCCATGACGCTCCCGGACAACGGCAATTCGACCGTGAAACGGGTCATCTCGTCAAGGCGGTCCCAGGCAATCGAGCCGCCGTGGGCCTCGACAATCTGCCGGGCGACATAGAGCCCCAGGCCCGTCCCGTCGGGCTTCTCCGTGATGAATGGTTCGAACAGCCGTTCGCCCACGTCTTCCGACGGCCCCGGGCCCGAGTCTTTCACCCGCACCATCGCACGGGCCGATCCGGCCGCGTCCGGTCCGGTTTTTTCCAGTTCGACGACCACCCGCGCACCCTCTCCGCCGTGCCGGCCGACTGCCTCGGCCGCGTTGAGCAGCAGATTGATCAGGAGCTGGCGAATCGATTCGTCGTCGGCCTCGACCCAGACGGGCTCGCCTGGCGTGTGACACTCCAATTCGATGCCCGCGTGCCGGCAGGTCGGCCGGACCAGCTCCAAGGCACTTCGGATGATCCGTTCCAATTCGACCCGTTCGTGCGGAACCTCCCGCGCCAGCCCCAGGTCCAAGAAGCTCCGCAAATAGGACTCCATAAGCCGAAGTTCCCGCATGGCGACGGCCGTCGATTCCGACTCGGTCGCCGTGGGACATTCGCGCTGGTGCAGCTCGACTGCCATGCGGATCCCGGTGGCCGAGTTGCGCAACTGGTGGGCCATCCCGGCCCCAAGCTGGCCGAGCGTTCGCATCCGCTCGGTCCGGCGGACTTCCTCCTCGTAGTGGCTCAACCGTTGCGTCATCGTATTGATCGACGTAGCCAGGTCGCTCAGCTCGTCGTTTCGTTTGGGCACGGGCATCGGCTCGAATCGCCCCGCCGCGACGGCCGTTGCTTGCGAGCCAATCACCTTGATCGGTCGGGCCAGACGCGAAGCCACCCAGGCCGCCGCCAGGCCGCCCACCGCCATTGTGATTGCCCCGGCCAGGACGATCGGCAACGCGACCT
This sequence comes from Pirellulales bacterium, assembly GCA_016931075.1. Classification (GTDB taxonomy): domain Bacteria; phylum Planctomycetota; class Planctomycetia; order Pirellulales; family Thermoguttaceae; genus JAFGFF01. The sequence continues at coordinate 2,002 of JAFGFF010000443.1, read as the reverse complement.
CCCGGGCGATCGACCACCAGCGATTCTTTGGATACAGAACCAAGAGCAGCTCCGTCCGGCCGCTGGCCGAGGGCGTTCGCACCGGCACCAGATCGGCGAAATAGGCCCTGCCCGACAGCCAGACCACGTTGGCCGACGAGAACGGATCGACCGATTCCTTCAAATCGGTTGACTCAAGGAGTTTTCGATCGTCATCCGAGAACTCAATCGTCCCGCGCAGCGGATGTCGGTCCTCGTCCAGGACGACGAACTCTCCGCCCGAGAGGCCCCGCATCCGGTCGAGCACCGATTCGGTCAGCGGGAAGCTCGGGTCCGTCGTCGCCGCGACCACCCGTCGAAGCTGGCCCGCCTGACGCCGGCTCGCATCGGCCACCGCCAGATAGACACTGGCCAACGTGGTCAAGACGATGCCCAGGAACACGACCGAGACCATCCACAGCAACAACTGGGTGCGAATCGGCCACCTCACGATCGGGTCCTTTCTCAACTTTGTGCCCTGCTGGCCTGGCTGTGTCGCAAACGTCGACTGTCCTGTCGAAACGTTCGACACCCCCACTGGATCAACCATTGCTCGGCCCGGCAGTTGTCCCTTGATTATAAGTGTTTCGCGATGGCCGAGATAGTCCCGACCCGATCGGCACGCAGATTGCATATCCTCGCGACCGGCAGCGTCGCCGTGCGCGCAGGCCCGGCGTGCTGTCCCCCCGAATTGGAATCAAAGGAGAAGAGCCACCATGAGCCTCGGTTGCCCGAAAAGACGTCTGTTTTCTATTTGCCCCGCTCTAATGCTTCTTGCCGCACTTGGCACGTGCTGGCCGGGCGGAATGTCGACGGCCCGGGGCGATTCACCGGAGAAATCGGAGAAGGAAAAAGCAAAAGCGGTCGGGCCGGACGCGAAGATGCTGGCCGAGACGATACAAAAGGGTGCGGACTATCTGATCCATCACGGTCAGGCCCCGGACGGCTCCTACAGCAGTTTCGTCGGCAGCGGCATCACGGCCCTGGCGACGACGGCCCTGTTGCGCGCCGGCCGGACACCCGACGACCCGGCCGTGGCCCGATCGTTGAAATACCTCGAAGCGTGCGTCCAGCCCGACGGAGGCATCCACCTGCCCAAGACCCGCCTGGCCAACTACGAAACGTGTGTCGCCATGCTTTGCCTCTCCGAAGCGAACAAAGACGGTCGCTATGACAAGATATTAAAGCGCGCCAGGACGAAGGTGGGCGATTTCCAGCAGGACGAGAAGCAGGGCAAGGACCGTTCCGACTTCTCCTACGGCGGTGTCGGCTACGGCGCGAAGGGCCGGCCCGACCTGTCCAACACGGCCTTTCTGATCGACGCCCTGAAGGTTTCCGGCGCGAAGGCCGACGATCCGGCCATCCAAAAGGCCCTGTGCTTCGTCTCGAGGTGCCAGAACCTCGAAGGGCCGAACAACACGACCCCCTTCGCCGCTAAGGTGAACGACGGCGGGTTTTACTACACGTGCGCCCTTTCCAAGATGGACCTCAGCCGCCAAGCACCCGACGGCGCGCTGCGGAGCTACGGGGCGATGAGCTATTCCGGCCTGAAAAGCATGATCTACGCCGGTCTGACCAAGGACGACCCTCGGCTCAAGGCGGCCATCGCCTGGATCGAGAAGAACTACGACGTCAAAACCCATCCCGGCATGGGCGACGCCGGGTTGTACTACTACTACCACACGCTGGCCAAGTCGCTCGACGTCCTGGGCGTCGACACGATCACCGACGCCAAGGGCGTCCAGCACGATTGGCGCAAGGAACTGACCGAGGAACTCGTCCGACGCCAGCGTCCCGACGGCTCCTGGGTCAACACCGACCGCCGCTGGTTCGAGACAGACCCGAACCTGGCCACGTCGTTCGCGCTGCTGGCGTTGTCGCACTGTAAGAAGAAGTAGGGGATTGGGGATTGGGGATTGGGGATTGGGGATTGGGGATTGGGGATTGGGGATTGGGGATTGGGGATTGGGGATTGGGGATTGGG
>JAFGFF010000442.1 GCA_016931075.1 Pirellulales bacterium | reverse complement strand
CGCCGCATCTGCCCCAAGTGCCGCCGCGATTACGATCCGCCTCGGAATGTCCGCAAGGCTCTGGAACAAATGGGCTACGCACTTGAGAAATATTTCAAGGGCGTCGGGTGCAAGAGCTGTCGAAATACCGGTTTCAAAGGCCGTATCGGCGTCCACGAACTGCTGATGATCAACGACGAGATCCGCGACGCGATCTCCTCAAATCCCACCACTGGAAACATCCAGCGGCTGGCCGACGCCAACGGCATGACCACGCTGCGCGACGACGGTTTCCGCAAGGTCCGCGAAGGCATCACCACGATCGAAGAAGTCTTCCACGTCGCCGGCGACGCCGGAATCATGTCCTCGATCTGACCTTAACCTTCCCCTATCGGCTCACCTCGCCATGACCACGACCTACGAATATAAAGTCCGCGACTCGTTGGGAAACACGCTCGACGGGACGATCGATGCCGAGACGGCCGAGGAGGCTTCCAACCAGCTCCGCCGCGACGGGTTCGAGGTCCTCGATATCGAGGAAGGCCAGGACACGCCCCTGGTCGCCCGACGCATCTCGAAGAAAGACATCATCTTTCTGACCAGCCAGTTGTCGATCATGGTCGACACGGGCATCACGCTGTCGTCTGCCCTCTCGGGCATCCTCGAACAGGAGGAAAACCCGACACTCCGACGCGTGCTGAAGCAGCTTTGCGAGTCGGTCGAAAGCGGCGAGGCCTTTTCGACCGCCCTGGCGCAACACCCAAAGCATTTCGATCAGACGTTCGTCTCGCTGGTCCGCGCCAGCGAAGCGACCGGCACCTTGGGCGAAATGCTAGAGCGGATCGCCGGCTACCTTCGCAAGGACGTCGAAACGCGCGGCCGGGTACGCGCCGCCATGGCCTATCCGTTAGTCATGCTCGTCATGGCGATCGGCGTGACGACGTTCCTCCTGACGTACATCCTGCCCAAGTTCATCCCGATTTTCGAATCCCGCGGCACCAAACTGCCCGCCCCCACGAAGATCATGATGGGCGTCTCGCACGTTCTGATGGGCTATTGGTATCTATGGCTGGCCGGAATTATCCTCGGCGTCGTCGGTTTCATCATGGCCAAGCGGACCGACTGGGGCCGTCAGGCCTGGGACTGGGTCAAGATCAGCCTCCCGCTTATCGGCCCGACGTATCGCAAGGTAGTCATCAGCCGCTGCCTGCGGACCCTGGCCACGATGATCTCGTCCGGCGTCTCGATCATCGACTCACTCCGGCTCACGTCCGAGGTTGCCGGCAACTACTATTACGAGCAGTTATGGCTCCAGGTTCTCGAACGGGTGACCGGCGGACGACGCATCAACGAAGCGCTCATCGGAAACGCCTTGTTTCCTAACGTCCTGGTCCAAATGATTTCGTCAGGCGAAGAGTCGGGCAAGCTCGACTACGTCCTCGAACGGGTCAGCAACTACTACGACCAGGAAGTCGAGGTGGCCTTGAAGACCACCACCAGCCTGATCGAACCCATCATGATCGCCGTGATGGGCGTCCTGGTCGGCGGCATCGGCCTTGCCCTCATGCTACCCGTCTTCAGCCTCAGCCGGCCGTCCTAGCGGCTTTCTCGTCATTCCCCCCGAATGCGGTCGAAATCACACTCAAGAGTCGGGCCGGAAATGCCGATCCAAGGGCTGCCCTTGTCCGGATATTTTTCGGTTGGTAGCGCGGTCTTTTCGGTCTAATCTTATCTTTTCGGCGTCACTTAACCCATCTTGACGCGGGGCGGCATTGTTGCTTTCGCCTGGAGGGCACGCGGGCAGATCCAGGGCACTTCTTTGGGCACCAGAACACTCCCGACGCTTCGCGGCATTCGCCTCAAGGCGACGTCCGTGTAACAAATCCGTTACTCCTGGCCACGAAAGATCCTATCATGCAGTCTGTGTACGTCGACATCCGACTGACGATGTGGTGGGAAACAATCAGCAAGCCCCTGACCACACCGACCAGCCGGTCGTTCTGGTCATGGCTCCTCGTCTTGAACCTTCTGGTGGCAACCGGTTGCACACACGCTCAACTCCGCCGCAGCGCGGTCCACCATTCGATGACTCTCTCGGATATCTACACACAACAGGTCCTCAACAATTTAGCGATGTTTGTGGACAATCCCGATGCACTTCCTTTCTTCGCTTACCCGAACCAGGGGACCACGGAAATCCAAGACCATGGCGCGATGGGCAACTTGGGGTATTCCAGCCCGAACTTTTCTAGCAGCCCGTTCATGGTCAACGCAAGTCGAGCAACGATTGAGAACTGGCTGCTCGTGCCTGTCACCAATCCGGCAAAACTGGCTCTGATGCGTTGTGCGTACCGCGACGCGATATCCTCTTGCGTGAGTATTGATACATGCTGTCCGGTCGATTGTCCTGACTGCAAGAAACTGCGAGAGCAGTTCTACGGTCCGGGGGATGCTCGGAGAGGCACCGGCTCACCGCAGCCTTGTCTGGCCTCTTCCTGTTGGTTCTGCTGGGGCTGCAAGAGACACGTTCCCAAGACGTGTCACCGCCCCTATGTTGGCACGTACGGCAACGTTGCCGTTTGGGTGCCCCCAGAAGGCCGCGACATGCTGACCCGGCTCACGCTGACGATACTCGACTATGCCGTCAACGATCCGGTGCAATTCAGCAAACGCACGAAGGAAGTGGAGTACAGCCTGAAGGTGAACAAGGACGGAACAACCTCCTACGACGCCGACGGGAGCATCAAGATCAAGGCTACGATTCCGATTGACGAGCCGGCCACCTTGCTCAAGACGCTGGGATCGTCGAAGGACATTTCTGAATTTCTGAGCAGTTTCGACCGGGGAATCGCCGAGAAAGTGAAGCAATTCGTGGACGAGAATAAGCCTGGGGATGCTACTAGAGAGAAGTACTGGGAGAGCATCTCAAAGGACAGCTCAGAGTTACCGGCTGATATTCAGAAGCCCATAGAATTCCTGAAGAGCCGCAAGCTCCAACCATGGGATATTCCGAACGACGCGCTCGTCCGGGAGCCCATCTTGCTCAAACGAACGGGCTCGGCCAGCGAGGGTCTCCAGTACTGGGAGCAGCGTCTGAGAGCTGCCTCACCGTCAACCTCGCGATGAATCAGGCAATCCCAAACCGGAAACGCACTTGTATCCCTGTGAACGCAATATGACGGTCATCGCCGGGTATCACCGGAGGAAATCTGCCACAGTCTCCCAGAATCCGAGGAGTTAACGTTATGTCCCAGTGTGACTTGGAGAAGAAGCAGGCGCTCGTCGAGTTCGTAAGGAAGCTCATCGCCGAAGGAAAGGCTCTTCCCACTCCCCGGGCAAGCACGATGTGGAAGCCTGTGCCCTTGGCCAAGTGGTATGGCCAATGCCGTCGGGTGAGCGATTATCTCGGCCCCAACAACGTTTGGAAGGATTTGCTATGCGCGTGGGATTGGAAGATCGGCGACGACAAGACATTCCACGCAGCCATGCTCGGGACACTCGAGGCGATCGTCGAGCACTTGGACTACGGACTCTCCGGTCCCATGGACTCGACCTCTGTTTGAGGAAAGGAGTTAGCCGGCCGCTGTGCTTCCGGAACTCTGAGACAATCTTCCACTTGGACTGGCCGGAACTCTTTTTCCGCTCTATGTCGACTCTTCCCTGTTCTCGGTGGTCGTCCCTCACGCCCCCCCAATTATCGGAGATACGGTGTGGCCAAATCCCCCTAGGGCGGGTGCGTTTGCATTGCGCCCCCCCAGCAGGGTGCAAAATGTCGACCAGGCTACGTCACATTGTGGCCAATGGGATGTATGTTTCAGAAGAACGCAATCTCATGCACGACGGGCCGCGCTCAACAGCCCCACGCGGGGGAGACTGTCTCGCGAATCACGGCAGGCATCGCGAGACGGTGACGCAGGGGAGTGATCGGTGCCCGTAGACGGTAACTTCGCAAACGTCGATCAGGGGCATTCACCTTCGCAAACTGCTCAGATCTGTTGCAATAAGCGAAGTCGGTGTTCCCTCCGGTAATCACGTTCGGTGGCCCTGTTCACTCCGAATGCATGGCTCACCGGTCGACACTTTCAACAACAGTTCAATTCGAGGAGGTAACCATGTCCGACAAGATCAATCTACTGACGGATGAGCAGGCGGTTCGTGCGGTTAAATTGTTTTACGACCGGCTGCCTGACGAGGTTTGGGAAGATGGAAGCAAGCCTTCAGCCGAGCGGGTCCGGTCGTTGGCCGAGGGGCTCCGCTCCGAAGCGACGGCCGACTGCCAGCCGTTGGTCGAAGCCCTGATGGACGAGCAGGTCACCCCGGCTCAGGCTGCCGTGTGTCGAGTCTTGCTCAATGGCCTGGCCGAATCGGACACTTTCCGAGCCGACGTCGATGCGGCGTGTGATGAGGCCTGCCAACCCCACATGGCGATCGATCCGGCTACCGGAGCGTTTCTTGTTCTGCTGTTGGTGACTGGCTCTAACATCACCATCTCGAAAAAAGGTATTCAGTTCGAAGGTTGGCTCTCGAACCTCGCCAAGCTTCCCTTGGTCGAGATGCTCGAAAAGCTGCCCGGTGTAATTAGCGCGCTGCCCAAGTCCATCATCGAAAGCATATTCGGCAAACTTGTTCCGGGGACAAAGGGATAAGGCGGTGAGCACGAACCTTGGCGGCGGTTCCTTAACCCAACTCGCTCAAGAACTGCGCGAGCGGACGGCTCACTTCAGCCAGACGATGCAGAACGTCCTGCTCGAATTTGGCACGTTGGTCTCGCAGGCCAACCTCGCGGCGACGGGCGGACTACCCGATCAGGCTTCATTGCTCGGGTTCCTCGATCGGCTTGCCGATCTCGAACGGCAGGCCGACGCCCTCCAGCAGGAAGAAGAGTCCTTTTTGCTCTCCCGAATGGGGCCGTGGGGTAAGCAACAGGTGCCTCAGTCAAGGGAATCGTGGCGAGTCAATCGGGGCCAACTTCTTGAATGCAGGGCACAGGTATGCCGTCTGCTGGAGTGTTTCGATGATACCCGACAGGCGGTCGACACGGCTTGCTCGTTGGCCTCGGATCTCCCCGTCTTTCCTCCGACCTTGCGGTTGCCCGAGACCGAGCAGTCCGAGACCTGCCAAGCGTTTGCCGACAAAACTACCGCCGCGGACTTTCTTGAAGCTCTAACCGGGAATAAAATGACGGAGAGTATGCGGCAGCGATTGGAAATCATGCTCGAAACCCAGCAGGCACTTGCCCAACTGGGTGGCGAATCTTGGGAGCGCGACCAGGCGAAGGAAGAGGAGACGTTCACCCGCTGGGACAAATATATCCGTACCTATCCGGACAACGCCAACTTACCCGACGAGTCTGTCCAGCCTGCCGAATCCTCCGAAGGTGATCCAACCCAATGGCGTGCAGACATGGAGCGTCGGGCCACGGCCGCGTTGGCCGCATGCGACGCCCAGCGGCCCGGCCTCTTCCGCCGGCATATCCAAGAGGCCATCGACCTGGCGGACCGCCACGGTTTAAGAGACCACCAGATCAATCTTCGCATCACCCGGTACCAGTACCTCTTGATCGCCGATGGCAGCGGCCAGACGACGGATGAACTCACGAAGGAACTGGACGCCCGGCTTTCGGCCAAGGGAGTCACCCAAGCCGGCGTCCGTCTCGAAGGGCTCTGCCTGATCGGCGTCCTGCCCGAGCGACTCGACCAGTTCCACCGCGAGGCCGTTGAAGACTCGGGCGCTTCCCGGCGCGATCTGGACGCGTTGCAGGCTTGTTTCGAGTCTGGCTCGGCGGACGTTTCCATTCTCGCGGAAAGCCTTTCATCGTTGAAAAATTCGGCCACACGCATCAGTGAACGTGCAAGGTCGTACGGTCGTGGGTACTTTCCTTTTTGCCTCGATGAACAGGTCGGCGCCCTGCAACTCGAGACCCTTTCGCTCCAGGCAATCCAAGCCGTGCGAGAGGCGATTGCCGACGTTGTTCAGGAATTGGACGCAATCCACCGAAAGATGCTGATTCGGTTACTGGAATTGGCGGCCGACATGAAAGATCGGCTTGGCGACCGAGATACGGCGGGCGAACTGCGCGCACAAGCTGCTGGCGCGCGACCCTCTCCACAAGCGCCGTTGGCGCCGATGGCCTTCGAAAAAATCAAATCGGATCTCGACGAGGTCTGCCGGCTTCTACAAGAAGGACACCCGGCCGACGCCCTGGCCTTGCTCGAACAGATCAGGCCAGCCGCCGAGGCGGAACCGATGCGTCGTCAGATTCTCCTCTGGCGGATGCTGGTCTACACGGAACTCAACCGGTTCGACGCAGCGGAAGCCGATCTGGACGAAGCCGCTGGACTGCTTGCACAAGAGATCGCCGCCCAGACCGCCGAAGCTCCGCACAACTACCTCCGCGAGGAAGAGAACCTCGCCTTGATGAAAGCCTTTTTCCGTGCCCAGGCGGGCTGCCCAGTCGAGGCCTGGGAAGCCGCCGAACGAGGGCGTGCCCGGGTTCTTCAGCAGCAACTGGCTGCCGAAATGGACGTCGCCGGCTCGCCTTTTGAAATGAAAGGCTACGAACCGCTGCGCGAGTGGCTCCAATCCGAGCAGGTCGCCATGATCTCGTTCGGCCCGACGCGATGGGGCACCTGCGCCATGCTGGCTGGTCCCGACGATGCACGGCCGGAAACCGTGCTGTTGAAAGAAATCACGGGCAGGCTGATTCAGTCGCACTTGGGCGGTCAAGGCCTCGCGTCCGACAGCCAACAGTGGACCCGCCAGGTCTTCGGCGCCGTGGCATGCCTTTCCGAAAAGCTCCTCTGGCCGCTCGAGGAGCGACTTATAAAATGGCGAGACAAGATCAAGGCGTTGTACGTCATTCCCGACGAGTACCTCTTCCGCGCGCCGTTTGCCGCCCTGACGTTCCGTGACGGCACACCGCTGATCGACGCCTTTCCACTGGCCTACACCTCGTCGTCGACCATCGCCTTGGAATGTGCCGCCCGGCGTCGGGCGACCGACCCCTCGTGCCTGGCCGTGGGCGTCGGGGGCGACCAGGGCGTCGACTTCCGGCAGGGCGTCGAATCGCTCGAATCGTTGCCCTGGCCACGGACGCCGACCGTTTTGCTGGACGACCAGGCCACGGCGGCCCGATTCCTGGCCGAAGCGCCGCGCCATGATGTTATCCACCTCGCGTGTCACGGGAGCGTCTCCTCGGCCGCCCAGGACTTCCTGGCCGCGTCACAACTGCAATTCGCCGACAATACTTACGTCACCGGCCGCGCGGTCCAGGCACTAAAACTGGACGCCGAATTGGTCTTTCTCAATGCGTGTCAGTCCGGCCGGTTCCGACTCACCGGGCGGACACAAGTCGGCGGTTTCTGGCGAGCGTTCCTCCTGGCCGGCGCTCGATCCATGATCGGCACGCTCACTCACGTCCACCCCGACCGGGCGTCGGAACTCGCCCAAGCGTTCTACCGCCACTGGCTCACCGGTGCTACGAAGGCCGAATCGCTCCGTCTAGCCCAGCAGACTGTGCGTGCCACTCACCCCGACCCGGCCGCCTGGGCGCCTTACTGCCTGATAGGCAACCACCGATAAGCCCTCGATTCGGCACCACCTCAGCAACGGTGTTTCTTCGTGTAGACCCCCGAAGAAGCATAACACCCATCGGGTTTTGAGGGTCTTTCCTCTGCTTCTACAGGCTGGTCATCATGAGGGAATTGCCCTATTATCGCATTTGGTATGTGGTATGTTGCGACCGGAGTGGTCGCGTTGTGCCATACAAGAGGGGGCAGCTCGATGCCAAACGCGCTCCGAGAGCAATTGCTCGAACGGATTCTGGCTGGCGATCGGCGGGTGGCGGTCGGTCTGGTGGACCAGTGGGCCGAGATCCACGGCTATCAGCAGGCGGTTGTCGAGATCCTAGAGCCCGTCCTGGCGACCTTTGGCCGGCACTGGGCCACGGCCGAGGATGTCAGTCTGGCTCAAGGGTTCGTAGCCGGCAAAGTGGCCGAGGACATTCTTCAAAAGGCCGCCATGGCTGCCCGGGAGGGCGCAGCCGAATCTACCGCGAAAAAAGGACCGGTGGTCATTGGCAACATCGAGGACGACGCCCATGGCCTGGGGCGGAGACTGGTCATCGCCTTCTTGCGACTGGCTGGCTGGGAGATCCACGATCTAGGCGAAGACGTCCTGGCGCCTCAGTTCGTCGAGAAGGCTGTCGAAGTTGGGGCTCCGATTGTCGCCGTGTCGGCCATGATGTACTCCACGGCGATGAACATCGGCAAGCTCCGCGCGGAAATCGACGCCCGAGGTCTGAAGGATAAGGTACTTCTGGCCGTCGGCGGGGCCGTTTTCTGTCAACGTCCAGAACTCATGGCCATGGTGGGCGGCGACGGAACCGCGCGGAACGCCATCCAGGTCCCTGAACTGATGGACCAGCTCGTGGATCGTGCCCTTGCAGGGGGGGCTTCGCAGTGAACAGTGTCGAGAGGATTTCGGCCACGTTGCAGGGCAAACCGACCGATCGGCGGGCGGTGAGCTTGGTGCTGTGTCGTTACGGAGCTCACTTGACTGGATGCCCGCTGTCCGAGTACTACACCGATCCGGCGGCCTACGCTCAAGGCCAATCGGCCGTTCGGGAGACGTTCGAGCCGGATGTGTTGTTTGGCCCGTTCGCCCTGCCGCTGGAAGGCGCGGCGTTTGGGAGCCAAGTTCGCTTCTTCGACAACGCGCCGCCCAATCTGGCGTGTCCGGCGATTACCTCTGTTGAAGAAATGGATCGTCTCGTTGTCCCCGACGTCGATAATGATCCTTCCCTATTCTTCATTCGAGAGTCGATCCGTCAAATCTCTACCCAGCACGGCAGCGAGGCGCCCGTGGCCGGCATTGTGCTGGGGCCCGCGGAACTGCCGGCGATGATCCTAGGCATCGAGGGCTGGATGGAGGCGCTGCTGTTTGACGAGGTGGGCACGCGGCGGATGTTCGATATGACCATCGGGCATTTTGTACGTTGGGCCAACGCCTTGCTGCATGACGGGGCCAGCTTCCTCGCCGTGCCGATCGCATTTTCCAATCCGTCAGTGGTGACGCGAGAGACGGCTGTCAAATGGACTGTCCCGGCTATTAGGAAAGCCCTGGCCCAGGTTATGGGTCCGGTTATGATTCACTCGGCCGGCGCGCGGATCATGCCATTCCTGGACTTGTTTGTCGGGTTGCCCAACGTGGTGGGGTTCGTGCTTCACAGCGGGGAGAGCTTTGCCGAGGCACGGCGAATCGTGGGCCACGAGCCGCTTCTGTTGGGCAATATCGACGGTCCAGGGCTCTTCCTGCGGACACGAGAGGAGATCCAAGCCGAGTGTCTGGCTATTCTGAACGACCGGCGAGACGATCCGCGTTTCGTGCTTGGCACTAGCGCGGCAGACATCGATGCGCGGACACCACCAGAGAATATTCGGGCGTTTCACGAAACGGTGGAAGCTTTTGCAGAGAAGTATGTGGCGTGAGCGAGGCCTATTTCAACACGCTTTGCATTGCTTGTGCTGTCTTTCAGCGCGAACTAGAGGCACTTCGCGCGCGGGGAGATTTCGATCTTCCCGTCCAGTACGTTGACTCGATGCTTCACATGCGGCCACGGAAGCTTCGCGATCGTTTGGATTCTCTGCTCGGGCCCCAGCGGCCGGCCGCCCGGATTCTACTCCTCTACGGCGAGTGTCATGCCTACATGAACGATCAGGAGTCCTTGTCCGGTGTGTGGCGGGTGAAAGGGCACAATTGCGAAGAAATCCTGCTGGGAACCGATCTCTACTATGCGTTGCAGGCCCAGAAGGCTTTCGTGTTCTTGCCGGAATGGACGCTGCGTTGGCGTGACGTTTTCGAACGTGAGTTGGATTTTCACGGAGATCTGACTACGGTTTTCATGAAGGAGTGCCATGCGATATTGGTGTATGCCGACACGGGAGTGCTTCCGGTCCCGATAAACCAGTTGGAGGCAGCTTCCGAGGCAATGGGGTTGCCGTGGGATGTCGTTCAAGTTGGCCTGGAGCCACTTCAAGCGACGATTCATGAGGCGGTGGAAAGGATGACGGCCCATGCCGGTTGAATCCGATTCCTCAGGCGTTTTCGACAGCGCGGCCTTTCGGGAAATGACGTTGACTGTCCTCCTGGAAGCGCTGGATCTGGCCGATAATCTGGCCATGATGAGTGAGCGCGTGGTCCAGCAGGTTCGCGCATTGACCGGCGCGAAGACCGTGGTCTTGATGCAATGTCTTCATGAAAGCTTGGGAGCAGGGCACAGGATAGTTGGTCTAGAGCCGATGCGTAGGCGTGCGATGGCCGAATCGGCCGAAGTAGACCGACTTGCCGAGTTAACCCACGCATTGGCTTGTTCGGTCTTGTGGCAGCCGACCGGCGGCGGTGAGGCGACTGCCCTTCTGGCGAAATTGGAGTGCGGCCTGTCGATAGCCACACCCCTCCGCGTGGGGAATGTACGGCTGGGATGCCTGCTGGTGCTGGGTTTGCCCGAGGATGAATACGGCATCCGACAGGTCGTCCAGACGCTCGACATGCTCTCGACGGTCATCGCCTTGATGTTTCGTACGGCCATTCTCCACGAAACACAGGAAGTAACCATCGCGGAACGCACCAAGGAATTGGCCGAGGCCAACGAGGAACTACGGATCGAGATCCTCCAGCGTGGGCGGACGGAAGAAAGGCTTCGGCAGTCGGAACGTGAACTGGCCGTCCGGAACCGGATCGCCAACGTCTTCTTGACCGTGCCCGACAATCAGATCTATGCCGAGGTCCTGAAGATTGTCCTAGACGCCACCCGGAGCAGACTTGGGATCTTTGGATATATCGACGAAGACGGCGCGCTGGTGGTGCCTTCGATGGTGGGGCAGGTTGCCGAGGAATGCCAAGTTCCAGGCTGGACGGGCACGTTTCCGCGGGACACGTGGGGGGAGAGCATTTGGCCCCGAGCGATCCGACAGAAAAAAACACTCTACTCCAACGCCCGGTCGACACAACTGCCGCCAGGGCACCTGCAAATTCACCGGAATATTTCGTTTCCTATTGTGCACTGGGGTGAAGTCATCGGGCTGCTTCAGATCGCCAATAAGGATTCGGATTACGACCAAGAAGATATCCTCACGGTGGAAAGAATCGGCGCCACGATTGCTCCTATCTTGTTCGCCCGATTGCAGCGAGAACAGGAGGAACGCCGACGGGAGCAGTCGGAAGCATCTGTGAAAGTGGAGCGAGACCGACTCCAAGCTTTGATGAACGGGCTATCTCAAACGGGGATTGGCGTCGATATTATTGGAGTCGACTACAAAATCCTGGCATTGAACGATGTGCTGAGAGAAAAGTTTGGAGATCCTGCGAATGTCCCCTGTTACAGCCATTACCTGGGGTTCAATGAACCATGCGAGTTCTGCCCCATGAAGATTGCGTTGACAAGCGGCAAGGTGGAGCGTGTTGAACTATCAGCCATCGATGGGCGATACTATGAACTGTTCTCGGCTCCCTACCCCGATCAGGATGGGATTGTTGACAAGGCTATTGAGGTGATCGTCGACATCACCGATCGCAAGGCAGTGGAGCAGGAACGTGAAAAAATGATTGCCAAGCTCGAGGCCCAAAACGCCGAATTGGAACGGTTCACCTATACAGTCTCGCACGACCTGCGAAGTCCCCTGATCACGATCAACGGCTATGTCGGCATGTTGCGTCAAGACCTGGCCGAGGGAGACTCGGCGTCCGTGGCTCAGGATCTGGCCGGTATTGCCGGCGCGGCTGAAAAGATGGACAAGTTGCTACACGATGTGTTGGAGCTGTCGCGGATTGGGCGAGTGGTCAACCCGTCGGAAAACGTGCCACTAGGGGAATTGGCTCAAGAGGCGATTGAACTTTCGGGCGGGCTTGCGAAGAGTCGGAACATCCGGTTCAACATTGCCACAGACTTGCCCGTCGTCTTTGGCGATCGGGTTCGATTGCTCGAAGTCCTGCAGAACCTGATCGAGAATGCGGTGAAGTATATGGGCGGCCAACCCCAGCCCCGGATCGAGATCGGGTGGCAACGTGACGGAGACACGACGGTCTGTTGGGTCCGTGACAACGGCATCGGCATCGAACCGCGGTATCACGAAAAGGTCTTTGGCCTGTTCGAGCAACTCCAACCGACGGCCGGCGGCACGGGCATCGGCCTATCGCTGGTCAAACGGATTGTCGAGGAACACCAGGGGTGCATCTGGGTCGAATCGGACGGCCTCGGAGCTGGTTCGACGTTCTACTTCACCTTGCCTTTGGCCACCCCTGCCGAAACGCTCGAAGCGGAACAGCGTCAATAGCTATCCCCCTGGACGGCCGATTCGCCTGGCTGCATTGTGCGAGTCCCCGCCGCGCGCCATGCACCTGGATCGATCGTGTCATTGGTCGCGTGGACCGAGCCGTCCATCGAGACGGTGTGAACGATGCCCGGGTGATGGCTGCGCGAAGTTACGGCGGCGTAGGTCGGCTGAGTCGTGCTCTTGCCTTCCTGGAGCGAGTTGAAGTCGACGTCGTACGTAGCGCCGTCGGAATGGGCATAGGCGACCAGGGTGTTCGGCGTGAAGACGGTCGTGAACCCGCTGTGATGCACGCGGCCGTCGCACCATTCGGTGTGGCCCGTGTTGTCGTTCGTGCTGGAGCCCAGCTTCAATTGCGCCCCGGACGCCCGGGCGGCGACGTCCTCGACCGCCACCGGCACGTTTGGGCCGGGATCGCTTGTATTGCGGAAATAGGGGGTGAAGGCCTTCACTTCGGCCGCGCAGAGGGTGTTGCTCAACCCGTCGCGGAAGTCGGCCGGCCGCAGATGACTATTGACGAAGAAGGCCCCGTCGCCTCCTTCATTGGTCGCCGGGTTCCACACCAGCCAAGTGCCGAAGTTGAATCCATAGGTGTGCGGATAGATGTACGGGAGGCCGTTCTTCGTGCGGACCGTGTCATTCGGGTCGCTTGGACAGAGAAAGATCGGAATCCGCATTTGAGGCACGCCTGAGTCGAGTTGGGCGTCCCAGGCGATATTCAACTTGACCAGGTCGTAAGCGTCACCCCGTTCGAGATACGGGAGAATCCGTCCGTGGATGGACCACGAGCCGTTGTTGCCGCTGAGAGTGATGCCCTGGGTAATGCAGAAGCTGGGCGGGAAGACGCGGTAGCTTGTCTGGTAGTTATGGACGGCCAGGGCGATTTGCTTGAGGTTGTTCTTGCAGGCCGCCCGACGTGCCGCTTCCCGAGCTGCTTGAACGGCTGGCAAGAGCAGGGCGATCAGGATCCCGATGATGGCAATCACCACCAGAAGCTCCACCAAAGTGAAGCCAGATCGATCCAACGGCGTAGGGCCCTGCCTGCAACGTCTCGGTATGGCCATGTGATTTTCACTCTGTTCCTTCCAAGCCGCACCCCACCGTCCTATTGATCAGGTCGCCAAACGCTAGAAAGCACATCACATGCCGTAGGTTCGCGGGTGACATCATTGGACACAAATCGTCGTACTCACGCAACTTAAGGCTTTTCCTTCCAGTGGTGTCCATTCGCCGCGTGTCGAGCCTTTCGACAGGCATGTCGCTCAACTCGACTGCCCGGGTCCAGTGGGCATCAAAGATCTATTGCCGTCTCCCCCCGAATATGTGGATTATGCGTAATCACTGCCCCCCGACATAGCGGGCCTTAAATTTCAGGTGATGCGAGCAATTTCCTGGTTTTCTTCATGGTCGATCCTTGACAGTCAAGCCGGCCCTTCTTATCATGGCAGCATGCATTATGCATAATGTTCCAACGAGGGGCGGCATGAACGCTTTGCTCGATGTTGGGCTGTTTCGCTTTCTCGTCGTGCCGGTGCGGTAAGCCCGGTGGGCCAAACAGAGTTTCTGGCACGTCGAAAGGGTCGACATGACGGGGTCGGAACCGAGAAGGGGCCCTAATTGGTTTCTGGCAGGAGTGGGGAGGATTGACGAGAGATGAGCCGTTGACGGAAACCCAGCGTTCGTGCTGAGTTTGTTTCTCTTGACGGCTGCATGACGGATGAATCGATCGGACAACGTCGAAGCGCTCCGGATGCCGGGCAGACGTTGGCTGCCGTCCGACATGCAGGAAAGAGTGAGGGAGTAGGGTATTGACGTTCGCATAAGTAAGTGATGCCAGGGCGACCACCGGGAGCCTGCAATTTGCAGGGACCATGCGAATGGAACGGTGTCGTTCCTTGTGCGGAGTCCAACCAGCGGGAGTATCTCTTATCGCCGAGCGGGATGCCACGGGTCGCTCATCGGTCGCGTCTCGGCTAGAGTTCATTCCTTTTCAGTAGGTCAAAGGAGTATCGCCATGGGAGCACGAAAAGGGTTTTTATTTGTTTCTTGTCTTGTGATTCTCTTGTTTCTGGGAACATCGACAACAGTTGAAGCGCAAATGGCTGCTCAACTGGATAACCCGCAGAACGCGGCCATGCTCGGGACGGTATCGGCGTTGGAGTTCGGAATCGAATGGGTGGACATGCCGCGACTGAACGACAACCGCGTTTCAAATGCTGTGCCTACTTCACGACAGTATTTCGAAATGGTCCACTATATAGGAAGCCCAGAGACCGCGGGTGGCGATATCGAAGTCGTGTTGGATTTCGGGGAAAACGCGTATGACCTGACGAGCCTACAGACGTATGTCTGCGGTGGAGACGGACCCGGCGGTACCTTTCCCGATACGGATCGTACGGTGGGCAGCGTCAGTTTCTACGTCGACCAGGGTTATGGATATTTTGACTATGTGGACTATGTCACTGTCGCCGAGACCGATGATGTAGGTGGATTCGATCTGACGAAGGTCGATGGCTTATGGACCGGGGTCAAAAGGGTTCGCTACGTCTATCAACCCGCTGCGGGTTCGACCTATGCGCCTCGGGTAGCCGAAGTGTTGGCCATCAGTCCCAGCGTGAATCTCCCGCCCCAAGGCGCCACCGGCATGGTAGCCTCCGGCGGCGGGCTGACACTTATTGCCGAAGGGGGCAGCATGGTCGAGGCGGACAATCTGGCCTTGGCATCCAAGGGCGCTGTCGCGTTTGGAACGACACCGTACCCCAATGCGTCCCATACCATTGCCCACGCCAACGATGGGCTCTACGGCAATTCCTATAGTTGGGTCGCCTACGAGCACGACGCCAGCGGCAAGTCTTTCATCGGCGTTGATCTCAACGGCACGTTCGATATCGACAGCGTGGCGTTCGGCTCCGCGAACATCGAAGACATCGCGGTGAACGAATACGCCGATCGTTGGGCAACCACCTTCTTCTATGAAGAGGGCTACGATTCGGAGTACACGCTACAGTACACAACCGTGGCCAATCCAGACGAGACCACGCCGGACGAAGATTGGGTCACCATCGGCACGATCGACTACATCGTGCCCGGTGGCCCCAACTTCGAGCGACCGGCTCTACGCCACGTCTTCACGTTCGATGAGGTGACCGAGGCAACCGGCGTGCGACTGGTGTGCCCGTTCGCCTATAACGAGGTCTCGAATACGGTGGATCCCGAAGCCCTCCCTGACCGCTGGCGGGCACAGCGTGTCGACGAGTTGGAGGTCTACGGCGAGGCGTCCTCCGTGGTCTGGATTCCAGGCGATACGGACGGCGACAACGACGTTGACGCGGTGGACGCCCGGGTGCTGGCGGCCAACTGGCTCAACGCGGTAACCCAAGGCGAGCACCCGACGGCTGGCGATTTCAATTACGACGGCGTGGTCGACGACCTGGATGCGTCGATCCTGGCCGCCAATTGGACGGGCAGCCTGGACGCCATCGGCGTGCCCGAACCAACGACATGGGGCCTCATGCTCAGTGCCGCCTTGGCGGGGCTGCTGCTTCGGTTCCGGCGTCGTTGAGGCATGTTCAATAGGAACCTCCCGAGAATGGGCAACCTTTTGAAGAATTGGCTAACGTAGTTTCACTTCAACTCTAGGGAGAACAACTATGGTTGCAGGTAGATTGGGGCTCTTAATGTTCGGGTTGTTGCTGTTGACGGCGACCGCGGTTCAAGCCCAACAGGTCATGGTCCTAAACGATCCGCACAACGTGGCCCAACTTGGCACCGCCACGGCGCCAGGCAATCCGGGCGTGGATCCCTCCTTTACGATCGACGATCGGATTTCGGTCGCTCTTCCAACGTCTAGAGACTATTTCGACCGTGTTCATTTCCTACTGTTCGACACTACGCAACCCTATCAAATCGATGTGGACCTGGGTGGAGCGTATGACCTGACAGCCTTGCAGGCCTATGTGCCTTCAGGGGATAGCGGTGGTACGTTCCCCGACACCGACAGGACCGTCTCGCAGGTCGAGTTTTTCGTTGACCAGGGCTCCGGATTCACCTCGGTGGGCTTGATCGGCACGTCCGACACGGATGATATTGCCGGGTTTGACCTGACGCAGGTTACCGGCAACTGGACCGGTGTAACGAACGTCCGCTACGAATTCACGAAAAGCGGGACTTACGCTCCGCGGATTGCCGAAGTCCTGGCCATCTGCCCGACGGCCAACGTCACCTATCTACCCCAAGGAGGCCAGGAGAGCGGCCTTGTGCTCGACGGCGGCGGGCTCGCGCTTGTTGAAGAGGGGGGCACAATGGACGTGGACAAAAACATCGCCCTGGCCAGCAAGGGCGCCGTCGCGTTTGGAACGATGAGTTACCCTGCGCCTCCGACGCATCAAATCTCCAACGTCAATGACGGACAATATGGCAATGCCCATAGCTGGGTGGCATACAACGACAATGCGGACGGTAAATCCTTCATCGGCATTAATCTGAACGGATCGCACGCGATCGACAGCGTGGCGTTCGGTTCCGCGAACGTCGAGGGAGACTATGCAGACCGGTGGGCAACCACCTTCTACTATGAGGAAGGCTACGACGAAGAGTACACTTTGCAGTACACGACCGTGGCCAATCCTGACGAGACGACGTCCGACGAAGACTGGGTTACCATTGGAACCCTCGACTATATCAAGCCGGGCGGCGAAAACTTCTTCGAACCGGCGTTGCGCCATCGCTTCACGTTTGATCCTGTCACGGCGACTGGCGTGCGGCTGATTGTGCCTTTCACTTACAATTCTCCGCATGAAACCAATCACGCGAATCGCATCGACGAGTTTGAAGTGTACGAAGTGCCGGAACCAGGCGCCTGGATTGTCCTCCTGGGCGCCTTGGCGACATTGGCTGCACTTCGGAAGAAGACCGGGTAAAACCGGCATGTGTTCTCAAGGATGACGGGGACGGCCTCGGACTTGCTCCGGGGCTGTCCTCGCCCCTTGATTTTATGCCAACCTCGAATCACATCGTTCACAATATCATCGTTCATGACACATGCCGCCTCGCGCCGCGTTTGACGCATGATCGTTTGGGGTAGAGCAGGTGTCACGGACAACAGTCAAACGGCCGATTGCACCAGTCTTGTCCCGGGGGCCTCCGAGTCCGACCGCTCGGAGGCCCCCGGCGATCCGGACGGTTGCTTTTACGGTCGTGTTTTGCTTTTGGATATTGTTCCCATTGCGCCTTCTCCTTCCAAGTGAAATGGTACCGCACTGAATTGTAGACGCGGAAGAGCTCGGAAGATTAGGATGAGAGTATGAGACTTCGAGTTGCTTCGATTGTGTTGTATTTGGGAGCCCTCTTGACTGCCGGCGCCCGCGTGCCTGCAGCGCAGGTCGACGATGCGATTGCCTGGCTCTATTACACGGCCTCGGCGCCGGTGATTCGAGCGAGCCAGCGGACCATGAACAGCGGAGTGACCGCCTTCCCACCGCAGGTCGGCATCGGCTACGAAGCATTCTGGCTACGTGACTACGCTTACATGCTCGAAGGACGCAGCGGGGTATTCACCAATCAAGAATTGCTTGACGCCTACTGGACGTTTCTCGGAGCGCAGCGTTATGACGGCGCGTGTGTTGATTGCGTCAAATTTGACGGCACGCCGATCTACCAGCCCGGCTTCGGAAGCATGGGGACCAACCCGGTGGCAGACGGGTCGCAATTCACCGTCGACGTTGCTTGGCACACCTATGAGCGGACGCACAACGCGACCATCATCAACTCGACGAATATGAACAAGCTCGAAAACGCTATGGCGGCCGTGCCACGCAGCGCCTCAGGCCTGGTTTACATCGATCCGAACTTGGCGTGGGACCGATGCCCGTACGGTTTCACCGACACGGTCCGCAAGCAAGGGGACGTCTTGTTCAGCTCGCTGCTCTACGTCCAGGCTGCCCGCCAGATTGCCGATCTGTACGAAGCACAGGGCAACCCGACCAAGCAGGCCGCCTGGACGACCGAATCGGAAGCGGTCGCCCAGAGCATCCGCAACGTTTTTTGGAAGGGCAATCAGCAGCTCTTCCACGCCGCGACCGTTCAGAACGACCAGACCGACATCTGGGGCTCGGCCTTCGCCGTCTATCTGGGCGTGGCCGACCCGACGCAGACACAGACCGTGGCGACGTACTTCAAGAACAACTACTCTGGACTGGTCCAAAAAGGCCAGCTCCGACACACCGCGCCGGGAACGTATTGGGAAGTGGCCGGCACGCAAGGCCAATACCAAAACGGCGGCTATTGGGCCACGCCGGTCGGCTGGTTCGTCTACGCGCTCGATCAGGTCGATCCGGCGCTGGCCGACCAGACGATCGTCGACCTGGTGGACGATTTCAAGGATCGCGGGATCTATGAATGGGTCAACGGCAGCAATACCCAACTGGTCAACTACTGTGCCAGCGCCGCTTTGCCACTGGACGCCATTTTGAAGATTCGGGATCTGCCGGGGCCCCCGACGGAAGTCTCATTAACCCTAGTCGAGCAAGGTGGCACGTATGGACCGGACAACCTGGCCCTGGCCTCCGCTGGCGCGGTGGCCTTCGCCCGGGATCAGTATGTCTCTCCTCATACGATTCCCCATTTGAATGACGGTCTCTATGGGAACAGCTATAGCTGGATCGGCCGGGATCCCAGCCCCACGCTTGAAGAAGGATTCGTAGGCGTTCGGCTGGAAGGAGCCCGATTGGTCAACGGAATCGCCTTCGGTCGGGACAACGGCGGAGAGGCGACCGAATACACGGACCGTTGGAACGGCATGTATGTCCTTCAATACACGACGGTCGAAAACGCCAACGCCTACACGCCCGACGAGGACTGGATCGACATCGGCGAGCTGTTCTACCTCGTGCCGAAAGACGGCGACTTCAGCGAGCCGTGGCTCCGCCATCGTTACAGCTTCGACCCGGTGATCGCAACAGCGCTGCGTCTGATTGTGCCCATGGTTGCTACGCAGAGCGCCAGTGGGGCGACTTGCATCGACGAGTTCGAAATCTACGGTGGATATGTCCCGGGCGACGCGGACGGCGACGGTCTGGTCAACGCGGAGGATGCGAAGATTTTGGCGTTGAACTGGTTGAAAAACGGCGGCTGGGCACAGGGTGATTTCAATGACGACGGTCGAGTCGACGACCTGGACGCTTCGATCCTTGCAGCCCATTGGGGCGTCACGTCCGAGGCAGGGGGCTCGACCAGTGTGCCGGAACCCGGTTCGGGACTCCTGTTGTTTGTTGCCGCGGCCTTCCTAATGATTTTTCGACACAAAGACCTCCTCGCACGTCTTTTGGCAGTCTCGGCTTGAGTACGGGAGGGCCGCCGGGAATAGGGGAGGTTCTGCAGCTCCCCCACTTGTTCCCACGGATCGGCGGCCTTCCCAATTTCTCATTGGCCATTGTTTCAGGCTGATATCCCCCAACTGGGCATCTTGCCCCAAATGTTGCTTAATGTATAATGCACGATCTAGTGGGGTGGCGACAGGATTTCGAGCACGCTAACCATCGACGTTGCGTCGGGTGGCATAGTGTCGAGCGACGGAGTCGGGCCGGGTGAGTGCGACGTGGTAAACGAGCCTTGTTCGAAAGGATGAGATCATGTCCGGTCGGAAACACGGTTTTACCCTGGTGGAACTCCTGGTGGTGATCGCGATCATTGGGATCCTGATCGCTCTGCTCCTGCCGGCCGTTCAAGCCGCCCGGGAGGCCGCCCGGCGAATCGAATGCGCCAGCAACCTCAAACAGCTCGGCGTCGGACTGCAAAGCTACCATTCGTCGTACAAGCAGTTCCCGTATGGAGCGTCGAACCGTTACGCTCACGCTGGGACCTGGCAACACACGGACGCATCGCACAAGCACCACCATGGGAGCTTTCTAGTTGCGCTGCTCCCGTTTATTGAACAACAACCCCTCTACGATCTGTGCGACTTCACAGGGGACACAAGCTATATAAGTCTAGTTCTACTGTCCCAAGTGACATGGCGAGACGTAAGTGATTTTGGTATATGATCTTCTGGACATGGACTTGTTCAGGAGATTAT
>JAFGFF010000441.1 GCA_016931075.1 Pirellulales bacterium | reverse complement strand
GTGGGTGCGGACGATGTGCGGCACGCCCTGGCCGTGGTGACCGGCGTGGACGGGATCGTGCCGCCCCAGCCGACGATCGACGTACCGGCCGCGACGCGGCAGATTCGTCCGCGGACGGCGGGCCAGGCGCGGTACGTGTCGGCGATCCGCCAGCACGAGCTGGTTTTTGCGGTAGGTCCGGCGGGGACGGGCAAGACCTACCTGGCCGTCGCGCTGGCCGTGGCCGCGCTGCGCGAGGAGCGGGTTCGCAAGATCGTCCTGGTCCGCCCGGCCGTCGAGGCGGGCGAGAGCCTGGGATACTTGCCCGGGGATTTACAGGCAAAAATCAATCCTTATCTCCGCCCGTTGTTGGACGCGCTGCGCGAGATGATGGAATATGACCTGATGAAGCGTTACCGGGAAGAGGAAGTCATCGAGGTGATCCCGTTGGCCTACATGCGGGGTCGGACGCTCAACGACGCCTTCATGATCCTCGACGAGGCCCAGAACACGACGATTGCCCAAATGAAGATGTTCCTCACGCGAATGGGAAGCAACTCGAAAATCGTCGTCTCGGGCGACACGACCCAGATCGACTTGCCCTCGGGCACGCGCAGCGGGTTGATCGACGGGATTACACGGTTGAAGGAACTCAAAGGGGTGGCGGCCGTCCGGCTCACGGCAGCCGACATCGTCCGCCATCCGCTGGTCCAGCAGATTGTCGACGCTTACGACGGGCGACGGACAAAACGCCGCTGATCAAAATATAGATATTGACCCGGGATAGCCAGCCATGGCGTCAAGCGGACCCAAACGAACTCGCGCCGAACGCGTCGCCGCGCTGGGGGTCTCCTCCGGCGCGCTGCGGCAGATGTGGCGAGGTCTGGGACAGCGGGGCGTGCTGATTCGTGCTGGGTTGGCCCTGCTGGCGACAATCATCGTGTGCATTGTGATCCGGGCGTGGACGCCGCCGATGCCCTTCCGCGCCGACTACACGCCGCCGCGTGACATCAACGCCCGGGCGCCATTCGAAAAGCTGGACAAGGACGCGACCAAGAGCGCTCAGGAGCAGGCGTACAAGCAGGCCCGGCTTGTCTATAAAAATGATCCGGAACGGATCGCTCAGCTTCGGGCGAAGCTGCACAATCAATTGCTCGAGCTGTCGGCGACGGAAGATTTTACGGCGGTCGATCCGAAGCCGTGGACCGCGTTCGAGTTGCCTTTGCCTCCCGACGCCCCCGCTCCGGACCGGAAAGCTCGCGAGGAAGCGTTTCGCGCGTTCCGCCAGGAAATCATCGGTGAAGAAAATCTGACTCGCATCGAGAAGGCCGTTGCCGACGCCCTGGCCCCGCTGGAACGCCAAGGCCTGTTGAGCAAGGCGCCGGAAGAGGGGAACCAGAAAGAGATTCTCGTCTATCGGGCAGGCGATCAGGCCGTTCCCGCCTTGGTGCCGGTGAGCGACGTGCTGCTGGGCAACGGCGAAGCGATTCGGGCTCCCCTGGCAAATCAACTGAAATCCCCCAAGCTGGTCGAACATCTCTATGCCTGGCTCCACAAGAAGCTAACAGACCTGGGCAGTACCCTGACGTGGGACCAGAAGAAGACCGAAGCCAATCGGGCCAAGGCGGTCGAGAACACGCCCGAGGTCTTCATCCGATATGAAAAAGGCCAGACGCTGGCCAAAGCAGAGCAGCCGCTGCGCGGGGCCCAGTTGGATCTCCTGAGGCGGGAACACGCGGCCTTGCAACAAAAACGAGGCCAGGGCGCCGCCTTCTTGCGGGCCATGGGCGTGTCGGCCGTCATCCTGGGCCTGTTTGCCGTGTGCGCGCTCTACTTCCACTATCGAGAGCCTCGAATCTGGCGGAGCCTCAAGCGGCTGAGCGTGATGCTGCTTCTGATCGTCCTGACCGTGGGCCTCGCCCGACTGGCCGCCCACGAAGAGTGGCATGCCGAGATCGTGCCCGTCCTCCTGCTGGGTCAGATCGTCGCCATCGCCTATCGCCAGGAGTTGGCGTTGCTCCTAACCGGGGCGGTGATCCTCGTTCTGGTCCTGGCGCTGGGGCTGGGCTTGGGAGAGTTCATCATCCTGATGGGCGTGACCACCACGGCCGTGCTGCAACTCGGTCGGGTCCGAACCCGGGGCAAGCTGACGTATGTCGGCCTGTTCAGCGGACTGGCCGCCATCGTCCTGACCGTGGGCGTCGGCCTGGTCGAGGATCAACCGTTGGGTTGGGCCTTGCTGAAACACGCTCTGCGCAACGGCGGCCTGACCCTGGCGACCGGGTTCTTGATGCACGGCATTCTGCCCCTGATCGAACGGCTTTTCGGCGTCCTGACCGACATGAGCCTGTTGGAACTGGGCGACGTGACCCATCCCTTGCTGCAAGAGCTGGTTCGCCGGGCCCCGAGCACCTACAACCATTCGGTCACCGTCGGCACGATCGCCGAGGCGGCGGCCGACGCCATCGGGGCGCGTGGGCTGTTGGTCCGCGTGGGGGCCTATTTCCACGATCTCGGGAAGATGCTCAAGCCGGGCTACTTCATCGAGAACCAGGGGGACGAGGCCAATCGGCACGAAACGCTCATGCCCGCCATGAGCACTCTGGTCATCATCGCCCACATCAAGGACGGCGCCAACCTCGCCCGGCAGCACCACTTGCCCGAGCCGATCATCGACTTCATCCTGCAGCACCACGGCACGACCCTGGTGGGCTATTTCTTCGAGCGGGCCAAGCAGGAGCAGAACGGGCCCGACGCCCAGGCGGTCGACGAGAGCACGTATCGCTATCCCGGTCCCAAGCCGCAGACCAAGGAAGCGGCCGTACTGATGTTGGCCGACGCGGTCGAGAGCGCCAGCCGGACGCTGGTCGAGCCGACGCCCGCCCGAATCGAAAGCCTTGTGCGCGAAATCTCCAAACGCCGGCTCCAGGACGGCCAGTTCGACGAAAGCGGCCTGACGCTCCGCGAACTGCGGACGATCGAAGACAGCATGATCAAATCAGTCACGGCCATCTATCACGGCCGCGTCAAGTACCCCGACCAGCGCACCGCTTGAACAGGACGCTCACGACCGTGATCGCCATCCAGATTGCCGACCAGCAGAACGCCTTGGCCCTTGACGGCCCGCGTCTGGAAGAGGCGATTCGGAGCATCCTGGACGAGGCGGCCGTTGCCGAAGCCGAGATCAGCCTGGCGGTGGTCGACGATCCGACGATCCAGGTCCTCAACCGGAAGTACCTTGGGCACGACTACCCCACCGACGTGCTGAGTTTCGTCCTGGAGCGGTCGGAGGACCGGCTGGAGGGGGAGGTAATCGTCAGCGCCGACACGGCCGTCGCCTCGGCCGGCCAATACGGCTGGACGCCCGAGGAGGAGTTGCTGTTGTACGTGATTCACGGTACGCTACACCTAGTCGGGTACGCCGACGGCATGCCGACGGAGCAAGCCGAGATGCGTCGGCGCGAGGCGGCCTGCCTGGCCCGATTCGGCCTGGAGCCTCACTGGCAACCCGACGATAGCCCGGCCCCTGGAGGAAACGAAATCCCGTGAGCCCCACCGAGGTCTTCTGGCTGGCGATCGCCGGCCTGACGGTGACGTGTCTGGCAGCCACCGGCGCCCGATCGCTGGCGTCCTTCTCGCGACACGATCTGGAAGAGATCTGCCACCGCCGGAATGCAAAGACGCGACTTGGCGAGATTCTCCGGCGTCACGAACCGGTGGGCATGGCGGCCGAAACGATCCAGGTCATCGCCACGGCGGTGACGGTTGCTAGCGTGGTCTTTTGGGCGCTGCTCGAATTCCGCCCGGCAAACAGTCCGCCGGACTGGCCCCATTTGGCTCTCAGCGCGGCCGTCGGGGCCCTGGCGCTGGTGGCGGTCGAGATCTGGCTTCCCTGGGCGTTCGCCCGGCTCTGGGCGACATGGTTTGTCTATCGCACCTGGCCCCTGTGGCGGACCGCCGCGCTGGTGCTCTGGCCGTTGACGCTCGGCACGAGGTTTTTCGACACGCTTCTGCATCGGTTGGCCGGGCGAGTGCCGGAGGAGCCGGACGAAGAGTCGTTCGAGGATGAGATCCGCACGATCGTAACCGAAGGGCACCGCGAAGGCCTTTTGGAAGAAGACGCCCGGGAGATGATCGAAGGCGTGATCGAGCTGAGCGACCTGGACGTTTCCGAGATCATGACCCCACGGACCGACATGGTGTCGCTGCCTGTGTCGATGAGTTGGCAGGAACTGCTGGACATCGTCGTCGATCAGAGCCACACGCGGATTCCCGTGTACGACAAGAACCGGGACGATATCATCGGCATCCTCTACACGAAGGACCTGTTGCCCGAGCTGGCCAAAGGGCCGTCCGAGCCGAACCGGCCTTGGACGTCACTCTTGCGCGATCCCTACTTTGTCCCGGAGACCAAGCCGCTGGACGTGCTGCTTCAGGAATTTCAGCGCACCCGGCACCACATGGCTGTCGTCTTGGACGAGTACGGCGGCGTGTCCGGCATCGTCACGATGGAGGACGTCCTCGAAGAGATCGTCGGCGAGATCATCGACGAATACGACAAAGACCTTGTCGACGGCATCCGGCAACTCGACGAAGGCGTGGCCGAAGCGTTGGGCAACGTCCACATTGACGAAGTGAACGAACGGCTCTCGTTGAAGCTGCCCGAGGACGGCGACTTCGACACGATCGGCGGCCTGGTCTTCAGCGGCCTGGGTTACGTGCCCCAGGTCGGCGAGCAGTGGATGCAAGACAACGTCCGGCTCACCGTCCTCGAAGCCACCCGCCGCCGCATTCTTCGCCTGCGGATCGAAGTCCTCGACCTCACCCGGCGCGAAACGGCCTGAGATCGAGAGTGGCTAAAAAGAGTTGGAGGGCCACGCTCCGTCGTGGCCGCGTCCTCGGGTGCGCCCGGCCACGACGGAGCGTGGCCCTCCAACTCATCTTGGTCGATCTGGTGTCACCACGATTGCGAAGATAAGCTCGTAGGTCAGGCTGTGCCTGACATGAATAGCCAATCGACACCCTGTAGGGAACGCCCTCTGTGGCGTTCCTACGGTTTCAGCAGGATTGTCGCCTTCAAAACCGGAACGCCACAGAGGGCGTTCCCTACAGAAGTCTCCTCTTTCAGTTGCTATTCCTTTTCCTTCTTCTCTGCCGTGGGATCGCCCAGGATCGCCGTCTTGGGACGAATTTCTTCGAGCCAACGGGCGCGGAGTTGATTGCCGTACCGGGTGGGGGAGTCGGGCTGGGTGTCCTGGGCGTAGATCTCAGCCGCTCGCTTCGGTTCGCCGCGCAGTTCCATCAGCCGGCCTCGGTTGTAGCGGATCCCCGCGGCCCAGGACGGACCCTCGCCTCCGCTGGCGCTGCGAAAGACCCAATAGTCCTCGGCCGCGTCCAGGTTGTCCAACCGCACTTCAACCAGGCCCAGCCAGTAGCTCGCATCAATCTTGGCCTGCTCATAGGCTTTGTAACGGTGCTTCGCCCGGGCGACGCCTTCGGGCGTCGGGTATTCCAAAGCTTTTTCGCGAATCCGGATGAGCTTGCGCGGGGACGGCCGGGCACGCTGGTAGAAGGCCGTCGCGCTGTGCTCGCCGGTCAGCTTATCGCGAAGTTGGAGCAGGCGACCCTTCCAGAGCGGACTATCCTTGCCGACCTCCATCGGCAGCATGGCCGCTTCGTCGGCCGCCGCGACGTCGGCCAACCGCTCGGCACGAATTTTGAGCGACTCGAACGGATGGCGCCACAACCGGGACTCTTTCAGCCCGGGCACATCTTTGAGCCGCTCGGCAAGACGACTCGGATGGGCTGTCAAGAGGACCTTGTCCTTGCCGGCCAGCTTCGATTCGACCAACGCCATCCGGGCGGACAGGCTCGATGGAGAAGCCGCGATCAACGCCACGACATCCTTCAGCCGCTGTGGCGCCACCGGATAGGGATGCTCAGAATCTAGCGCCAGTCGCCCGAGCAGCGCCGGATCGGCCTGAAGTTGATCCAACGTGGCCGGCCGGATGACCAGTCGGCCGTTCTTATCACTCTGAGGCCCTTCTGGTCCGGGGATAGGCAGCCCCAAGGCCGGATCGAACACGTACACCTTGCCGTCGGCCAGCACGCCGATTGCCCAGGATTCAAGCCCCTTGCCTTCGGAATCCTTTTCCGGCGGCAAGCCCAAGACCACGGCGTCGATTCGCTGTTGCGCGGCCAGGAGGAGAAAGACCCACGCCCGCTCGACGGCCGTCCCTCGCCCGAACAGTAGAATTTCCCATGGCTGCCGCGGAACGCCGTCAACCAGCCCTTCTCTTTCCAGTTGGATGTTGCACACGACCCAGTCGAACAGTGCCTCGGCCTTGGCCAGGTCGCTCGGGCTTTCTTGGCCTGCCCATTTCGCGACATCCCTCGCCCAGACGGCCTCTTCGAGCGAGTAGCCGTCATCGCGCGAGAACACGAGCTTGTCCAGCGTCTTCATCGATGGCAGCGATTTCAGGGGCTCCGGCAAGGCATCCACCAGCGGATCGGGTTTCCAGTCGGCCGGCACGCTCTGGTGCAAGATCCATTGGGTCAGGCGAGTGATGATCGATTGACGCAACTGGTCGGCGCCGGATTCGTCCAGATGTTGTAAGTTGCCGACCGCCAGGCGGAAGTGGTTCTCGTCAAACTGGGTCGAATCGACCGATTCGCCCGGATCGAGACCCATCTCGGACGACTTCTTGCAACCGGCGGGCAGGACGATCAGCAGGGCAACCAGCACCACGGGCAGCCGGCGCCATGCAAGGGACGATCGACTGCCGGCGCGCGCGGCGGGAACAGGACGATTTTGAGGAAACGTTGTCTTCACGAGAATTTCTCCACGGTCTGGCGAACGGCAATCAATCGCGACAGCATCGGGCTGAACTCGTCCAACGGGATCATGTTCGGACCGTCGCTGCGGGCGTGATCGGGATCGGGATGGGTTTCAAAAAAGAGGGCGTCGGCGCCGATGGCGGTGGCGGCCCGGGCAAGCGGCTCCACCATCGCCCGATTGCCCCCGGTCGCGCTGCCCAAGCCCCCGGGCTCCTGGACGCTGTGCGTGGCGTCGAACACGACCGGCGGTCCCAAGGCCTGCATCTGTGGGATGGCCTTCAGGTCGTTGACCAGCCGGCCATAGCCGAAGAACGAACCCCGCTCGCACAGGAGGATGTCCTGGCAGCCGGCCGCCTCGAGCTTGCCGACGACGTGCCGCATGTCGTCGGGGGCCATGAACTGGCCTTTCTTCACGTTGACCGGACGCCCCGTCTTGGCCGCTGCCACCAACAGATCAGTCTGACGCGCCAGGAAGGCGGGAATCTGCAGCAATGAACAGACCTCGGCCACTGGCGCGGCCTGGGACGGTTCGTGCAGGTCGGTCGTTACGGGCAGGCTCGACGCCTCGGCCGCTCGGGCGAGAATCTCCAATCCTCGCTCCAGCCCCGGCCCTCGGAACGACTCGATGCTCGTCCGGTTCGCCTTGTCGAACGACGCCTTGAAGATCAGGGGGATCGAAAGCTCTTTGGCGATCTCGGCCAGACGCCGGGCGATCGTCAGAACAAGGTCCTCGCTCTCGATGACGCACGGGCCGGCGATCACCAGCAGCGGCTGTCCTCGTCCGCAGCGATAGGGACCGATTGTCGCGGGATTGTTCGGCACGGGTGGTCACTCCTTTGTAGTCTCTGTTAGCAGCCTGTTGAAAAAGTGGATTTCTCGGCTCCGGGTGCCATGCTCCACGCTTGCGTGGGCATGTTTTCTCAGCTTTACGAGGTTTCACATGCCCACGCAAGCGTGGAGCATGGCACCCTGTCCTCTTTTCTATAGGCTGCTAGACGTTCGACTCCTAATCTGTCGGGGGAACCAACATGGTCATCCGTCCCGGAAGGACTTCGACCTCAACCGGCAACAGGCCGCCCGGATCGCCGTCCAACTGAAAACGCACTTCCTCGTCTGCCGTGATTCGCACCCGTCGCGTCCGCCGCGCCGAGCAGTCAGCCATCCGGTCGAACCGTCCGGTTCGCCCCGCCCAAACGTAGCGAAGGCCGCGCCAGAGCGAGCCGCGCCCGAACACGCGGGTGTCCAGCAGGCCGTCGGTGGCGTCGGCCCCAGCCCCCAGTCCGGGCAACATCGCGTAGCACGGCAAGTTGAACCCGAAAAACCACCGGCCCACGGACCGCGACGGCGCGGACGTCTGGGCGTCGAGCCACTCGATTTTCATTTCAGGATACCCGTAACGGGCAATCGCCGACAAGATGGGACGAACGTAGCTGTGTATTCCGATATGTCCTGTTCGCAAAGCATCGAGTCGCGCCACCACCTCGGCGTCGAAACCACAGCCGATCATCAGGCTGAACAGCCGTCCGTTGGCCAACCCGGCGTCCAGGCGAAGGATCCGACCCCGGACGATTGTCTCGCACATGGCCTCGGGCGAGGGCTCCAACCCGAGGTGTCGGGCAAGCAGGTTGGCCGTGCCCGCCGCCAGCAACGTTACCGGCGTGCCGGGCGGAGTCCGGTTGATCATCTCGGCAGCCGTGCCGTCGCCTCCCACGCCGACGACCACCCGAAGCCGCCCCGTTGCTTGAAGCGCCTCCGCGCGACGCGAAAGCTCGTCCAGATCGGTCAGGATTTCCGTGTCGAAGTCACGGTCGGCGAGCAAGGCGGCTAATCGGTCCACCTGTTGTCGGGCCGAGCCGGCGCCTGCTTTCGGATTGACCGAAATAAGCACGGACCTTGCGTCGTCGGCTGGATACGTCTCGTGGGGCATCTCGACGGGGCGTCCGTGGGCTCAAACAGGGTTAGCAAGTAATGCCGGTGGGGGGTAAGCCGGCTCGCAAGTCGGGTTCGAATCCGAGAATCCCCCCGTACTCTTACGCCCCGAGTATAGGAATCGTTCTTCAGCCCGGCCAGGTGTCGGCCTTTGCCCAAGGGGGGCAATCCCAAGCTGGCAGGTCGAGTGCGGCATCGTTTCAGCACAATTGCAGCAAAACGCTACAGGGCCCCTTTTGCGATCTTCCCGAGACCGAGGCCTTGCCCTCGATTTCAACAGATTTCGTAAAACGCTTAATTGCAAAGACTTACAGATTCTCTCCTGAGAAACTTTCAGTTCGGTTTCTGAAATGGCACGGGGCGTGCATTAAGAGAAAGTCGCCTGCCGAGGCAGGCGACATTAAACGTGCTGGCCCGTGGGGCCTCTGACGAAAAAGGTGTCAGGCGGTTACCTTGCCCTTGCTGCCTGGCTTGGCCGCTGTGGATGCGGCTCGTCAGAGGCCCCCATTTTTTCTTGACCTCCTCCATTTCCCCTCGATCGGGTTGTTTGAGGAGCCGGCCTGGCTCGTCTCCGGTCCCGGGATGTGAGCTACACTTGCTCAGGGTACGTCCTGTACCCGATTCCCTGCCAGGGGGCACGAATTTCCCGACGCGGGGCGTGTATTCCCATCTGACCACGCACGTCGAGAGCAGGCATGGCCGAAGAACAAGCAAACCGACCGCAGGATGAAGGTTCCGCTGCTGGATCGCCCGAGGTGTCCGCGGAACTGGATATCCCGAGAAAGAAAACGGGCGGCTTCCTGAAGCGATTGTTCAGCCCCCAGGTCCTGGTGGTCCTTATCGTAGCGTTGTTGCTTGTGCAAGGCGGGGGTTTGGCCTTACATACGATTAAGGTCCAGGCCGACGCAAACAACACGTACGAGATCAGCCTTGGACCGTTTTCGTTCGCGCCGAATCCGGCCGAGCGAAGTTGGCTCGACTCGGCGCGTTTCTCGCTGTACGTCGTCCCCATCCCGCAGGAGGACGAGAAGGTCCGCGAGCTTCTCGAGAAGCATAAGTTCCGCGTGCAGCAAGACCTCGAAGAACTGTTCCGTCAGGCCCACGGCGGCGACTTCGCCGACCCGACCCTGGGCGAGCTGAAGCGGCGAATCCGCGAGCAGATCAACCAGACGCTCGACATGAAGGCGATCGCCGACGTAATCATCACCGACGTGGACCTTGTCCGCAGTTCGCGCGACGCCAAGCCCTCGTCCGACAACTCCGACGGAGCGCCCTGGGGCGAGCCGGCAAAGTAGCTCTTCACATCCCTCTCCCTTTGGAAGAGGGTGGCGGCGCAGCCGTCGAGTGAGGGCGGGCGGAAATCCGTGTCGTGCAACGAATCCGGTAGGTTAGGCCGTGCCTGACAGGTTCATCGGCAGCACGATCGATTGCCAGACGCCGAAGGCAGCGCCCCTCCGCTTGCAAATGTCCCCTCTCTAGAGGTGCCGGCGAATCGTCGGCGAACTCCCACCTGCTGCCGATCATGGGGACGTTACTTGGTCCTCTCTCCAACGCGCAGAAATCCCAGGCCGCCACGGTATAATCAAGGCGAGCGTGAACGTGTCGGTCAGTGGTTGCCCACGTCTTGTGTGCCTGGCCTTAGCATGGGAGAAGTCAGATCCATGAAGAGTCTATCCGTTTTGATCGTGTCCGTCGTGCTGATATGCATGGCGATTCCCTTGCATGCCCAAGAGGCACGGCCCATCCTGAATCAATCCAGCTACTGCTGGGACGGGCCGCGGATGGACCAGTTTGTTGAGTATTTGAAGGAGCACACAGCTAAAACGCCCGACGACCTGCCGCCGTTGGTCGCGGGCATCTCGCCTCACGTCGACTACCGTGACGGGGGCCGGGCCTACTATCCGTTGTTTCAGAAGATCTCCGCGCCGGAGGTCGTCCTTTTCGGCGTCACCCATCGAAAGACGCGGGAGAAGCTGGGCCAGCCACAGGATAAGCTGATCTTCGACACCCATGCCGATTGGCAGGGACCCTACAGCAAGATCCGGGTTTCTCCGCTGCGCGGGTATCTCCAGAAGCGGCTCGGTCCGAAGGTTTGCATGACGAGCGATGAGGCCCATCGGATGGACCACTCGATCGAGGGCCTGCTGCCCTTCCTGCAACACGCCCAAAAGGACGTGCGGATCACGCCTATCCTGGTCACCGCCATGCCATTTGACAAGATGGACGCCGTCTCGACCCAACTGGCCGACGCGTTGGCCGCCTACATGAAGGAGAACAACCTGACGCTCGGCAAGGACCTTTTTATCCTCATCTCGGCCGACGCGAACCACTACGGCAAGGATTTTAGTAACCTTCACTTCGGCGAAGGCGCGGCGGCCCATCGAAAAGCCGTGGCCCATGACCGGCAGCTCGTCGAGACCTATCTTGAAGGTCCAATTACCACCGCGAAGCTGCGGGGTCTGTCCAAAAAACTCTGGGGCCAGCATTTCAAGGACTACGGCGAGGTCGTCTGGTGCGGCCAATACACGATCCCGTTCGGCCTGTTGACCGTCGACCACCTGGTCGCAAAACTCTCGCCCGGTAAACGTCTCACCGGCCGCCCGTTTCTCTACGGCGACAGCTACACCGACAGCCGCTCGCCCCTGAAGGTCCCCGGCCTTGGCCCCACCTCCGCCCGCACCCTCGGCCACTGGGTCGGGTACTTCTCGGCCGGGTATTACCTCGCCGAGTGACAATCCTGGAGGGCCACGCCCCGTCGTGGTCGCGTGCCGTCCTACTTTGGCAACTCCTTCACCCGGAAGTCGATCAGCACCGGCTTTTTGCGCCAGTCGTAATCCTTCAGGAACTCGGCCTGTTTGGCCCGGGGGCGGCGTTCGCGGAGACGGACGGAGTTGACGCCGATCGACGTGCCGCTCGAGCGGGGGTTGCGGCCGACACATTCGAGGCGCATGGTGTACTTGCCCGGCTCGGGCCAGAAGTCCATCAGGTTGATGTCGTCGACCATGGGCTGCTTCTGATAGAGCGGCTTCGGCGCGTACAGGTCAATCGGCTCGCCGATCTTCACACCGTTGAAAATGGGCTGGTAAATGCCCCCGTCGGGCGCTTTCTCCAGCACGGCGATGAGCCGGTAGGGCTCTTTTTTCTTCACCTCGAACGAAAGCTCGATCCACGAGTCTTCCATCGACTCGGGCACGAACTTCAGCACCTGGTCGGTGTCCCAGTACCACTGCGGGCCCCACATCTTGGCTTCGCCTCGGCCGTGGTGTTTCTCGCCGGCGAAATCCTTGCCCCAGGCGATGATCGGATCGAGGCACGGGTATTTGCGCTCTTCGGCCGTGGTCGTGCGGGCGAACTGCTTGCTCGGGCCGATCTGATACCAGTAGGCCATGCTGCACACGTCGTCCTCGCGTTGGTCGTATTTTCGCGGGTTGTGCTCCGGGTTCTCGTCGGCGTTCGTAAAGCCCATCATCTCGACCGAGACGCGCAGGCCCTTGTTGAACACGATCGGGTCGCGGATGTGCCAGCGGTAGCAGGACGACATCTGACCGACGTCCTGGGCCTTGTGGCTCAAGTAGGTCGTGCCGAAGAAGGGCGTCGAGCATTCTTTCAGACACCAGGCCGACAGGAAGTAATCCTCCGTGCCCGTGCCCCAGATCGAGGGGACCTTCTCGCCGTCGACGGCCATGCGGATGTCGCCCTCGCCGAACCAGTCGGGGCTTCGCGACCGGACCGAAAGGACCGTGCCGACGTAGTAGCCGGCGCCCTCGGTGTCGAGGATCAGGTACTCGCTGTCCGGCCGGGTCGGGTCGAGCTTCGTCGGGAACTCCTGCCGGTATCGGGCACAAAAATACATCGTGTCCTTCGGCAGCGACTCCCGCTTGATCCAATCGACCGCGTAGAACAACGCCCGAAGCGGCTTCTTGCTCTGGTTGACCACCTCGATCCGGGCCGACTTGCGAAACGGCATCTGCCAGTAGCAGTTGTACGAATCGCCGTCCTCGACGATGACCGGCGCGCTGTTGACGGCCACGTGCTTGCCGAACGGCTGGGCGAAAAAGTCGGTAAACGGCGCTTCGACGTCCGGCTTCTCACGCCCGTCGTAGTAAATGCGGATCAGCACCTCCCTCCCTCGTGCACGCCCTCGCGGCGGCTCGCCGAACAGGGTAGTAAACTGGTTGATCGTGAACCAGATATGCGTGATGACGCCCGGCCCTTTCAGATCGGCGATGACGACCTTCTCGCCTGGCTCGACGATGCTGTGGCAATCCCCGTTGGCCGCCGGGTCGGGCAGCCCGTCCTTGCCCAAGTTCACCGAACTGGCCGAAAAACTCCTCCCCGGCACGAACCGCGGCACGTCGGTCAGCACGTCCGCCCGCGCGACCGCGTTGAAGCCACTGCTTGCCAATACCAGAGCAACTAGAAGGATGCCTATCCCAAACGAAATCGCCGCCCTAACTCGTTCTTTGCCAATCATTATCGTCTCCACTCGCCAGTATCATGCTCGTCCCGGTATGCTCCGCCATCGCCGCCGACCATGCTACCATGGCGACCCGCCGCCGACAATCGTCCGATTTGGCACTCCACGGGCCTAATAAGAACCATAGCAGGGTGGCACTGGCGTCTCGCCAGTGCCCTTGCGCCAACACTGGCGAGACGCCAGTGCCACCCAACGCCGTTCACTAGGTGTTGAGGTTTATGGGCGTTAGTTGTTTGGCGAGAAGGCGTTGCTT
>JAFGFF010000440.1 GCA_016931075.1 Pirellulales bacterium | reverse complement strand
CCCGGGCGAACCGAACAACTACAACAACAACGAGCACTACCTCCAGTACTTCTACGACCCTACGGACAACCAAGAGCCGTCGTGGAACGACATCCCGATGTATGACGGCGTGTTGTCCTATGTGGTCGAGTACAACGTGCCGGAGCCGAGCACACTGGTGCTTCTGGCCCTGGGCGGTCTGACGTTGCTGTGGCGCCGGCGCACCAGATAGGTACGGAAGAAAGGCCCGTTGGGGGCGCTTGATATAAAAAAAGGACGGCCGGGATCTCCCGAACCGTCCAAGTCGAAGGGGTGGGTAAAGGGATTCGAACCCTCGACTCCTGGAACCACAATCCAGTGCTCTAACCAGCTGAGCTATACCCACCATCGGGATGCGGCCGGACGCCGTACCGCCGGCGGACCCCTATGGCGGCCCGCCGATCTCATCCAGCCTACCACAAAGACTCGGCCAGGCAAGGGCCTCGGGTTGCCGGGAACTTGAAAACGGCCGCCAAGGAGTGGTCCAAGAACAACTTCCCATTTCCCAATACAACACGCCCTCACCCCCAGCCCCTCTCCCAAAGGGAGAGGGGAGTAATTTTGGACAACTGCTTTAGTCTTTTTTACCCCAATACACAAGGAAGATCCTGGCAGGTTCATCTCGACGCCGTGGGCCCGGCGCGCTAGAATCCACCCGGTCAGACGCATGCCGCGTGCACTGGGCAGCCGGCCCAGCATGGAAACCACCAATTCTAGGGGATAACGCCATGAAGCTGTTTGTCGATACGGCTCTTATCGAGGAAATCACCGAGGTCAACCGCTGGGGCATACTGGACGGAGTCACCACGAATCCGACCCACGTCTCGAAGACGGGCAAGTCTGCTCAGAAGGTCTATGAGGAGATCCTGCGAACGGTCAAGGGGCCGGTCAGTCTCGAGACGATCGCTGAGGACGCCGAAGGGATCGTCCGGGAAGCCCGGGAGCTGGCCGCCAAGGCCGACAACGTCGTGGTCAAGGTGCCCATCACGTGCGACGGTCTGACGGCCGTCAAGCAGCTCAACTCTGAGGGAATCAAGACGAACGTCACGGTGGTCTTTTCGCCGTTGCAAGCCCTGCTGGCGGCCAAGTGCGGGGCGACCTACGTCAGCCCGTTCATCGGCCGGCTCGACGCGATCGGCCACACCGGCATGGAGATCGTCCAGCAGATCAAGGCGATCTACGACAACTACGATTATTCGACCGAGATCATCGTCGCCTCGATCCGCCATCCGCTGCACGTGCTCGAAGCGGCCCTGATCGGCGCCGACATCTGCACGATGGGCTTCGCCACGATGAAGCAGCTCTACGACCACCCCCTGACCGACCTGGGCATCGAACGCTTCCTGAACGACTGGAAGAAGGTGCCCAAGGAGTAGAGCAGAATGCAATCGAGGGGCAGGAGACATCTGCCCTTGAATTGCAGCTCAAGATAACTACGTTTCGGTCTCGCTAACCGTTCCTGATTGATAGTCCTCTGGCAGATTCCGGACAAGATCCATGCTGTCATGGAGGACGCGGGCAATCTCGACCTGACCGTCATCGCGAGTTCGATATAAAAGGAAATGTCGAGGGTGGCGAACGCGGCCGGTGCTTATTTCCACACGGTTTCGGCTGTGCCAGAGATGATAGGTCCGAGCATCTGCTGTGATTTCGGGGCGATTCTGGCATCCAGCACGATGAGGATTTTCTGCCACGTCGAGGATGGCCCGGATCAGAAGCGCTTCATAGCGAAGCCTACCAGCTTCGCCGAAGCGTTCCTGGGTCCACATGAGGATCGACTCGATATCCGTCTCAGCGAGGCGTGATAGGACGAAGACGGGCATGCAATCAGCCGTTTGAAGAAGAACGTTGGATTCTTTCCACAGCGCGGCGTCCAATTTTCCTGACTAGATCCTCAAGCTGCTGTTGGTCACTGACAGTAGTTCCCAGTCCCTGATCTAGATCGCCAAATCCCTCGGCAGCAAGCGTGCGAAGTAAAGCCAGTCTTCCCTCCTCTTCGTGGTGCTGCTGTTCGAGCAAGTGGAGCCCAGCTCGCATGACCTCGCTGGCGTTCTTGAACCGCCCTGAACTCACCTGGGCTGCGACAAACTGGTCAAAATGGCTCGTCAGATTTACATTGCGCGTAGGCATCACCGCATTCCTCCTGTCCTTATCCCAAGTCTAGCACGGTTGGCAAATATTGCCAATACCTCTAAGGGGTGGCATAGCTGAACGAGAGGGGATTTGGCGCAAGTCTTAGCCAATCTCCGGCGCTACTTCTTCTCCACCGACTCTTTCGCTGCCGGCTTTTCCGCCTTCTCCGGTTTCAGCATCGGCCGGCTCCGTTGGGCGACGGGGCGCATGGCTTGGTGCTTGAATCCGCCGGGCTGGTCCTGATACCAGTAGTAGACGGTGGCGTAGTCGACCCAGGCATTGCCGTCGGCGACCGCTTTGAGCCAACCGGGCCGCTTGGTGTGGAGCCGTTCCTTCGTCCAGTTGATGCTCCAACGCAACGACTTGTTGAAGCGGATCGGCTGGTAGTCGTGGAACCGGTAGACCGACAACATCGCGGGGCCTTGGGGCTTCACCAGCGTCATGCCGGCGTAGCGGCCGATGAACGGTTTCTGAAATCCCCAACTGAAGGTGAACGAGTCCTCGGTGCCCAGGTAGTCCAAACGCCGCGCCTGGCCGTCGATATCCACCTCGTTGTTGCCTTCCATGACCATCATGAAATGGTGGAAGTAAGGTTCGTCGGTAACGACGCTGTACTGCCGCCCGAGCAGGTGCCCGCTGCCTTGGACGGAGAAGAACTCCTTGTCCGTTTTCGGCGTGAGCTGAAAGCACTCGCGGCGGTAGGTGGCGTGGAAGTAGCCCAGCTTGTCGTCCCACTTCTTGAGTGGTTCCCACTCGACGAAGCTGTAGTTCATCGCGTTCTTGTCGGTGTCGTTGCGGAGGATGACCTTCGCCCGGGTCTTGAACGGCATCGGGAAGTAGGCGTTGTAGCTAAATGGGGCGCATTCGATGAACTTCGTGCTGAAGTCCATGCTCTGGCCGTTGCAGCCGTCGCCGAAGAAATCGGCCAACGGGCAATGCACGGCCGGCTCCTTGGCGTCGTCGAAGTAGATCTCCAGGACGATGCCCCGGGACAGCAGCTCCTCGGGCCGGTGCCGCGTGGAGTGAATGCAATGGATGATGCCCGGGCCTTTGAGGTCGGCCACTGTCATCTTCTTGTGAGCATCGAGCTTTTCCAGATCGCTGTAGCGGTCGTAGGCCCAGCCGGCGTTGGACATGCGCGTCTCTTGCGCGGGCCGGAGCACGGCCACGTTGGGCACGTCCGCCTCGGCTGCCGCGCGGGGACACGGGATGAGGCCACTCCAGGCCAACAACAGGGCGAGAGACAGTCCGCTTCTCATGATGGTCTCCTTCAAGACAGATGCATCGCTGACGAACGCACGGCAAAGAACGAACAGACGTTCCGCGCAAGTCTCTTTTCTCTAAGGACTCGGGGACCTGGCAAGTCTGGTAGGCTCGTCGTCGGCGTGGTCGTCAAATTGGGATGGGGAAAGGGGGGCAGCGTGCAGCCGGGCAGCTTGCCCGGCGATCCCCTCCCAGAAGGGATCGTAGCATCCACTGAACTCGCAGGGATTGCCTTCCGATGCCACCTATTTTGTCAGGTGCCCTCGGGTAAAGCAAGCCATTGAAAGAACTGGTGGTGGGGATCAGCCAGCCTGGAGGCCCCCCTGGTGAACCAGACGCTGTTAAAGTTGGTTGGTCGTGCCAGTTGCACCACAGGGCCCCCCTTTTGAGCGCATCTGGAAATGCCAATTGGCCTTTGCCGCACAGTAGGGTATTCCGATACCTAAAACACTCAGGATTCTGCGGTTAGGACAGTTTGCGCCTGCACATTTCTGTGCTGGGGCTTCTTCTCATACCGCGCGATAAAGGGACTCCGCGGGCAGATCATATGCCCTGCGGGGTGTTGGGTAAAAAATCGCAACGATCGGGGGCAGCGACCATGGATGGTTCGTCTCGCGTGCGCGTCTGGGGCATCGTCTTGGCCCTGCTGTTGGGGATGCAGGGTGTTTCTTCGGGCCAAAGTATCGCACCAGCCCCGTTGCCAAGCAGTGTGGTTCCACCTGCCCAGGCTGAGTCGACGGATAAAAAACCGGGCGATGCTGAGGCAGCCGCGCTGGCCGAAATGGACCTCGAGTCTTTGTCGAAGGTCCGCGTGGCTCAGCCGACGTTGACCGATCCAATTGTCGAAGCTGTCTCGAAGACGCCCGAAAAGGCCTCCGAGGCTCCCGGCATCGTCGACGTCATCACGGCCCAGGATATCGAGGAGTTCGGAGCGAAGAACCTCTATGAGGTATTGGAGCGGGCAACCAGCGTTTACATGACGGGCAGCTACCTGTATCGTCGCAACCGGATCTCCATGCGCGGTGACCTGAGCACGCAAATCGACAACCATGTGCTCATTCTACTCAACGGCCGGCCGATCCGCAACATTATCAGCGGCGGCAATAACTTTCCGATCTACACGGCGTTTCCCCTTCAGACCATCGAACGTATCGAAGTCATCCGTGGTCCCGGATCGGCCCTCTACGGAAGCAACGCCTATGTGGGCGTCGTCAATATTGTAACGAAGAATCCCAAAAAACCAACCGTTCATGCGAGCGAGTTGGTGGGATCGTACGGCTGGCAGTCGTACTCTCTTGCCGCCGGCAATGGCAATGAGACCAAGGGCGTCTTCGGCGGGGCAACCTACTCCCGCGGCAAGGGCTGGCCCTTTACCGCCACGTCGGAAGACCCGCCCGGCCCGGCTCCCGCCACGACTGATACTGTTCTCTACGGCGAAGACAATGTCGGCGCCTTCGCCATGTATCGCAACAAGGGCTTCACGGCCAACGTTTTCGTCGCCAACGCCACCGAAACGACCATGGGTTCCTCGCCTACGTGGCCGGCGTATTGGATCAACGGACAAAACGTGTTCGTTGATCTGGGATATTATCGCGAACTGGACGACCGCCAGAGTGTAAAGATCGATTTTACCTATAACTATTCGCTGGTCGTCTTTCCTAGCGCCATATCAACACCCGGCAACGAGATCCCCTTCATCCCGGTATCCAACAGCTTTCTTTTGGAAGGTATGTACCGTGCCAAGTTGACACCGAAACTCGACGTGATGATCGGCGGACTGGCGGACATCCACCAAGGCGTTACCCGGATGAACGGCATGGATGCGGGGCGGGCGTTCAACGAAGTCTGGTACGGCGTCTACATGCAGTCGGAATGCCGAGTCACCGACTGGCTCAAGTTGGTCGGCGGACTGCAGGGCAACATGCCCGGCGAGGTATGCGGAGGAATCGTCCCTCGCGCCGGCGTCATCACCTCGCTCAGCCCGCAATGGACCGTTAAGTTCCTCTACGGCCAGGCCTTCCGCTCGCCCTATGAAGTCGAGCGATCCGCGAACGTTCCCGGCATTCTGGTGGGCAATCCCAATTTGTCGCCCGAGTTGATCCAGACATTTGATTTGCAGGTCGCCTACCACACGGACGATTACCGCATGGCCGCCACGTTTTTCCAAAGCGACTACTTCAACATGATCACCCGAGTCGGCGTGGCGCCGCAGACCTACGAAAACATCGGCTCAATGAAATTCCAGGGCGTCGAGCTTGAAAACCAGTGGCGTTTCTCGAAGCAATGGCGGTGGCTCGGCTCGGTTACCTATCAGAACAACGTCCGCAACAGCGATCATAACGTCACCCTCACGCCAAACTGGATGGCCAAGATGGGCCTGGCCTACAACAGCCCCCGCGGCTTGAACGTCGGACTGTTCGACACCTTCTTCGGCAAACCGACCGCCAACCCCACGGCCGCCGTGGTCAATCGGGTCCCGCAGGCGTACCATCTGATGAGCCTGAACGCAACGCTGGACTTGGATCGCCGGTTCCACTGGCACACCGGCCGGTCGATGCGGCTGCAGTTCATGATCCAGAACCTGCTGAACGAACGGATCGACCACCCCGAGTTCGACCGCCAGTTGATCAACTCCCTGCCCGCCGAGCCTGGCCGGACCTTCTACGGCGGGTTCGCAATGGAGTACTGACACAGGCTCCACAGCCGGCTTGTGAAAGCAGGCTGACTATGCTGATTGTGCCGCGGGGCACCCGATCGAGCGGATCGCAGTGCGACGATTTGGCTTGGCTGGAGTTCGCAGGATTCCGATATCCAGAGAGTGGGTGGGATTCCGCGGTTGGGGCAGTGTGCGCCTATGCATTTCGGTGTGGGGCCTCTTCTCTTGCTGCGCGAGGACCAGAACCTGCGGGCAACCGCAGCCGGCCGGCACGCGCGATGCCCAATTATGGAAATTGGTCAAGTGGTTGTAGCGACCAGGGGGCAGTGGCCATGGATGGGGCGTTTCATGCGCGTGTCTGGGGCATCGTCTTAGCACTAGGATTGGGGCTTCAGGGAATTTCCTTGGGGCAAAACATCGCACCGGCCCCGATGCCCAACAGTGCGGTTCCGCCCGCCCAGGCCAAGTTGGCCGACGCCAAACCGGGTGATGCTGAAGCGGCCGCACTGGCCGAGTTGGACTTGGAGACGCTCTCGAAGGTCCGCGTTGCACAACCAACACTGACCGATCCGATTGTCGAAGCCGTATCCAAAGCGCCGGAGAAGGCCTCCGAGGCCCCCGGCATCGTCGACGTCATCACGGCCAAGGATATCGAGGAGTTCGGCGCCAAGAACCTCTACGAGGTGTTGCAGCGTGCTACGAGCGTCTACATGACGGGCAGCTTCCTGTGGCGACGCAACATGGCCTCGATCCGCGGCAATCTGATGAAGCACGAAGACAATCACGTGCTTCTTCTGATCAATGGACGCCCGTTCCGGGATATCACGGCCGGAGGCGTCAACCTCTCGCTCTATTCGGCGTTCCCGATTCAAACGATCGAACGCATCGAGGTGATGCGCGGCCCGGGCTCGGTGCTCTATGGGACCAATGCATTCACGGGTGTGATCAATGTGGTCACGAAGAATCCCACCGAACCGACAGGACAAGCTTCCGCATTGGCCGGTTCCTACGGGTGGCAATCCTACTCGTTGGCCGCCGGCAATGGGAATAAGGATACGGGCAAAAGCTTCTATGCTGGAGCCACGTACATCCGCCACAAGGGCTGGCCATTCACAGCCACCGGAGCGGATCCTCCAGGGCCCGTCCCGGCAGCGACGGACACGGTTCTCTACGGGGAAGACAACGTCGGTGTTTTCGCCCAGTATCGCAACGGCAATTTCACGGCCAACCTGTTTGCCGCCAGCGCCGGCGAGCAGTTTCTCAGCGTTGACTCCACGTGGCCGTCTTGGGATCTGCATGATCCACGGGTCTTCGTCGATTTTGGCTACGATCGGCCACTTGGCGAAGGGCGGAGTCTGAAGACGAACTTCACCTACAACTACGACGGAGCCTATTTCCCCGGGGTGATGTCCGTGCCCGGGGCCGAGGTGGATTATAAGAACACATCACACAGTTTCCTGCTCGAAGGGACCTATCGGCACGAATTGACGTCGAAGCTGCATATGATGCTTGGAGGGCTGATCGATTTTCATGCGGGGGGCGCGGCGATGGGACCCTTCCAGCCCATCCCGGAATTCCGGGAAGTCTGGTACGGAGTCTACATGCAGTTCGATTACCACGTCAACGATCGGCTCCGACTGGTCGGCGGCATGCAGGGCAACATACCGGGACCCATCCGGGGCGGCATCGTCCCTCGCGCTGGCGTGATCGCTTCGCTGAATGATAATTGGACAACCAAGTTCCTCTACGGCCAAGCCTTCCGGTCTCCCTACCGGATCGAACGAGCCATGAATATCCCCGGCCTGCTCGTCGGAAATCCGGACTTGGCCCCGGAGACGATCCAGACGTTCGACCTGCAAATCGCCTATCACACCGACGATTTCCGGTTTGCGGCCACGTACTTCCATAGCGACTTCTTCGGCATCGTCACCCGAGTTGGCGTGGCGCCGCAGACCTATCAGAACTCCGGCGTGATGAAATTCCAGGGGGTGGAACTGGAAAACCAGTGGCGGTTTTCCAAGCATCTGCGGTGGCTCGGCTCGGTGACCTATCAGGACAACGTTCGTGACGGTGTCCACAATACGACCCTGGTGCCCAACTGGATGGCCAAGATGGGGCTAGCATACGATGACAACCGCGGCCTGAATGTCGGGCTGTTCGACTGTTACTTCGGCACTCCGGCGTCCAGCACCACCGCCGCCGTTGTGAATCCCGTGCCCACCGCCTACCACCTGATGAGCCTCAATACGACCCTCGATTTGGACCGCCGGTTCCATTGGCGTACCGGCCGGTCGATGCGGCTGCAGTTCATGATCCAAAACTTGCTGAACGAGCGGATCGACCATCCGGAGTTTGAACAGGAGTTGGTCAACTCTCTGCCCGCCG
Source organism: Pirellulales bacterium (assembly GCA_016931075.1). Taxonomy (GTDB): domain Bacteria; phylum Planctomycetota; class Planctomycetia; order Pirellulales; family Thermoguttaceae; genus JAFGFF01. The sequence goes on along the minus strand of JAFGFF010000440.1, from coordinate 63,519 downwards.
AGCCCGGCCGGACGTTCTACGGCGGGTTCAGCATGGCCTATTGAGCCAGCACCCGCTCGGCAGCCTGTTCGCCCGAATGGATGCAGTCGGGCAGGCCCACGCCCTGATAGGCGTTGCCGGCTAGTTCCAGACCGGGATGGGTGGCAACGAGGCTCCGGATCCGCGTGACCGCGTCCAAATGGCCCACGTGATACTGGGGCATCGTTCGTGGCCAGTGCGCCACGTTGACGTAGATCGGCTCGCCCGAGATCCCGAGCAGCGATTTCAGTTCCTTGAGCACGATCGGCACGAGTTCCCCGTCTGACAGCTCGGCCATTTCCGGCGCCCGGGCGCCGCCGACAAAAACGCGGAAAACCTGTTTGCCCTCGGGGGCCCGGTGGACGTACTTATGGCTGCTGAAGCTGACCGCCAAGATCGGGCTCCGCTCGACCGCCGGAACGACCGCGCCCATGCCATGGATCGGCTGGGCGATCTGCCGGCTCTCGAATCCGACCGACACAATCGCCGTGCCCGAGTGCTCGATCGAAGAGAGACTCCGGCCCAACTCGCCGTCCACCGGCCCTACCAACTCACCGGCCACGTAGGACGGTGTCGCCAGGATCACCGCGTCGAACGTTTCGCTCCCGCCAGGCAACGAAAGCGTCCATCCGCCTTCCATTCCGGGGGCAAGTCGTTCGACGGGCGTCTCCAACCGGATCGATCCGGCCGGCAAGCGGGCAGCCAGGGCGTCGACCAGGCTCGACAGGCCGTCGCGCAGCGTGACGAACATGCTGTATCGGGCCCCGCTCTCCGATGTCTCTCGACTGTGTCCACGATGGGCACGGCGGCGCTGGGCCATCTGGCGGCGCATCGCCCGGATCAAGCTGCCGTGCTCGCGTTCCATGTCACGAAAGCGAGACAGAGTGGCGTCGACCGAAAGCCGCTCGAGGTCAGCCGCGTAAACGGCACTGACCAGCGGCTCGACCAGCCGGTCGAATGCCTCGCGCCCCAACCGGCGTCGGACGAAACCGGCCATGCTCTCGTCGCCCTCGTCACGCCGGGGCGGAATGAAGTATTCCAAGGCCGCGCGAAGTTTTCCCATCGGGCTGAGAATCGGCGTCAGCGCCAACGGCCAGAGTCGCGTCGGGGCCATCATCAGAAATCCGTCGGGCAGCGTGTGCAACCGGCCACGGCGAACGACGTACGTCCGGCGATACGCCGGGTTGGTCTGGACCAACTGTTCAGTGAGCCCCAACCTCCGGCACAATTCCAATCCAAACGGAACCGTGGTAATAAAATTGTCGGCGCTCTGCTCGACCTGAAACCCAGCCTCGTGCACTGTATGCAGCACGCCCCCCAACCGCCCGGCCCGCTCGAACAGCGTCACATTGGCCCGTGGATCCAACTCAACCAACCGATGCGCGGCCGCCAGCCCGGCAATGCCCGCGCCGACCACGGCGATTCGTCGGGATGAACTTGAGCGATCCACTACACCATTGTCCACGTCAAGAACCCTCTCTTGCGTCGGAATCCCGGCGGCTCTGGGTTGTTTGGGAGATACGGGACTCGATCTGAAAATCTTCCGGCACGAGGGAGAACACGAACGCGTCTTCGATGCGGCCGTGAATCGCATAACGATTTCTCGCACGCCCTTCTTTCGTGGCGCCAACTTTATCGGCGACGCGTTGACTGGCCTGGTTTCCGACCGACACGACGATCTCAAGGCGAGTGAAACCAATCTGTTCGAATCCAAACCGAGCGACCAGCCGCGCCGCACGGGCAGCGACGCCTTGACCGACACGGCTCGTGCGAACCCAGTATCCAAGATTCGCGAAGTTGAACGTGCGGTTGACTTGATTCAGCCCGCATCCCCCGAGCAGGCATCCGGTCTCGACGTCACGGATCTCGAAATCATATTCCTCGCCCGCCGCCCACGCTTCGGAACGCCCTTCGAGCCATTCGCGACACTGGGGCAAATCGTAGTCGGGCGAACACCACGGCGCCCAAGGAGACACCTCGGCGATCGATTCACGGACAGCCTCGCAAATCGCCTCGGCGTCTTCTGGACGGCACGGGCGGATCTCGATCTGCCCGTCGGTCAGCGTCGTTGTCATTTCCATGGCGCTCGGCTCTGCAACCTGTTTCATGTTCTGTCTGGTCACTAACCACTAGCCACTGCTTCCTGCCCTCACCCCCGGCCCCTCTCCTAAAGGGAGAGGGGAGGTTTGAAATCACGGACTTTTCTTTGGCTTGGGGATATCCTTGCCCGGTCGAGACGGTTTGCGGTGGCGGCGGCTGGCGCGGTGGGTCGGCGTGGCGTGGTCGATCTCGGCTTCGTCGAGCGACTTGCCCATCTGTTGGCGCATCTGCATGATCCGGTCGCGTAGGGCGGCGGCTCGTTCGAACTCGAGCGACTCGGCGGCCGCGAGCATCTCGGACTCCAACTCGCTCAGGTACTCTTCGGTGATATACTGGGTTTCGTCCCGCCGGCCCACGGCGGCGTTCGACTGGGCGTGGGCGGCCGCCTCGGCTTCGATGCCGGCGCGAATCTCCTTGCGGATCGTCTCAGGCGTGATGCCGTGTTCACGGTTGTAGGCTTCCTGCATGGCCCGGCGGCGTCGCGTCTCGTCGATCGCCCGCTGCATCGAGTCGGTCACCTTGTCGGCGTAGAGGATTACCTTGGCGTCGACATTTCGGGCCGACCGGCCGATCGTCTGCATCAAGGACGTCTCACTCCGCAAGAAACCTTCCTTGTCGGCGTCGAGAATGGCCACCAGCGAGACCTCGGGCAGGTCGAGCCCCTCGCGCAGAAGATTCACCCCGACCAGGACGTCGAAAAGCCCCTGACGCAAATCGCGAAGCAATTCGACCCGTTCGAAGGCGTCCAGTTCGCTGTGCAGCCACTTGCAGCGGACGTCCTGTTTGCTGAAGTAGAAGGCCAGGTCCTCGGCCATCCGTTTGGTCAGCGTGGTGACCAGCACGCGCTGCCCGACGGCGGCCCGCTCGCGGATCTGCTCCAGCAGATGCGGCACCTGGTTCTTCGCCGAGGCGACTTCGATCTCGGGATCCAACAGACCCGTCGGCCGGATTACTTGTTCGACGATTTCTCCGCCCGTCTTGTCCAGTTCATACGGACCGGGCGTGGCCGAAACGTGGATCACCTGGCCGATCCGTTTTTCCCATTCCTCGAACCGCAGCGGCCGGTTGTCCAACGCGCTGGGCAGCCGGAACCCGTGCTCCACCAGCGTCACCTTCCGGTTGTGGTCGCCGGCGTACATCCCGCGGATCTGCGGCACCGTGACGTGCGACTCGTCGACGAACAGGAGGAAATCGTCGGGGAAGAAGCTGAAAAGCGTGTCGGGGGGCGAGCCGGGCGGTCGGCCGCTCAAGGGACGGCTGTAATTCTCGATGCCTGGGCAGTAGCCCACCTGCTGGATCATCTCGATGTCGAACCGCGTCCGCGCGCTGAGTCGTTGGGCTTCGAGGAGCTTGCCCGTGTCGCGGAACTCGTCCAGCCGCTCCTTCAACTCCTCCTTGATCTCGACGACGGCCGATTCGATCCGCTCCTCGGGCAAAACAAAGTGCTTGGCCGGGTAGATGAACAACCGCTCCTCGCGCCGGATGACCTCGCCGCTGGTCGGATCGATCAGCGAGAGCTGCTCGACCTCGTCGCCCCAGAACTCGATCCGCAGGGCGAACTCCTCGTAGGACGGATAGACCTCGACGCAATCGCCCCGCACGCGGAACTTGCCCGCCTCGAACGCAATGTCGTTCCGCTCGTACTGGATGTCGACCAGTTTGGCCAGCACCCGGTCGCGGTCGACCTCCTGCCCGACGCTCAGGCCGACCATCATGTCCCGATAATCGTCCGGCGAGCCCAGGCCGTAGATGCACGAGACGCTGGCCACGATGATCACGTCGCGCCGGCTGACCAGCGAACTGGTCGCCGACAGACGGAGCCGGTCGATCTCCTTGTTGATCGACGCGTCCTTCTCGATGTAGATGTCGCGCTGCGGGATATATGCCTCGGGCTGATAGTAGTCGTAGTAGCTGACGAAGTAGCTGACCGCGTTGTGGGGAAAGAATTCCTTGAACTCGCTATAGAGCTGCGCGGCCAGCGTCTTGTTGTGCGACATGACCAGCGTCGGTCGATTCACGGCCTGAATCACGTTGGCCATGGTGAACGTCTTGCCCGACCCGGTCACGCCCATCAAAACCTGCTGCTTTTTGCCCTCGCGCAGACCCTCGACCAACCGCTCGATGGCCTGCGGCTGATCCCCGGCTGGCTGAAATGGAGCGACAAGCTGGAACATGGCACGTGTGGTCCGGGCGAGTTCGGGACGCCTATCCCCGTATTGTACGCCACCGGGTCCGGTCGGGCGAGCCCTTGTTATTTGCCCGCCGACAAAACGACGGCTGTCCGGCCCGCGCAGGCAAGTAGAGGGAAATTGGCATGCCTCGGTCACGGCAGCGGCACAGTCCTCTACTATCGGAAGAAGCGTTGTCGCTCTATCAGGGGTTGGCCGCCGCCACGCTTTCCGCGGTCGCCGTGTGGATCTGGTATTTGGCGATGGAGCCCTATGTCCGACGTTGGTGGCCGCGGACCCTGATTACCTGGACTCGTCTCCTCCAAGGGCGTTTGGGAGACACGCTGCTGGGACGCGACATCCTCGTTGGAGGCGTGTTCGGCCTGGGGTTGGTGTTGGTCGCGCAGTGCGACAGCCTGTTGCCCACGTGGCTGCACTTGCCCGAACCCGTGTCCGCTTGGTACGCGCCGGCCAGCAACTTCACGGTAGTTCTGGTTGCCGGATTACTGGTCTACGGAACCTACCGGTCCCTGCCAAGACGGTCTGTTTTCCAGGGGCGCTCGGCGGGGCCGTGACATGGTTGTCTCTTGTCCGATGCTCTTGTCGCTTGGACCTCGGGCCTTCCTGCCCGCCCACCGCACTCCCGGGGGGACACGTTGCATTTTGGGCGATTCGGCACGACAATGACCGGATATGAGCCAAGTGGGGGACTTCCACGGGGGTGGTCTCTTGCCTTGGCCGACGGACCGGGAGTGGCCCCGCTCGTGTCCAGTTCCTCACTCCAGCCGATCCTCGCGCTGCTCGGTCATCCAGTCGGAGGCAATCCGACGCAGTACATGACCGAAAAGGCTTTTGCTCACCACGGCTTGGACTGGCGCTATCTTTCGCTGGAGGTCGCGCCGGATGACCTGGCCGATGCGGTTCGGGGAATGCGGGCGATGGGATTCGCGGGGGGAAACATCGGACCGCCGCACAAGCAGACGATCGTCCCGCTGCTCGAGCGGACGTCCCAGGCGGCCGGGCTGATCCGTGTGGTCAACCTCCTGCTGCGCGACGAAGAGGGCCTATTGGGCGAAAACACCGAGGGCAAGGCGGCCGTAGGGGCGATCGGCCAGCGGATCAAACCGTCGGGACGCCGGGCCGTGGTGCTAGGCGCCGGACGGATGGCCCGGGCGATCGCGGTCGAACTGGCCTTGGCCGGGCTGGCCCACCTGACGATCGTCAACCGGACCTTCCCCCAGGCCGTCGACCTGGGCGAGCTGTTGGACGAGGAACTCGAAATCGAGGTCGACTGCGCCGAGTGGGACGAACCGTTCATCGTGCCGACGGGCACCGATCTGTTGGTCCACGCGACTTCAGCGTTGGAGAACGATCCGGCCGCCCGATTGCCGCTGGACTTGACTCACCTGACTAAAGATACACTTGTGATTGACACGACGATCGATCCGCCGGGCACCTGGCTGTTGGGCCAGGCCAAGGAGCATGGCTGCCCGACGATCGACGGCGTCGAGATCCTCAGCCGCCAGACCGCGTTGAATATCCGTTTCTGGACGGGCGTCGAAGCCGACCTGGCCGTGATGCGCGAGGCGGTCGAAGAGTTCTTGGAACTCTAATCGGCCGTCGGCGTTTGCCTTCCTTCCAATCCCACCCTTCCTTACCGTGCCCACGATGATGAATGCTCCATTTCGGTCGTTTGTTGGTTGTGTGATTCTCGCTCTCCTTCTCACTCAGCCCGGAGTCACAGCTGAACCCTTCGGCGTGAAGCTGATGCGGCCCGATTCGTTGGCCGGGTGGGACCATAGCGCGACGCTACCGTCGGGCTGGACGATGAAGGAAGGCCGACTGCACGGCGCGAAGGGAGCCAGCCCGTTGTTGTCCGGCTTCTCGGCTGGGCCGGTGGAACTGCGATTCGAGTGGTCGGTCGGGCCAGGCGGCGTCCTGGCCGTCGATTTGCCCGAGGTGCCCCGAGGACCCGGCTTTCGGCTGCTGTTTCGCGAAGACGGACCGTGCGGAACGCTCACCGACGGCAAGAAAACGCTCCACCCGGGCGTGAAGATCGCTCCAGCCACGGGCAAATCAATACACACGGCCACGATCCGGCGAGCGAACGACACATTGAGCGTCGCGGTCGACGGCCGGAAGCTTTATGCGGTCGATCTGCCAGACGCTCGGCGATTCGGGCTGGGACTGGCCGTGGTCGAGGGCGAGGCCACCGTGGCCGATCTGCGCGGGGCCGAGCCGACCGGCGTGCCCGTGTTCAATGAAAAGGACCTATCCCAGTGGTGGACCACGGGCAACAAGAAGGCCTGGCGCGTCGAGCAGGGCGAACTGGTCCTCAAGCCCGGCGGAGGCCAGTTTCTCCGCACCAAAAAGGAATACGAGAACTTCACGCTGTCGTTCGAGTATAAAGTCCGCTCGCGTGGCAACTCAGGCATGGCCATCCGAACGCCCCGAGACGGCTGGCCTTCGGGCGACGGCATGGAGTTACAAATACTTGACCGCCCTTGGGTAAACAACCGGCCCGATGAACATTCCCAAATGACTATCTATGGGAACGTCCTGCCCCTGGGCCGGGCCGACAAGCCGGGCCAATGGAACCGCGTGGTCATCAAGGCCGACGGATGGATGGTCTCCGCCTGGGTCAACGGTGAACTGGTCCAGCAGTACAACACGCTGCACCACCCCGAGCTAAAACACCGCGGCCGCCGAGGTTGGATCGGGCCCCAGGATCACGGTGCTTGGGTCCGGATGCGAAACCTGCGGATTCTCGAAGCGCCCCCCGGCACGGGCCTGGACGCCTGGCTTACGCCCAAACCGCCGGAGGCCGCCACGCTCGTCGTCGACCGGCTCATGAACTCCGAGACGCTTTCACGGGATGACGGCGTCCAATCCACCGTGCTGAATTGGACGATCGGTGACAAGCCGGCCGGCGAGACGATGGTGGCCGACCTGGTCGGGCCCGGGGCGGTCATCCGGCTGGCCTACGTGGGTGGCGGCGAGAAAATCGCCTTCTACTTCGACGGCGAGAAACGCCCTCGGATCGAGTGCCCACCCGGCGAGCTGTGGTGCCACGTGACGCCGTTGTGCGACGACCGGTCGCCCGTGCTGACGTACTTGCCCTACAAAAAGTCGTTGCGGATCGTCCTTCACGGGGCCAAACGAGGCCGCTGGCGGATCGATGCGCTCCGTTTCCCGATGGACCTGCCGGTGACGACGTTCACTGATCCTTGGACGTGCCTCCCTCGCGGATGGCGCGGACCGGCGCGCTACCGGCAGCAGGTCGTCCGCTGGGGCGTCCACCGAGAGCACGATCCCGCGCTGCGAGTCTGCCCGGCCGCGAAGACGCTCGCCCCGGGCAAGACTGAAGTGCTCGCCCAGGTCGACGGGGCGGGCTTGGTCCGTTGGGTGAAGCTGCGGGCCGACCAGAAGGTGCTCGAAAACAAGGACCTCTGGCTCTCGACCACCGTCGACGGCCAATCGGAACCGGCCGTTTCGGCCCCGGCTCGATTCTGGTTCCCCGGCCTGGCCCAGGGACGCAACTACTTCAACTTTGTCCTGATCCAACGCAACGGCCTGGCCAATCTGCTGGCCATGCCTTTTGGTCGCGGGATTGTCATCTCGGCCACCAATCGGGGCGATCGGCCGATCGAAAATGTGAGCGTCGAGCTATCCGTCGAGCAGGTCGCCGAAAAGAACACTGCCGAGAACCGCACGGAAATCGCCGCCCGAGCGCGCCTGCGAGGCGTCTTCCTGCCGGCCTCGGAGGATACTGACACGCTCTTCCACCTCGAAGGGCCCGGTCGTTGGGTCGGCCTGGTCCTTGAGTCGCCCGAGTCCGGTCTGCCGGGCATTCAGCGGCTTCAGATCGACGCCAAGGCCGCACTGGGGTGGAAGGATCCGCGCATGGCGACGTTCCTGGGTCGGTCAGGCAAGGATTATCGACGCTGCCTCAGCGGCAACCGAAACGGCCTGGCGTGGCGTTATTTGTGCTTGGCGCCGGTCGACTTCCAGAAGTCGCTCGAACTGGTGGCCGATCGCAAGACGTTGCCCGACCGGTTGGTGTTCTATTACGAGCAGCCCCAGTCGCAAGCCGAGCAGGAGTCCGACTCGCCATGATATGACGGGGTGCCACTGCTGGCTTGTCCAGCAGTGGTTTTACGGGAAGGTAGATTCACACTGCTGGACAAGCCAGCAGTGGCACCCCGTTATTGAATGTTCGAGCCGGACATGCTCTGATCAGGAACTTGAGTACCGATGATACATCACCCCCCCGGCCTGTTCATCACGGGGACCGACACCGAGGTCGGCAAGACGTACGTGGCGGCGATGATCGCCCAGTCGCTTCGCGAGGAGGGCCACCGTGTGGGCGTCTACAAGCCGGCGGCCAGCGGGTGTCGTCGGGTCGACGGGCGGCTCGTGGCCGACGACGCGGTTGCCCTGTGGGAAGCGGCCGGCCGGCCCGGCACGCTGGAACAGGTCTGCCCTCAATGCTTCGAGGCCCCCCTGGCCCCGCACCTGGCCGCCGAGGCCGAAGGCCGACAGCTCGATCCGGAACTCTTGTGCAGCGGGCTCGAACCGTGGCGCGACACGTCGGACGTGATCTTGGTCGAAGGGATCGGCGGGCTGATGTGTCCCCTGGGCGACACGCTCTACGTGGCCGACCTGGCCGCCGATTTTGGATTTCCCCTGATCGTCGTTTCCCTAAACGTCCTGGGCACGATCAACCACACGTTGCAGACTCTGCTGGCCGCGGAGCATCATCATCCGAAGTTGCTGGTAGCCGGCATCGTTCTGAATGACCCGGCGCCCCGGCCGGATGACACCAGCCGCTCGACGAACGCCTCGGAGATCGCCCGCCATGTTTCGATCCCGATCCTAGCCGAGATGGCTTGGCAAAGCCGCCGCTTCGTCCCTATGCCTGACTGGTATTCGCTGGCAGCGGGTTCAGCGTGAACGGCTGGGCCTTCAGCCCGCAAGGCACAAGCCCTGGCTTCAGTTGTCACCGGTCGGCGAGTGGGAATCGCCGTTCTGTCGGGCAATGGCCTCGATGGCGGCAATGAGGGACTCATCCTTCAGGGCGTCGCTGGGCAGTTCGTTGAGCCGAGTGAGCATCTCGATCGAGGCGTCATTCTTGCCTTGGAGAGCGAAGATGACGGCCTGGCCAGCATAACCGAACGCACGAAACTCGACGTCGGCCGGACTGAGATTAGCCAGTTCCTCGAATGCAGCCAGTGCGTGGGTGTAGTCCTTGTTGTCGAGATAGATGCGGGCGAGTTGCTGGCGGGCACGGCGAACGAAATTCTCTTGACCGGGGAAGTTGTCGATCACCGCCTGCCAGGCCTCTTCGGTGCCCGCCCTGCTCGCGTAGATGGTCTGGAGCGATGCGTTTTGCATCTGGGGCACCGTTCGGCTAGCCGAGGGAACGCCGGGGGCGATCAGGGTCGCCGGACGCAAGAAGAACCAGGCGGCCAGCCCCCCAAGACACAAAACCACCGCGGCCGAAACGGCCCAAAACGATCGGCTCAGTCGGCGGGGATTTGACCGGGAGGCCGTCTCCATGAGCGATTGGATCCGCTGGGTCGCTTGGATCATGTCGCCGGCGGCGTGGTCCAGGCCGACTGTGTCCCAGCCGGGCAGGTTCTCGGGCCAGTGGTCGCCCAGGACCTGGGTTTGGAGTTGGCGCAGCTCGGTCAGGAGCTGCCGGGCCGACTGATAGCGGTCTTTCGGGTCCTTGGCCAGCATCTTATGAACGATGCGGCAGAGTTCCTCTGGCAGGTCGCTCCGGACGCTGGCCAGGGGGACCGGTTCCTTCTTGAGATGCTGTACGGCCACGCTCAGGGGCGTCTGCCCCGAGAAGGGAGGCGCGCCGCTGAGCAGGTGATAGCAAGTCACGCCGAGCGAGTAGAGGTCGCTTCGCGGGTCGAGGGGCTTGCCCTCGACCTGCTCGGGGCTCATGTACAGGGGTGTGCCCAGCGTGATTCCCACCCGGGTGAGTTCGACCGCGTCGCTTTGACGTGGGCCGCGGGCCAGGCCGAAATCGGCGACTTTTACCTCTCCATGGCGAGTGAGGAGGATATTCTCGGGCTTAATATCGCGGTGAACGATGCCGTGGGCGGCCGCCTTGGCCAAGGCCGCGGCGACTTGTCGAATGATGCTCAGGGCATGAGGCAGGTCGGGCTTCTCGTTGCGGCCGATCCAATGGCGAAGATTGTATCCCTCGACGTACTCTTGTGCGATGAAGTAGGTGTCGTCGAGAACGCCGACCTCGTGAATCTGGACGATGTTGGCGTGAACGAGCGAGGCGGCTGCTTCCGCTTCGCGCCGGAAGCGCTGCACGTAGGTTTGATCGTCGACCAGCTCGCGCCGGAGGATTTTCAGGGCGACTTTGCGATTCAGCGAGAGTTGCTCGGCCAGATAGACTTCGGCCATGGCCCCTTGTCCAAGACGCCGGACGAGCCGATAGTCGCCCAGTTGCCGGCGGGGCAAGTCGTCGGCCGCGGACGGTTCGGGGGAGCGGTCGGGAGGGGTAGTCATGGTCGGGCGTGATCGCCGTGTCGCGGCCGGATCTACTCCTGAAGCTGTTTCTTCAGTTCACGATAGGCGGGTCGCTCGAGAGGTTGCAGCTTCTCGGCGGTCAGTCCGAGCGACTCGGCCTTGCTCAACTCGGCGGCGGCTTCGCTCTTCTGGCCGTCGCCGAAGAGCGCTTGGGCGCGGTGGAAATGGCGGATGCCCGTGGAACTGGATTGAATGGCCACGTCCATGTCGGCGATGGCTTCCTTCCATTGACCGCGCGCGATGTAGACGCTTGCCCGCGAATCGAGCAGGTGGTCTTGCGGGCCGCGAATCCGAATGGCCTGGTTAATGAAGTCGAGCGCCTCGTCCAACTTGGTCTGCCGGAGGGCGAGGAAGACGGCCAGGTTGTTCATGGCCAAGCCGTTCTTCGGATCCTTTTCGATTACACGACGGTAGTAGTCCTCGGCGTCGTCGTAACGTCGTTGAACGGCCCGCAACTGGGCCATCGCGAGCAGCAGGTGCACGTCTTCTCCATGGCGCTGGATCGCGTCCTGGAGGATGGTTTCCATTCGTTGAATCTGTTCCTCGGACGGATCGTCCTGCAACAGCAAGGCGGCGACATTGCCGGCCACGGCCAAGGGTTTGCCTTTCTCCCATGCCTTTTCGATGAGCTGCAGGGCTTCTTCGAGACGATGCGAGCGCCCCAGGAACGCGACAAGCCGCATCTCCTGGTTGGGATCGATTGCAGCCAGCGTGCGAAGGTGCTTCTCGACCTCAGTCAGGTAGGGGGCTGCCGCCTCCTTGCGATTTGGATCCGAAATATTCGCCGCAATGCTTTCAAGCTGTTCCGCCACAATCTGCATTCGATCCGTACGATTCGGCGTATCGGTACTCGGCTTCTCGATGAATGCGTTCAATGTACGGATCGCCTCGGCATGTCTTCCGCGCGCCGCCATGAGGTTCGCGCGGAGCGCAACCGCCACGCGGTGATCGGACCCAATCTGTTTCTCCAGCCGGTCATAGTCTGCTTGTGCGTCGAGCAACTCCTGGTGGCGGGTTTTGGCGCCAATGATAAAGACCATCCAATTGGTCGGCACACGTGGGGCCCCCAACACGCGGCGCAACTGTTCCGACGCATCGCTCCACCGGTTGTCGGCTTCGAGAAGCCTAGCCAGATTGAAACAGTCCTCGGGTTCGGCATTGGGTCGCTCTGCCAGGTGAGTGAAGATGTCAAGGGCCTCTTGCCTCTCCTTTCGCCCGGCAACTCGGACCAGTAATTGAGCCTTCAGCCGAAGTTCATCCTCGGAGTCGGGATGGAGGGCAAGGTTCTTATCGAGCAATTCGAGCGCCGATTTCAGGTCTTCGTAAGAACCGCTTCGGGCCAGCAACAGCGCCAACTCGAAGCGCGCCCAGGCGACATGGTTTTTATGCGCTGGGTCGTCGCTGGCGATGATCATGCGGAGCAGTGGATCCGCCTTTTCCTTCATTTTGGGATTCTTGTTGAGCAGATAGAACTGGGCTACGTTGCGCACGATGACAGGATCATTTTTCGATTGCGCCAGGGCGGCCAGGTACTGTTGCTCTGCTTCAGCGATGCGTTGGAGTTGTGCGTACGATTGCCCCAGAATAAGCGCCTTTTTCTCTGGTGAGACGGTTTTTCGGATTTCATCCAGGATAGCATTGATGCTTGATGAATCAGCTTCCCGGAGCCGGGCGGCTTCGATCAACAGTGCCCACGAGAGCGGATCATTTGGTTCCAATTTCGCGGCTCGACGCAGCGCGGTTTCCGCTTCGCGCATTCGCGCGTCCGCCTCCGTTTTGTCCTTTCGTCGCAGTGCCAACTTGCCGTATTGGAGGAGATACCTCGCAAACTCCCGATGCTGGCGAAAATCTTCCGATTTGGCGATTAGCTGGCGAAGTCGTTCAACGGCCAAACCATAGTCGGCCTCCGCCGAGTCATAATCACCGGTTCGCAAACTGTCCTCCGCCCGATTCGCAAGCGCCGATGGTGAAAGGACAGTTTTCCCGCCTTCGACTAACTTGAGCACTTGCCTCCACTCCTGCATGCGCCCCGCTTTGCGCAGAAGTTCCGCCAGCGTATTGATGCCCCCCAGATCTCGATCCCCCAGGTTGATTGCTTCCTGCAGATTAGCGATCGCGTCCTTCTCCTCGCCGAGTCGTTCGTGGATCAATCCTGCCAGACGTGGCAAGATTGCCCATTGCGGCCGTGCCGTACGAGCTCGCGACACGTGATCAAGAGCCTCGCGCCAGAGGATCTCGCTTTCACCCTTTGTTTTGCCTTTCTCTTCCGCCTTTTTGCAAAGCCGCAAAGCACTGTGATAATGCCAGGAAGGACCTTTCAGGTCGATTCGGGCAATCTCGTTCAGGGCTTGTTGCATGGCTTCGTCATCGTCGGCGCGGGCGGCAACGACAAACCATTGCTCTTGCTGTTCGAGGTCGGTCGAATCGGCAGCGGCGGCCTGACGCTGCAAATCGAGTGCCAGGGGAAGATCCGCAGCCACAATGGTAGCTTGAGCAAGCTTGTGCCAAAGCGAGATGCGTTGCTGCTGTGAGAACTTGTCCGTGTTTCCTCGAAGTCTCTTGATGGTCTCGGACGCGCTCTTGCGATCCTTGGCCAAAGCAAGGGCAGCCCTGGCAAGACGTAAAGAAACCGTATCACCACAATCCTGCTGTGCTTCATCTAGTAGGGCGCTGGCCTGATCCCATTCCTTGTCCTGCGCGGCCAACTGATAGAGCATTTCCCAGGCTTTCCAGGCATTGGTTTCAAAGTCTCGCCTTGCCGCCAATGTCTTGAGAGCTTGTTCGCGGTCTCCTGCTTCCAGGAGTTCCTTGGCGCGAGTTATCCCAGCGTTGTCCTTGGCCCATCCAACCAGTGATGCGTCCAACAGTGCCGCGGCACGCGCAGTATCGCTTTCCTGTTCGATCGAGTTAATCAGGGCAGACCATCTCGCCCGGCGTTTCTGTTGAGTTCCGATGGCGCTCCGCAAATGCTTCGGGACCTCGTCTCGACGTCCCTGTGCCACAAGAAGGCTGGACTGTCCAAGTATCACTTCAAGGCTGTCGGGCATCGCCTTGGCAGCTTCGCTGAATGCCGCTTCGACTTCGGCCCATTGACGACTCGCGGGATCCTTGATTCGGAGGTTCTTCGTCATCAGGGCTTGCGCCAGGAGAAGGTTAGTCGCTGGGGGAGGATCTTCCGATGCCAAAACAGCCCGGCACACGGCAATTGCTTGATCAATTTTTCCATCGGCAATCAAACCAACGATGGCGACCATTGGATTGCGGGGAGCGGAGGCAGCTCCCGTCTCTTCGGCTTTCTTACGCGCCTGCTTGGCCAGTTCCGTCCTGCCAAGTCTTCGGTAACACTCGATCGCGGCAAGATGGCCCGTATCCACCAGCCCTTTCCTTCCCGGGAGTTGACTTAAACCGGGGCGCACTTCCTCGAACTTCTCAACGGCTTTCGCCCAATCCCCACGTAAGTAGCTTATCATCGCTTCGAGATGTCCCCGAAGGTCGGAGTTGAAATGCGTGTATTGCTCCAGTTTCTCCAGAGTCTTCTCCGCTTCATCGGTCCGTTTCAGGGAAACCAGCAACATTCCCTTCTCCCAAAGAAGATACGGATATCTGGTTGCGGTGATTCCTTTATCGAGCCATTCCAACGCCTTCTCGGGATGTGATTCGAGGTTCTCAACAACGCTCAGCGCATGGTAGCTCTCCACATTCCTCGGATATGTTTCGAGCAGGCGTGCAGCGTATTTCCGAGCCGCGTCGCAATCATTGCGCGCCACGGCGCACCTGGCGGCCAACGAGAGGGCTTGTTCGTTGTCGGGATCCAATTTAAGCGATTCTTGAGCGTCTTTCTCTGCCTCGTCAAGCCTCTGGTTGTTACTCCTGTATCTGCCGCGTCTGGAATATGCGTCGGCTGAGGTCGGATTGTTCTCGACCATCTTGTCGATCCATCCCTCGGCCTCTTTTTCGCGATCTGGTTGACTGCCAAGGAGGCTCGCCATGGCCAGATAGGCATCAAGTGACTTCGGGGCCTTGTCGATTGCCGATTTGAAACACTCTTCGGCTTCCGCGACTTGATCTCTTCCCCGATGGCACTGGCCTCGCCAGACAAGAAGCTCGGCGTCATCTGGGCTTTCCTTCAGAAGCACTTTCAGGTGCTCCTCGGCTTGGCGCAGGTGCGAGATTCCACGTCTCATGTACAGTTTGACCAATTCGCGTCTCGCCTTCGATCGTCCGCTATCTTGACGAACCACCTCCTCAAGAAGCACGCATCCATCCTCATACTGGCCGACTTCCGGGGCAATACAAAGTAGACCGAGTTCTTCACGCGCATCCGTGTCCTTCGGGTTGATTCGTAGATAGCGACTGTAGAAACGAAATGCGTCTTCATAGCGTTCCGGGCCCGCTTCCTTCGCATCCTGAGCTGCCTGGAGTTCGGCTTTTGCCTGGCGACGGACTTGAAAGTCGTGCAGAAAGTACACCCCCACGGCCAGCACCACGCCACACACGACAAGGATGGTCAGGAAACGAACGTTGATGGCTCTCATGGACACACCTTCGAGTAAGACAAGGGTAATTGACTCATTTTACCATGGACCCAAGTCGACAGGCTACCTCCCGCTCTTCTGGGGGAGCGTTTAGCGGGCCTCTTCCGGTCTCTGTACATGGATCGTAGGGATTCTATCGACAGACAAGGCGGCAAGCCGCGGTAGTCAGCAGACACCTATGCCCATCTGGCGCTGGTTACCAGCTCAACAGGCTCAGCAGGTACTGGCCGTAATTGTTGCCGTATCGAGCCGCCAGGGCTTCGAGCTGCGAGTCCGAGATGAAGCCCTTGTGATGGGCAACCTCCTCCAGGCAGGCGATCTTGAGCCCCTGGCGCTCTTCAATCGTCCGGACGTAGTTGGCCGCCTCGAGGAGCGAGGACTCCGTGCCCGTGTCCAGCCAAGCGAATCCCCGCCCGAGCTGCTCGACGTGGAGTTGGCCCCAATCGAGGTATGTCCGATTGACGTCGGTGATCTCCAACTCACCCCGGGCGGAGGGAGTCAATCTGGCGGCTACGTCGATCGCCCGGTTGTCGTAGAAATAAAGCCCCGTTACCACCAGATTAGACCGAGGCGTGGCCGGCTTCTCTTCAATGGAAACCGCTTGGCTCTGGGGACCGAGTTCGATGACTCCGTAACGTTGAGGATCACGGACCGGATAGGCAAACGTAGTGGCTCCGACCTCCCGGCTCGTGGCCGCGTCGAGCACTCTCTGAAAACCATGCCCGTAGAAAATGTTGTCGCCTAGGATCAACGCGACATGGTCCGATCCGACGAACTCCCGGCCGATCAACAGCGCCTGTGCCAGTCCTTCCGGCTTGGGCTGGACCGCATAGCGGATCGAGATGCCCAAGGTGCTGCCGTCTCCCAGAAGTCGCTCAAAGCCCCCGATGTCCCGCGGCGTCGAGATCAGCAAGATGTCGCGGATTCCCGCCAGCATGAGAACCGACAGCGGATAGTAGACCATCGGTTTGTCGTAGACCGGCAGGAGCTGCTTGCTAACAGCCAAGGTGATCGGGTGCAACCGCGTGCCCGAGCCGCCGGCCAGGATGATGCCCTTGGGAAAATAGTGTTCCTGAGCCACGGTCGGATCTCCTTGGCCCGTCGGGCGACGGTCGGGGCCATTCCGGTCAATCGGACTTCTCCAGTCCACTGCGGGGCGTCGAGTGGTTCTCCGGCCGCGGCCGGGTATTTTGCCGAGTCACGAGCTGAAACGCAATCCCGGCCAGAATCCCAGTAACAAGCACCAAGACGACAAGCCACGTCACTTGACGTCTCCGGCGCGAGGCGGGTGATCGAGCGAGGACCCGGTGCATGGGCCCATGGGCGTCCACCAAGGGCACGCCGTCTTCCGGAAGTGTCAAGCTTGGCGGTGTTGTAGTGATCGGGGGCGGCGGCGCCTGTTGCTGGGCAAGGCGATGACGAAGCTGCTCGTCATAGGCCGCCTTTTCCGATGGATTGAGCAAACACAACTTGGCCGTTGCGATTTCGTTTAAAAGCCGTTGTGAATGTTCCGCGTTGCGACCTGCTTGAAACGTCTTCAGGTGTCCCATTCGGGCGTCGGCCGCGTTGAGGATCACGTCCGGATCGTCCTCGAACCGCTCGATCGCCAGAAGGCGATAATGATCGGGCGGCTGCTCCTCGGCGGGAATGCCCAACCATTTTCGATAAGGATCGAACGCTTCTTCCATTTCGCGGTCTTCCTCACCGCCCGGCGTGCTCGACCAGTTCCTTGGCGATCCGCCCGGCCGCCTGGCCGTCCCACAACTCGGGACACGTTCCCTGCTTGTACGATCCGTCCAGCACGGCTTTCAGGCACGCCTGAAGCTGAGTCGCGTCGCTGCCGACCAGCGTGCTGGTTCCCTGGTCGACCGTGATGGGCCGCTCGGTGTTGGGGCGGGCCGTCAGGCACGGGATCCCCAGCACGGTCGATTCCTCCTGCAACCCGCCCGAATCGGTCACGATCACCTTCGCCTGGGAAGTCAGGGCGAGAAAATCCAGGTAACCCAACGGCTCGGCCTGAAAAATCCCCTTGGCCACGTCCAGCTTCTCGGCCAGCCCGAACCGGCGAATGCGCTCCCGGGTTCTAGGGTGAATCGGGAAGACCAACGGAAGCGAGGCGGAGGTCTCGACCAGGACGTCCAGCATCGGGCCCAGCGTCTCGGGCTGGTCGACGTTGGCAGGTCGATGCAACGTCACCACGCCGTATCCGCCAGGCCGCACGCCGTGTCGTGTCAATGTATCGCGAGACCGTGCTTTGGGCAAGAGCCTGACTAATGTGTCGATCATCACATTGCCAACCAAACGAAGCTCCTCCTCTGGATGACCCTCGTTCCGCAGGTTCTCCATGCCCGCCGGCTCGGAAACCAGCAACAGGTCGGCGACCGAGTCGGTCAGGATACGATTGATTTCCTCGGGCATGGTGCGGTCGAAGCTGCGCAGGCCGGCCTCGACGTGGGCAACCGGCACGCCTAACTTCACCGCGGCCAGCGTCGTGGCCATCGTCGAGTTGACGTCTCCCACCACGACCACCCGATCAAAGGGCTTGCCCTCGGCCGCCGCGTTCTCTAAGACCTCTTCGAATCGCTCGAGCACCTTGGCCGTCTGCTGGCCGTGCTTGCCGGAGCCGACCTCGAGGCTGATGTCCGGCCGCTTCATATCGAGTTCCTCGAAGAAGACATCCGACAGATTCTTGTCGTAGTGCTGGCCCGTGTGAACCAGCACGGCCTCGACGTCCGGATACGGCGCCAAGGCGTGGAGCAGCGGCGCCATCTTCATGAAGTTGGGTCGGGCCCCGACGATGCAAGCAAGCCTTAATGCCACGTTGTGATCTCTTTCTTCTAATTGGGTCGAGTGCTTGCTCGGGAAATATTTTCAACGTCTGCCGGTCATAGTTGGGAATTTGCGTCTCTCGATTCTACTCGGCCGTTGGGGCTTCGCCAACTCCCGATTCGTCTGGGATCGTCCCGGCGACCACGGCTTCGAGGATGCGAATGTACTTGGCAGCCAACTCGGCCCTGTCGAAGTGCTCTTGAGCGAATGCTCGACCGCGTTGGCCCATTGCATGAAGCCGGTCTGGATCGCGAGCCAGCTCGTTGACCGCATCAGCCATGGCCTGAACGTCCTCGGGTGGGATGCACACGCCAGCTTGGGCCTGATTCACGAGCCTGGCGGCCTCACCCGCCACGCTGAGCACCACGGGGCGTTCCATTCCGAAATACTCGAATATTTTGGACGGGAGCACCTCGCGAAATCGAGGGCTGTTTCGCAGGCAGACAATGCCCACGTCACAGGCGGCGTAGAACTCGACTACCTTTTCTCGCGGTTGCTGATCGACGAACTGGGTATTGGGGAGTTCCCATTCGGCCGCCAACTGTTTCAGTCGTTCTTTTTCGGCGCCTTCACCGACGAATACGAAAAGCTTCGTCGGGTCGTCACGCATAGTCCGAGCAGCCTCCAAGACTCTCTCCAGGGCGTGAGCCGAACCGTGGGTGCCCAAATACAGCGCGGTGAACTTGTTCTCCCATTTCCATTGACGTCGTACGTCGTTATCGCGTGGCCCCGGCTGGAAGAGCCCCACGTCGATCCCATTGTGAACAATGCTCATCTTTTGGCGATCGATCCCGTACAATTCGTGAATGCTCTGAGCGTACCCTTCACCAACGGTGACGATCCGGTCGCAATGCTTGTACAAGAAACGAGCAACCGCCTTGAGGCCTCGGATGAAAAAGTTTTCTCGCTTGACCACCTCGGTGGCGAGGATCGACTCGGGCCACAGGTCGCGGACTTCAAAAATGAACGGGCATCGCTTCAGCCTTGCCAGCACATAGCCGCCAAGTCCACATAGCAATTGAGGCGACGTGGCAATCACGACGTCCGGCTGACGCGTGCGAACAAGCCCGATACATATCGACGACATCATGAACGAGGCATAGGAGATCAGCCGACGCGCAATGCCTTTGTTCGGCGCCGCATACACGTACGCCCGAACCACGTCTATCCCGTCGACCGTCTCCCGGCGTGTAATGACACGGCGATCTTCCGGCGCCTTGATGCCCACCGGATGATGGGCAAACGCGGTTAATACGGTGACTTCATGTCCCTGGCGTGCCCAATTCTTGGCCAGGTCGTACACCCGGGCCGAGGGCGCGCCCATCTCGGGAGGAAAGTACTGGGAGACGTAGAGGATTTTCATGCGTGGCTAGGATCTGGCTGAACATGGACAACAATCTGGCAAGGCAAATCAAGCATTCCATGCCAGGTCAGACGCCGTGTGGACTCCTCGACGCCGAACGCCGGGTGATAGGCCGCGTCGATGTACTCCAGCGTCAGCGGACCCACGGCGTTGGTCACCCAAACCCGTACGCAGTCGTCTCCGTGTCGCAGACGCCAACCCTGTTCCAGGGGCTCGACTTGCCAGGAGGGCGCAACCAGCAGTCCTTCCGACACTTCGTGGCGGCCCTGGCCGTCGAGTTGGTCGAGCAGTGTCAGTCCGTCGGCATTCACGGCCTCGATTGTTCGCTGATGGCTCGGCCTGCCCGTCAGGCCACGGTAGCCCGAGTGCGCGGCGATTGCCGAGAACCGATCGTTGCCCACCTTCACCTCGACGTTTCGCGAACGCGCCCGTCGTCCCACGCGAAAAATGTGCCACACCTCGCTCGAATCGACACCGTCCAAGCAGACCGTGTTGTGGGCCGCCGTGCCACGGTCGTACCGCCGAATCTTGTTATTATCGTAGCAGTACGTGCCCGGGTCAACAAACAGCCGTCGGCCCCGGTAGGACGCCTCGAAGGTCAACGTGTCGGCATGGGCGTGGCCCGGCTGATAGTCGACCCCGACCGAGCCCACGTCAAAGAAGACGCTCCACGGGTCTCCGTGCCAAACGGCCAGGCCGAAGTCGGGAAAAAGCCGGCCGCCGACGGCCGGTGTGTCGGTCCAGGCTTGCCCTAGGGCCGCGCGGCCCTCGGCTAGCATCATGTCGGGTCGACAGGCTCCGTTCAGGGCCGCATCGTTCAGCAGCGGGATCTGGCCGTCCGGGTGCCGGGCCCACTTCGCCAGTTCTGCCATCCGTAGCCAGGTCTGTCGCATTGTCTCTCGGGCAGATTCATCCTCTAGGAGGAACGCCAGCGTCAGGAAGTCCTCCATGACGTGGAGGTGATACATGGGCGAGCGTTCGAAATGTCCCCCATCGGGCAGGACCTGTTCGGCCGCCTGTTCAACTGCCAGCCGAGTAGCCGTGTCAAGCCACCGGCGAGCCTCGGGGTTGTCGAAGAACCTGCCCGCCCAGGCCAAACCCACCGCGTCGCGCAACAAATGGTTGGCCCGAAGGTCCCATTCCAAATGCCCATGCAGATAGGCAGCTTGACGCCATAAGCTTTCGAGGAATTTCCCTTCGAGGGGGCCCCACTCAGTCCGCCCTGATTCACCGAGCAGGTGATAGAGCCGGCACCACCAGCCGAGTCGCGTCGCGATGGCGTAGGCGTTCCACGCGAGTGCCCGGCTGCCTGGCGCGATCAGATCGCATCGGCCAATCCAGTCGGCCAGGTAGTGCCGCAAGAGCGAGTTGGCTAGCTCGGCAGTCGGGCCACCCTGCTGGATCAGCGCCGCCAGTTTCCATACCCATTGGTGATAATGGAGCGTGATGACCCAGAGACGATCGTTGCCCCTTTCGCCCAAGAGCCAGTCCGTTTTTTTTCGCCCAAGCTGTCGACTTTGTCCTAGACACGAGAAAGTGCCTTGCTGAAGCTGTTCAACCAGTTCGGACTGGACATCCTCCGCCCGATGCCCGACGAGTGGTACCTCGGGGAAGTCAGTCTTGACGACCAATCCTACCGGCGCTCGAATCAGCCCAGGTGGCCTGCTTTGCTCGACCCGATAGCACAACCTCCACCACATCTGCGAGAGTCGCAAATGGCGGAGGGTGCGGACGGTTCGAGCAAGGTGTCGCAAATCCATCAGGTACTCGATTTCGAGGTGCCATAGATCACTGGGTGCCATTGGCTTTTTGGGAACACCAGCACCGGCAAAGCCAGTGGCACACATCTGACTATGCTTCCTTGTAGCGACGAATCGCGTCACCCGGTCTACTCGTCACGTTCCACTTCCTTGCGAAGGGCGTCCATTGCGACAGGTTCGCCGCATTGGATACTGGCCAGCGTGGCGATACTTACCAGGGTTGTGTCAAAGAGCGACGCCGTGCTGATGGGCGATTCGATTCCTTGCCGGAGCGACTCGATCCAAGCGGTAATCTCTTGAGCGTGGCCCTTGTCGCCTTGCATCAGCTTGCGAGGCTTGTGCCGTTGGGTCTCGCCATGCAGTTCCAGCCGTCGAAAATCCTCCAGCACGGCCGCCACGCCGCCGGCGAACGCTTCGACGCGTTCCTTGCCGTAGGAAGCCGGACCGGCGGCCGTGTAGACCAACTGGCACACCGAGCCGTCGGCATGGCTGATCGTCACCGCCGCATCGTCCGCCGATTCGGTCGATGGCGCGACCGCGAACACGCTCACTGGCGCTGCCCCGGTGAGATAGGCGAAGAAATCGAAGAAGTGGCACGCTTCGCCCAGGATGCGTCCGCCTTCGGACGGGTTGCCGATCCAGTGGTCTTGCGGCGGCCGGCCAGCGTTACAGCGATACTGCACATTCAGCGGTCCCCGCCCGGTCAAAAACTCTTTCATCTCAACGGCCAATGGCGCGAAACGGCGGTTGAACCCGACCATCAAGCTGCCGGGGTGCTCGGCCAACGTCTTGCGGATCTTGCGGAGCCCCTCGATGTTCAGGGCCAAGGGCTTTTCAACAAAGGCCGCCTTGCCAGCCGCCAACACGCGGCAGACACCATCGGCGTGCAGCGTATGGGGCGTGGTCAAGAACACCGTGTCGGTTCGGTCGTCTCCGAGCACCTCGTCCTCCGACGACGAACAGAAGTCAAACCCGAATTTCTTGGCCGATGATTTGGCCGCCACGCCCGACGCGTCGACCACCCCGCGCAGCACGACATGCGATTGACGCGCCAGATTAGGCAGGTGGAAGGATCGGGCGAAACCGCCCGCCCCCACCAGTGACACGCCGACCCGATCGACCGCTTTGAGCGGCCGTGTCGTCTTGACCAACTCAATTCGGGTCGTTTCCTCGGCCGCCGGACCACCGGGGGAATCGGGATATTCAAGCATGACCCCCAGATATGGCTCCGTGTTGTCGAGAATCAACTCGAACGCCTTCTCCGCCTCGGTGATTGGGAAGCGGTGGGTTGTCAACACCTCGGGCCGAACCGCGCCGGAGGCCACTAGATCCAGAAATGCCTCGATATTGCGGTTTTCGGTCCAGCGAACGTAGCCGATCGGGTAGTCATGCCCCCGCTCTTCGTACTCCGAGTCATATCGGCCCGGACCATAGGAGCGAGAAACCATGAATGTCAGTTCTTTTTCAAAGTAGGGTTTGCGTGGGATGTCCATCCCGGTGACGCCGACCATGATCACGCGTGCCCGATCGCGGGCAAGCCGTGCCGCCTGTTCAACCGGTTCATTGCTGCTGGTGGCAGCCGTGATGAGGATCGCATCGGCGCCACGTCCCCGAGTGAAATCGAGCACCTGTCGTTCGGTGCGATCACCCTCGAGCGTCAAGGCCAGATCGGCCCCATGCTCAGCCGCCAGCCGAACGCGATCCGGTGAGACGTCTAATGCGACCACTCGACAACCGGATGCTTTTACAATCGGCACGGTCAGTTGCCCGATGAGTCCCAAACCCATCACCACGGCAACTTCACCCACCCGCATGTCGGCCAATCGGACGCCTTGCAAGGCGATCGTTCCGACCGTACCGTACGCAGCCGCTTCATAGCTGACGTTCTCGGGCACGGGCACGGCCAACAACCTGGGGATGTAGTTGACTTCGGCATGGTTGGCATACTTCGCTCCCGCACAGGCAACGCGCTGGCCGACCTCGAACCGCCTTGCCCGAGCGCCGACCTCGATCACCTCGCCGCAATTGCTGTAGCCCAGCGGCATATCACTATCGAGCTTGTCGCGAACTGTCTTGAACGTGGCCAGGAACCCGTCGCGGCGGACCTTGTCGAGCACCTTCTTGACCAGATCGGGCCGTTCCTTGGCCTTGCCCCACAGGCTCTTCTTGCCCAACTGGAGCATCATCCGTTCCGTCCCGGCCGAGATGAGCGAACGCCGCGTTCGGACGAGAATCCCCTCTGGGAAAAGGGCCGGCCGAGGGACGTCCTCGACGGAAATCTTCCCGGACTTGAGGTTCTGGAGGAGTTGTTTCATGGAACTGATCTTTCGTGAACTTCAGAAGATTCCCCATAAGCCATGTTGCCAGTTGGGATTTCCTGGATAAGGCGCTTAAGTTTACCTCGGGCAGTCAGCGGAATATCATCAACCGGCCGAATGATAATAGAAAGTTCGTCACCCACCTTGTTTCGATAGGCTTGTTCAAGTGATTCCATGTCTGAGGGGCCGAATTCCGGCCGTGTCATTACTCGCAACTCAAGCACTCCTGCCTGCTTCTGATAATACTGATATCGCACCACGTTATTGAACATCGGACCATGCATGTTCAAAGCAGCGGGTGAGATTTTCGACCCTTGTATTCCAATAACGTATTCTTGTTTCCACCGCCCTTCTACCTCATCGAATCGGTCGAAGTTTCTGCCGCACTGGCAACTGGGATCAAGCTTCCGGGCACGGTCTTCAGTTCGGTAGCGGATCAACGGTTGGCAGCGGTTCCAAAATGTGGTTCCGACCAACTCCCCAACAGCCCCATTCTCAGTAAGTACGTTTCCTTTGTCGTCGACGATTTCCAATAGGCCGTAGTCCGGAATGTGATGGTAGGTGGTCGTCTTCTCGCACTCTCCTGCCAAGATTAAGCGTTCGCTGTGGCCATACCAGGAGAAAGCACGAGCCGAGAAGGCGGTCTCGATCGAGATGCGTTGTTCCGGAGACACTGCTTCTGACGCCAAAAGCACGGCCCGAATTTGCAATGATTCTTTTGAGATTCTCTCGGCCAAAATCCATCTGGCCAATAGTGACAATGCCGATGGATATCCGTGCAGGTATTGTGGACGCCAGGCACGTATTCGGTCAAGGTAATCGGGTAGTGTCCGGTCGTTCATGTGGAACGGCGAAAATTGCAACTCATTGTAGATGGGGTTGATTTGCCAGTACTTTCCTCGTGTGGCTGCTGGAAAATTGACTCCTCGGAATGTCGCCTTTCGACATCGCGTCGTGTAACCCACACGCATCCACTGTCGGTGCATGAATCCCATCTCTACTGCGTGAGAATGGTCGTCCAGATAGAATGTAAATTGATTGCCGGACGTTCCGCCTGTCGTGACTTCATAGTGAGGCATATGTCTAAAATCACGAGATAAGTAGCGTTGCGGGTCTTGTTGAATATCCTTCTTGTCAATAAATGGGAAAGCTTTAATCGCTTCCAGAGCACGCAAGCGTTCAACAGTTGATCGAAGCGGGCGATAGGCAGGCACCTGATCACAGGCATATGTGAGCATCCGTCCGAGAACATTCTCCTGGTATGATAATATCTCCTTCCGCGAGGTGCTCTCGAAACATGCGGCCCGCGCCATCGTATCCCGATAGTGCCGACCGGCGATCCACCGGAAGGGTATCCAGTTGATCGGCATTTTGGCAACGTCAGGAAGTGATTCGTACAGTTTTCGGAAAAGTGTAAACATATCCTTGACGTCCAATTATCCCTTCCGCTTTTTGATGCCCACGAGAAAATCCTCCCTCAATGACTGTGACATCGCCGTCAAGCAGTCTCCACATTATCCCAACCTCCACATTATCCCAACGCATGCCATCACTGCCTTCCCATGAAAGGCGTTCAGTACATGGCAATGCTAAAGGTCTTTGCGGAAGCAGTGCATCTCACGACGTGCCGCCTCTTGATCTTACATGTTTCGACACAAACAGGGCATTGCATATTTCCAACAACTGGTGAGCGGCATTCTCCCAATTGAAGCATTCAGCCTCCAGCTCCGGAGGTCTGGCTGAATTGACTGTCTCATGCATGGCTTGAGTGAATTCATATTCGTCAAACGGATTGGCGCAATGAGCGTTGCAAAGAGGGGCAATTTCGCCCAATGACGCTGCGTCCGACGCACAGACTCTTGCGCCGTAGCGACTTGCCTCGAGGGCGGGCAGACCAAAGCCTTCGTAGTAGCTGGGGAAGACGAATGCGTCGCATGCACGGTAGAGTGAGGGCAATTCGGCATCGTCCACGAAACCCAATTGCCGTACATGTTGCTCTAGGCGCAGATCGCCAATGGCCCGAATCAAGTCCTTGTCCTGGCCGGACTGCCCAACGATATACAGTTTTCCCAAATAAGCATACTCTCGTCGAAGACGATCGAAGCAGGCAACCAGGAAGGGGAGATTCTTATTCTTCCCGCCAACACCGACGAAGAGCAAGAACGACTCGCCTTCTTGCAGAATGGGATGTGCCCGTTCCCTATCGAGGCTGATATCTTTGCCTCCGAGGTAGATGCGGCATACCTTCTTGTTCGTGATTCCATCCTTGAAGAGCAAATACAACTGCTGTTTTGTGAAGTCGGATATACAGACTATCGCGTCGGCGCACTTGATCGCGCGAACGACTCCTCTTCTCCGAAACGGCCGGCGACGCCAACCCACGCATTCAGGATATTGGAATGCCAGGAAATCATGAATTGTCACGACGGTCTTAATGCGACTGAAACGCGATACAACCCCCATGTTGAGAGGCGCCCAGTAGATGGCATCACCATCGCTGTATTCCTTTTCGATTCTGCGATGAAGCCAGACCGAATACAACATGCGCTGGAACAAGGCTCGCGATCTGACGGGAATGGCTAGCACTCCGGAATAAACATGCCTGGGGAATAAGTCCAGGATATCCTGGTGGCAAACAAGAACTATGCGGTAATCATGTTCGACGTGGGACAAACCGTCCAGCATCCCCCGAACGTAGGTCAGCGCCCCCGCGGAATGCGCGTGGATTGCCTGCACGTCAATGAGCAAGGTCTTTGCCATGTAATAGTAGCCTCTTGCCAGTCGTTCTTGGCGGGTGGCACCCCCTCGCGCCACGCGACGGGAATCGTCTCCGGCCAGTGAATGGTGATGCTTCTGGTGAATTCGCGAGGATCATGATTCGACCACAGGTTGTCTCATTATTCTAAAGCATCAAGCAATGCGTTCAACATTTCATTATGGCGGGAACAATCTTCGCGTATCCCGTTGTCCGCCTGAAAGAAAGGCGCTACGACCTTCCCAGCATTCTTCGTGATGCGGCCTCAATGGTCGAGACAAATCTGCGGACCATGCTTTCCATGCTGTAATCTTCCTTAACTGTGCGCAATGCGTTGGTCGATAATCGCCGTCGACATTCTGGATCATCAATAATCGCTAATAATTTTGTCGCCAAATCCACCTCGTCGCCATCTTTATAAAAGAACCCGTTTTGCCCATGATGGAGCGCGGCGATCTCCGGCCCATGCTTGCAGTCAGCCACGATGGCGGGCAGACCATAGAAGAAGGCATGGATGAGCGAAAGTCCGATAGGCCCCGGAAATACTAGGCAACTTGCCGATAAGAACCAGGGCGCCATTTCTTGTTGATCAAACATGGCTCCTAGTTGTCGAACGTCCTCGCTGACACCGAGTTCGTTCGCTCTCTTCATGAGGGCGCCATTTTCGTCACGTGGTCCGATGATCACGAAGCGCGTCATCTTGCCAAACCGCTTTAGCCGCGCCATTGACGCAAGCACAATCTCCAGATCCACGGAGTTGGTTCGCCTCCCGCAGAAAAGTAAAGTGTGATGTCCCGAAAGACCCTCTCGTTCTTGAAAGTCGTCCAGACGCCTTCCCTGCCAAGTCGCGATGGCTTCCTGAATCGGTATTTCGTCAATGGCGTTGTTTGTCGCGAAGAGTTTGTCGCTGGGGCATCCGAGCTTCTTGTACTCTTCCAGTTCCTGGTCCGTGTACAGCAATCGGGCAGCCACGAATCGCACGATCACACGATTGATCATGTCCTTGACGCGGTTTCGTCGTTTGGAAAATCCGTGGCCCCACCACACAACGCCCACCCCCCTTCTCCAGGCCGCCCATATCAGGGGTATGTTGCTCAGGAATCGGATACTTCCACAAAGAACCAAAACATCACCTTTCCCCATTTCCGGGTCGAGCTGCAAATGGTGTTGCCACAGAAACCGGTTGCCCAGCAATCCGGTGCATGGGTGATCCAAGCTCGCATAGCTACTTTCTGTTTCGACGGAGCAGAGATTTTTTGTATCGGGACAAGTTCTACTGGCGCATAGCCTTACCAGCAGACCGTCGTGCGAGGCAAGCTGTCGAAACAGCCCAACTCGATATGCGGGAATAACTGGCTGAACAATTTGCACCCGAACCGACCTCATTTTATCACTCTACTAATACCGGTGTCATTTTGCCTGGTTACTAATGCATGAGGCGACACAAAGGCACAACCGACCAGATGCTAAGTCCCTCAATAATGTATATACATGATGTGTATCATGGACCACGTAATCCGCGGGCATCCACAGTCAGAATGCCATTCATGTTCGGCTTGTGGTTTATTGTGACTACTGCCATCTCCATGGCGCAATACATCTTAGTATTTCTTCAACAAGTCTCTATATAACTCGATGCGCCGTTCAATGTTGGCAACGGGATTGTAATGGTTTTCCACAATTTCCTTTCCCTTTTCTCCCATTCTGACGCGTAAATCATGATCTGTAAATAAGGATGCAAGATGTCTCACAAGCATATCAATATCGTTTCTTGGTATCAAGAACCCATTTATTCCATCCTGAATAATGTAGTCCGGACCACCCGAGCGCGTGGCGATTACAGGCTTGCCGCACGCACCAGCCTCGATGACGCTCATGCCAAATCCCTCGTTTTGCGACAGCGATACAACAATATCCAGTGCGGGAATAGCCGTGTATTTGTCGATGAAACCCGTGAATATGACTCGATCCCCTAAACCGCATTCACTCACCGTGTCGAGGAGCCGCTGATGGTATTCCGCGGCGCTAATCCCGCATCTGCCCATGATGATGAAACGCACGTTATTGAAGCGTTTGCTGAGAATGCGTGCCGCTTCAACCAAGAGTGCTGTATTTTTATTCGGCGAGATGTGTCCCAGAATCCCCACGAGGATATCGGCCGATCCTCCGCACCATTTTTCCCGCAGTGCGTTACTCTCGCACTCGTTCGTTGAAGCATGGGAAAAACGGTGGGATTCCACGCAGTCAGGGATGTGTAGAAGTCTGTTGGGCGGAACCCTGAGTAGTCGGGAGTACTCTCGAACAGAATATGGCGATACCGATACAACTGCTTTTACGGAGCGTAAGGCCAATCGCAAGGTTGTGCCACTCACCCCGTGATAGGCATTCAGGTTGCATCGTTGGCAGAATATCCTTGGAACTGAGTTCCCGATAAGTAATTGTCCAAAGGACGTGAATGTCTCCGCCGTTGCATGATTGGTCTCGATGATGTGGGGATTGCATGCATCAATAACTTTCTTCAGACTTCGGGAGAAATTGAAAATAGCGTCCAGCGATCTGAATGGCTTGGAAGTGGAGTAAAGAAACGGGCGTCCGAATGAAAACACTTCCGCGCCCGCGTTCTTCAACGCGATTGCACTCTGATCCTCGGCGTGAGGCGTAATAGCCGCGACTTTGATGCCACGCTCGGTCCCATATCGGACGATCATCTCAACGGCCTGAACGTCACCGCCGTGTATCCCTTCGTGATCTACCACGAAGAGAACACGTATCGTTGACTGCTCTCGCGACGGAGATGTGGCCATGTGCAAGGGCGTCCTATTGTAGTGCGGTCTTCGGAGCGACGCGGTATCGCAACATCATGTGAGCAGGAATGGACGAGGCCATCAAGCAAGGAGCTGTTCCCATAGCAAGGACCAGTGTCACGATGGTCCGATAGTAGGTGTCGGAAGTGAATCCGATCATCATCGAAGAAACCAATAATGCGATCGAGCACCAGCAGAAACCGTATCCGGCGATCTTGTCTCGATCGCGCAATGAGCATGTGGGGATGCGTTTCCACGTATGGAACACTACTGGCCAGAAGGCAAGAAAGGCGATTAGCGCACCGAGACCACCGTCAGCCCACGCATCCAAATAGCAGCTGTGCGATCCAATCCCCGACCGGTCGATGGAATACTGGATTCCGTTTCCGAATATCCAGGTGGTGCCGTCAAATGTTTCAATCCAACTTTTCCAGGAGAGCGTTCGTCCCCCGAGTGTTGTGTAACTTCTGGACTCGAATCGGCCTATCAAGCGTTCCATTAGAGACGTATCGGAGATAATGGCAACAAGGATGACGCCCACCAGGAGCATCCCCCAGACGAGGTTTCGGATTCGCGTGAAGGTTCCCGCAAGCAGTACAATGGCAACGGCAAGGTAATTGGAGCGGGACTGACCGAGAAGCAGCGCAAACCCGAAGGCCAGAGTCGCACAGCCCGACACAATTTTCTGCCACAGCGCCTTCGAATAGATGAAATACGCCACGAGGAGGCCGATCCCGGTCGCGAGGTACACGCCAGACAAATACGGGGTGACGAACATGCCGACGCTACGATCGCCGACGAGCACCTTAACAGCCCAGTAGCGGACTATCGGTAGAGTTGGAGCGAAGCGGCCGACATACACGGATAATGCAACTCCAATCGTCGCGATGAGAGTTGCGATGGCTGCTCTTCTGAAAAAAGTCCCGTCTCGCAGGCATCCGCTCATGCCACTAAATAGCAAAAGCAGGCAGACGTCCTTTGCCATCTGGCGCCCGATGGTATCGGCGAGAAACGGATCCTTCGAGTACCCAAGGTAGTTTCCGATGAGCGTGAACACCCAATACGCCAGGAGGATTTTGGTGAGCGGGGTCCAGCATTTCCGTGGCGACGTAACGAGCACCCGCAGACCAGCCAGAGACATGATGAACAGGATAATGTCTTCGAAATCAAGCCGCCCATAAAGGTTCTGGGCAATCCCGGCCGGGGTCCACCCGAGCGATACGATGTATGCCAACATCGCCCATCGCGGTTTTGCCACCGCAAGGATGATGAGTGTCCCAAGTCCAATATAGATGATGGTCAATTCCATGGGAAATCGCCGATGCTATAGTGTTTGATTCCAGCTTCGAATTATGCCGTGGCGCTTTCGAGGAAGTCTGGCAATCCCAGCCCAGCAGAACATGGTGGAGCCTACGATTGCAACTCGCCGACTAACCGTCTGTAATGGCCTTCAATCCTGTCAATCCATCGGGCAATGTCGTACTTTTCTTCTACTGCCTTGCAGCCACTCTCGATCAATCCTAAACGGACTTCTCCCTCCATGATCTTACGCATTGCGGACGCAAGACCGCGAGCATCTCCCGGCGGGACCAGAAAACCAGTCTTTCCGTCCTCAATCAACTCCGCCAATCCCCCGATAGCTGACGCAATGGGAACGGTGCCTGCCGCCATGGCTTCCGTGACGGCCAAAGAGGTTGCCTCGACAACGCCACTTGCTGGAACGGAGGGAACAAGCACGCCGATCGCCCTAGAGAATAAGGGCATCAACTTTCGGCGTGGCACATTGCCCAGGAACACTACACGGTCCTGAACCCCCAACTCTCTCGCGTACATTTCCAATTCGTGGCGCTGCACTCCATCGCCCGCCACGAGAAGGCGAACGGACTGCGGCTCCAGAAATGTCATTGCCTCAATCGCGTAGCGGACGCCTGTTTTTTCAACCAAACGACGCGGCACAAGGAAGTAGGAATCCGGAATGTCCCATTCTGGTTTCCGTCGGCTCAACTCGCGAACCTCCTCAACGTCGACGCAGTTGAAGACGACATCCATCTTCGACGCCGGAACATGGTAGTCCCGCTGGAGAATCTCCGCCTGCCCCGTATCAACCGGAAGAAGGAATGACGCTCCAGAAAACGCTTTTTCTTCGATTCGGCTGATTTCTCGGTAGAACTCTTCGTACCCCGCGCCTCGGTGCATCTTGATCTCATACAAGGCAGGACCATGAACCGTCTCGACCACGGGTACGCGGCCTTCCGCCACGCGTGACATTGCGAGCGAGGCGGAAGGATCGTGACAATGAATCACATCCGGATGAAAAGTATCATATGTCCGTTGGCCTATGCCCTGCGCTCTTCTCAGCAATCCGTGGGAATTGGCAATGAGACGTGCGGATGTAGCCGGGCACACGTGTTGGCGCAGCCGGCGCCAAACACGACAAATCAGCGAGGATTGAAAACTCCGCCCTTCCAATAGCAAGACCTCGTGGCCATTCGCTCTCAGACCATGACAGAGAAGCTCCACATGAGTACTCAAACCACCTTCGTGAGGCACGGCGAACGCGGTTGCAACGAGAATTCTCATAGTGGTAACCTTGTCAGCCTTCCCGCCCACGAAAAACCCGAGGTAATCGACCAAAAGTCGGCTCCTGCTATTCTACGCTATCAGGGTCCACAAGTGCGGGATTTGCAGTCTGAACCTGCTTGTTCACGATTCCGTGGGGTTCGTTCCTAACGGTTACACTAACTGACGGGAAGTTCATACACCCAGATCGAAACGCCGTCTTGTCGCAAGAGAAAGTCTCCCGGGTCTCAATAAAATTGGCCTACTTCAAGATGATATTGGGTGTTACCGTCATATGACCACGCAATAGCCCACGCAGGATTGCCATCGGTTGATGGGCTTTCTGCGGTATCTCCGGAACGCGTTTGCCTGAATGGGCATATATCTTCAATTTCATAATTGCACGCTGTTTATCATTGCACGTAACCATCGAACCTGACAAAGTGAACGGCGAAACCGAGAGTAGCCAGGCACCCTTGTCAGTGCGTGGTGGACCTCTCTCGCATACCAGCCGAACCTTGTAATATCACTCTGCCCGAATCTCGATGAAGTTTTGTCGTTCGCGATTGCCTGGATCTTCTCGTCAGCGTATTGAAACCCATGGTCTCTCGCCGGTAGAGTCACCTGAGGCACAGGAGTGTCTGCCCACAGGATCAGCGTGCCCGGTTGCTCAACGATCTGTTCGAGCCGAAAGCCGTTGTTCTGGAAACCGTCCACCCAAACGCGTCCCTCGGCAAACAGGATTGTAGGATTCACTGGTCGTTGGAGCCACGCACGGCAGTAGTCAGACAGGCAGATGTATTCATAGGGGCTGCATATCAACTGGTCAAACAAACTCCTGTAGTTCGATTCGTGTGTCTCCAGACCTCCGATTGGGTGGTCGTAGAACACGCAGATGCCGTCCATGTCACACTGTTTTTGAATCGTGTCAGCAAGGTGCGAAAATTGCTCCTCGCATGAGAACCCGGCTTGAGAGAACACTCCCGAGCAAGCTGGGTGTACAGGGACTTGAAGTGGATAACTCCTGTCGTTCCAAGGCCATGATGGAAGGTCGTCTACGGCATATCCGAATTCGGAAGAAAACACGAATCCGTTTTTTCTTATCGCCTCGGAGAATCCCCGGTAGTTGTACCCTAGGGGACTGACAATTGCATCGGGGATAACGTTGTTCTTTCGTAGCTCCTTGAGGCCCTTGCGGATATTGATCGCGTTGACTTTTTGTGACGAATACGTCATGTGCCTGAAGCAATGAAGCTGAACGTCCTGACCTTGTTTCTGGAGTCTCGCGACGTACTCGCGATGTTTTCCCCAACAGCTCATGTCCAAGAACCACGTGAACCGTAGCCCGGTCTTCTCTGCTACGCGTAAGGCGGCTTCCGTGCTCGATTGCGTGAAACCATCCGCATCGATGCGAAAGGAGAAGTACTGTTTATCTTGGTAGAAGGAAGAAACGCGAATCAGAGGGAGTCCGGCCCATTTGAAGCAATGACGAAGCATTTCCAGGAGTAAGCGGCGGAACGCCCCCGTATCCAGCGAGGGTCCGATTTCCACAAACGGTTTGCCGATGGTCGGGAAGCAGTACGGACGATATGTCCATTCCACGCCTTGCTCGTAGCCACAGATATCCCAGGGAAGAGAAATGGTAAAGCGGCCAGGTTCCTCTCTGACCGCGATTCCCGAAAGCGGCATTTCCTGGTCGTGCCAGTCATGGCACGCTCCGAACAAGTGTCCAGGTTGGCCGACAACCGGAAGGTTTGCGTAGAAGCTCCGCGCTCCAAACGGAGATGTGCTCGGAAGATTGAAGTAGTAGGATCTTCCTTCGACGTCATCATGATCTCGCAAACCGGTTAATGACGCGCAGTTGTCCGTGATGACGGCCACGCGAATATTCGACAGACATGACGCGTCACCCTGTTCGTAGAACCCGCTCCAAAGAAACACCCTCAGGCCCATGGCAACGCCTTCTTGGATAGTCTCCACGGGTAGGGAGGTGATTCCGAGTTGTTCCAGCACCTGCGCGGCATAGGATGAACTCGGATGCCTTCCGACAGCAATAGGCAGCTTCTTCAATGGATCGCTCCTCCAATTCCACAACGCCTTGCTACTCGCAGGATCGTCCGGCTCACTATCGCGAATACTCTTTTCCCGGCAGTTTCGATGAAAACGATTCGCGGGTAACACATGATGGAAAGACCGTCACAGGGCTGCCCTCCCAGCTTCTCCTTATAGCCTCCTCCTCCACCGCCTCCCATGAAGTCAAAGCGTTTGATCCCGCGTTCCATCAACATCTTGATGCATAGCACCGTTGACAGAAGATAGAGGCTGAAGTGAGGTACTCGCTGATATCCACTGTTCAGGAAGAAGCAGGTCTTGTTTCGCACCACGGCGAATTTCACGGCCGCGATCTGGCCATCCAGCTGCATCGCCACGAGGGCAAGAGTGCCTTCCAAGAAGGCGCTATGAGCCACCGATCGGTAAAATCGCTGGTACCGCGGGTCCAATAATACTGTTTGCGATCCCTTGTCCTTGATCGCCCCTTGGTGCAATTCAAGAAACCGGTTCCAGATCAAGGAGAAAGTATCTTCATCTTTTGGCATTATCAACTCGACACGGTGCTCTCTTTCCAGACGCCCGAGCGAATACCTCAGTTTCTTCCTGAACTGTCCTTCCAGCGAAGAAAGGAACTCGTCGAAGCTTCCCGTGAGCTGGACCACTTTGCACGGATTGCTGACTCGCTCCCTTCGGAGATAGCCATTGCTCCCGCAGCAGTCCCTAAGGCGCCTACGGAACATGCCGTCACTGGACGCATTGGCGAGCTTGACGGCGTTCCATTGTTTTCGGTTTTCGAAGACATAGTCACACACCGCGAGACACACGGCGTCTTGGTCATCGGGATGCGCAATCACGCCCAAGTGATGCGAATACCGTTGGCCAAGGAATTCCAGGAACACCCTCCTGAGGACGATTCTCTCTTCCCGTAGCACGAACGGCGCAATCCCCTTCAAATGTCCTTCGTCATCTTCAACCAACACCAGAAACAGTCGCTGGCCTAGGCAGAGACATTCATAACAGGAGAACATCCACTCCCATCGCAGGCAGGGCGTATCATGCCCGCTCCGTTCCAGCAGGTCATTCCACTGGCCTCGCAGTGCCCGAAATGACTCGACGTTGGTTACGGCATGTGCTTTCATCGAGGACTGTTCGTGGTCAACGGTTCGACGTTACGTTGCCGCAAAACCGGGACGCCCGAAACGCTGTTTCGGCCTCTCGTCAACGAATTCAAATTCAATAGAATCAGTTGCCCCGGTCGCCTGGCCGAGATGGGAATTCGTGTGCATCTCATTCCACTATGCCTGACGAGATGACGCATCTCCAATTCCGCTTGGGGGGCCCAGGTCGGCCAACCTTCTCTTGTACACCAGTCTTCCGCGGAATAGCACGAAGACGTAGTTGCCCACGGTAGTAAATCCCACCTTTACAATGCTTCTCAACGCGGGAGCGTTGTCGAGCTCGGTATTGACGAAGACCTTGGTCATCTTTTCTTTACCGAGAAGTCGTTTGCACAGAGAGCACAGCATGGCCGGATAGATGGCGCGTCCCCGATGAGATGGTTCCACTTCACAATAGTGAATCATCGCCTCTCCAGCGCGAAGCCGGTAGTATCCGATTGATCTTCCCGATTCGTTCCGGCAGACCACAGCCCATGCATGCCCACATACCACCGAGTTGTCGACCGCGTATACGCCGCATTGCCCTTCTCTCAAGGACTTTTCAAACAAGTTGGAATGCTTGTCGGGTTGGAAATCGGTGACATTATGCACATTGTATGAATTGACTTCCTCGAGGGCAATAGGACAGGTTAGCGGTATATCGATGATGTCGGAAGGACCACTGATACAGGACACATTGTACCGCTTCACCGTAAACATGCGTCGGAGTCTTTGAAAGACCGGCATTGTGGATGTCTTCTTCACCACGATGTCCATAAGGGATAAGGTTGTCCTCGCAGTGGCAAGCCCTAACATGTTTTTGAATCGCACAAAACAGTTGCTTCTTCTTGACGCAAGAGCTGGACCAACCAGAGAGCGACAAAGCCGTTGCACACGGCGGACAATACGAAGCTGATTAGCCTGGCGATGGCAACGCCAAAAGACCCGTAATCGATAAGCAATAATGTGGCGGCGATGATTGTCACCGCCCACAGGCCATTTGTCAGGAACCCAAGCCACATCCTCCCTGTCGATGTGACCAGTACTCCAACGGGGGAGATCACCGCTTTCGCCAACACGCACAACAGCAGAGCCACCATGGTGGGCCAACCGTCAGCGAACGGCTGGCCGTAGAGAGGCATGATCCAGGGACTGGCAAGGCATCCCGCGATCACGAGCGGCGCCGTACTCAATAGATTCAGTTTCAGAGTCAGAGCCAGTGCTCTGATCGACTGTTCGGAGTTGCGTTGACCTATCTGGTCGGAGACGATCGGGACGGCTACTCGCCCAAGCATGGCCGGCAGGAACAAGAGCGTGGCATACCATTGGTTCGCCGCACTGAAGACGCCAAGCTCTTCGTAGCCATTGGGTTGATTGGCGAGTAGTGTCATGCATGCCCAATACACCGGCTGGGCCAACGTGCCGGCAAGAAACGCGGGCAGACTGAATCTCCAGAGAATGCTCCATTCCCGAAGGCAGTGTGTGAAAGAAAGAGGTACGCCGTGACGCCGGGCTTCCTTGCGAACTGCTAGGTGGTTGAGAAGCCAATTGAACGACAAGCTAATCGTCAGCCCCCATACCGCTCCCTTGAGGCCTCCGTAGTATGTCGCGCCAACCAAAATGGGAAATGAAGCCAAACCAGTGAGAAGGTTCACGCGAGCAATGATCTTGAACGCCTCAAATCCAGACAGTGCGCCGGTTTGGGCGCCGTTGAGTGATTCGATCAGTAAGATCAAAGATGCGATACGTAGTACGGTGGACAGGTGCGGCGCATTCAGGGTGTGCTCTGCCAACCAGGGAGCGAACACCAAGAGTCCCAATGACATCAGGCCACCGGTCACAATAGCGACAAACCACGAAAGGCCGACGACACGCCCAGCGCGTTGGGGATCGGTACGGCGAAACTCGGCGACGTGTTTCGTAGCGGTCAGGCTCAGGCCAAGCCCCGCGAAGACTCCAAGCATGCCAACCGTATTGCGAACGATGCCGTATTCACCAAAGGTCACCGCGCCGAGGATTCGTGCGACAAACACTGAGGCGACAAGCATGAGACCGCGAGAGATCACCGTTCCGGCAATCGTCCAAAAAACTCCCTTTGCCAACCGGCGACCAATCGGCGAGTTCTCAATGCGGTCGAGCACAGGCCGCAAGAAGGATGGGCAATACGTGGTTGCGAGTGACTTGATGCTCACTTGTCCTCTCCCGGTCCATCAGGAAAAAACCGCCTGCATGCCTTAACGATTCGTTCGCAAGCATGACCGTCGCCGTAGGGATTGACGGCATTGGCCATGGTGGTGTAGGCATCCGGGTTGGTCAGGAGAGTTGCGGTGTTGTCGACGATGGCGTCGGTGTTGGTGCCGACCAGCTTGACGGTGCCCATCTCGACGGCTTCAGGGCGTTCGGTCGTGTCTCGCATGACGAGGACCGGTTTGCCGAGGCTGGGCGCCTCTTCCTGGACGCCGCCCGAATCGGTCAGCAGGAGCATGGCGCGATCCATCATGGCGACGAAGGGCAGGTAGCTCAACGGTTCGATGAGATGGATATTTCGGTGGTGGCCCTTTGCGGATGAATTCGTGCCCAAAATGCGTTTTACCGGCTCCCGAACATGGGGATTCAGGTGGACGGGATAGACGAAGTGGGTATCGGGAAACCGTTTGGCCAGGGTGACAATCGCCTGGCAGATGTTTTCGAAACCGGCGCCGAAGTTCTCGCGGCGATGTCCTGTGATCAAGACCACGGGCGGACTATCGTGTCCTCCGGCGGCCTGGCCGGGCTGGAGAGGATCGGGCAATCCATCGATTGACGGTGGATTGGCACGTACGCGGTCGACGGCGAACAGCAAGGCGTCGATCACGGTGTTGCCCGTGACAAAAATCCGCTCGTCCGGCACCGCTTCACGGAGTAGGTTCTGTCGGGCGGTCTCCGTCGGAGCGAAATGCAGGTCGGTCACTCGCGAGGCTAACACACGATTGATTTCTTCGGGGAACGGGGATCGCTTATTGAAGGTTCGCAGCCCCGCCTCAACGTGTCCCACCGGAATATCTCGATAGAAAGCGCACAAAGCGGCACAAAAGACCGTCGTCGTATCACCCT
This sequence comes from Pirellulales bacterium, assembly GCA_016931075.1. Taxonomy (GTDB): domain Bacteria; phylum Planctomycetota; class Planctomycetia; order Pirellulales; family Thermoguttaceae; genus JAFGFF01. The sequence continues at coordinate 25,453 of JAFGFF010000440.1, read as the reverse complement.
GGACGAGAACAAGATCAGGACGGCTTGCCTCGTAGTATTCATCGATCGTGGCGATCGCGCGCGAGGTAAACCCGGCCAGTGTTTGATCGGGTCGCATCAAATTGAGATCCACGTCTGGAACAATGCCGAAGACGTCGAGCACTTGATCGAGCATCTCCCGATGCTGGCCGGTCACGCAGACGTGAGGTTGCAGCCCGGGGCATTCCGCAAGTGCTAGCACCAACGGGCACAGCTTAATCGCTTCGGGGCGTGTTCCGAAAACCACGGACACTCGTATCGGGGACTTGTTCACGGATGTATCCGACTATACCGGGATCACAACACAACAGACCTCACGCCGCCCATTGTGGTTCCCGCATGACCGCAACGGAATACGACTCGGATGGAAGAGAGTGAGGCTCCTTCAGGAAGCCGAAGGACCGTTGGCCTGTTCGGCCGATTTTGGATTGCCAGTATCATCGACTCCATTCGCATCAGCCTTATTAAGATTCGTCCGACCTTCTTGAAGGTCCTTGGACCACATCCGTATTTGGCTGGCAAACTCGAGGAACTCCGGCTCGAACTGTTTGGGATGGGGTTGGCTTGAGTCCAAGAGGACCTTGATGATCGAGGGCCATGATTCGCCGACACCTCGATAGGCCCGTTGGGCTTCTGACAACTCTTCGTCATTAAGAAATACTTGATCTCCGAATTGATACCAGAAGGCGACAAGATTGGTCCGTTTCTTTTTGCTGAACTCGACCAGATCCACGCGACACCCATCAGAATTGGGCAGCTCGACAACACGCTCCCCGCTCTTCGTGAAGCCGTTGGATGGATAACAAACCAAGGGCGAGTGGGGTGTCAACCGCCAGTAGTCTCCAAAAGTCGCGATATGCACGACAATCACCTCACCCGCCGAATTCCGGTACTCGCGAGAGACGACCTTCGTCGCTCCGATGGCGTGGAACTCACGAGCCCCAACCTCTCGGTCTTCTCCTTTCCAGTCGCCAAACTCCTTCGGCATGGTCGTGATGCTGATCTTTGGCATCGCAACGGACTTAGAGACGCCGCTTATTTGCCCCATGAGCACGGTAACGCCGTACACAACGGCCATAAGGACCGCCGCAGCCAAGATCCGTCCAGTAGAGAACCTAACCATGGAATTCACTATCCTTGACTCTTGAAGTTAAGATGATCACTATGGATACATCCGATTTCTTCCGCGGTCTCCCAGTCATTTCCTTCAGCCATCAGTACAGTGCTAAAGGGAAAATGCCCGGGGGTGTCAACTTTGCGACGAGACGGTCTTTTGCGAGACCGGCAAGTCCATGTGCCCTGTTGCTGAATTTTCTTCCCCATTCTTCGAAAAAGCATCCGGCGATGCATCGAGCATCTGCATTCGGGCTTCGAATGGTTCAATAAGTTCCATGAGGTGCTGAATATCCAGGCAAGCGGACTGACCGTTTCGCTCGCCCGAGATCCGCACTTGTCCTATCGAACGGCCGCTGGCGACAAGAGGGACTTCCACGTGCCAACAGACACTTTCTTTGCTTCGTCGTGGACATTCCCAGACTGCGTGGTATGCCTCGTGCACGGTAGGCATGTTGACGTCGAGTCGGACCTCGGTCAGTGACAGCTTCTCGGCCGATTCAATGAAAGCCGCCCAGAGCAAATCCCACTTCTGTGAACCCTGAAGACGAATGCTGGACTTCCAGATCCCACGGGATCCTCGCATAAATGGCCAAATCAGCGTGTGCCCCACTCGCCGCAGCCGCGTGCTAACCAAAAGTAGTTCGACACGGCCAAAGATCCCCGTCGTTATGAAGATCAGAACAACGGCGAGGCAAGTCAGCAGCATGATCCGATCGTCTTCGAGATGCAGCCCAATTACTGTCGCGACTGAAAGGACAGTACAGCAGATGGCCACCCAGGTTAACACTCTGCGGTTGTTGCCTAGAAGATTCAGGAGCCGGTGGTGCAGGTGTCCTCGATCGGTGGCATAGATGCTTCGTCCAGTTAACTTACGGCGGAGAACCGCGGCGACGGAGTCGAGAATCGGGAGGGTCCAGACGACAAGCGGCGCGGCCAATAGGACGGCGCCTGACGCCTTGAGCGATCCGCGGATGGCCAGGGCGCCGACCACCAAGCCAATGAGCATACTACCGGCGTCCCCGAGAAAGATCGTGGCCGGCGGGTAGTTGAACCGCATGAATCCCATCAGGCTGGCGGCGAATACCATGGCGATGATGGCCACGCCATGGTTCCCCGTCACAACCGACATGGCGGCGATGGTGCAACTGAGGATGATGCCCAGCATAGTCGCCAGTCCATCGATCCCGTCGAGGAGATTGAGGGAGTTGATGGCCCCGAGAAGCCAGAATAACGTGAGGGGAAAGGCCAGGTATCCGAACGTCATGGGATACCCCAGGAACTCTATCCGCTCAATAAGCAGCCCATTGCCGTCCAGGATGAGAATCGACGCGGCGACGATTTGCCCGACGAGTTTCTGCTTGCCGGAGAGGATTTTCTTGTCATCGATCAATCCGACCACCACGATCACCAGTCCTGCCAACAATAGCGCCGGCAGCCCAGGATAGCCGGCTCGCAGTTTGGCTCGGACCGTGGTGGACGCGACGTCCTCTCCCTCGTTGTTTACAGTCGCGTGTCTATCTGCTTTGGCAACCTCAGACTGGTTTGGTTGCGTGGTGTCTGATGGATTCTGGAACCATTGCAGAGGGACAATCCAGAGTGTGCCCAGAATGATCGCGGTCGTTAGATAGACAGCCAGACCGCCCCCGAGTGACGTGGCTCGACCGTGAAGCTTGCGGTGACCGTCAGGATTGTCCGTTAGGCCGAAGCGTGGCGCGATCTCACGAATCAGCGCGGTCAGGACAAGGCTGACCAGCACAGCGAGCGTGAAGATCGTCGGTTCGGATCCCATGGTCGTCCAAGGCTTATCACGGTAGTGAGCGTTGAAGAACAACCTAAATATCAAGACCTTGCTGGATCGAAGAGTCCAACGATTCCTTGTTCGACTCCTCGACCCATCGGCCGAAAAACTCGATACTAGGCTGTCACGGTGCTAATGGTCCCGTAGCTGTCCTCCGAGGAACTGGTCACCACGGCCTCAATGTCACCGACACCAAACGACTCGAGGATTTCACACGCGGCCATTACCTTGGGACCACGGCTGAAATCGCGGAACACTGAAAGGAGGACGGTGTCGACATGCTGACTGACGTAGCGCGAGTCGGCAACTGGCAGGATCGGACTGCCGTCGACGATCACGAACTCGAACTCCGAACGAAGCTCGTCGAAAAGCCTCTCGTCGGCTCCATTGGAAAGGGCCTGCAAGGCGTGTCGGTCGCACCGTCCCGCCGTGACGACGAAGAGGTTCTTCGCGGCTGTTTCGTGAGGCAAATTCTCTACCTCAGTCTGCCCGCACAGGGCGTCGCTTACGCCGGGCTCAAGCGGCAGGCCGAACGCTCGATCGACGGCCGGACGTCGGAGATCAAAATCAACCAACACGGTTCGCCGCCCGGCACGGGCGAGGCTCGTGGCAACCTGGGTGGCCAGAGTAGTCTTGCCTTCGCCGCTGACAGCGCTGGTGATCAGAACCACCCGGCTCCCTTCGATCGCCGCATTACGCAGCAGCCTCGCCGCGATGCTATCGATCGACTCGGCCAGACGGACGCTCCATTGTTGATCACCCTTGGCGTTGGTGTTCAGATGACGGAGGGCCCTGCCCGGGATAAGTGGCACGGAACCGATGACGGGCAATCCCAACTTCTTGGTGACTTCCTCGGAGGAATTGATTCGCTGCTTTCGAACATCAACCAACACGATCAAAGCGATGGGCAGTGTCAGCCCGACCAATCCGATGAGAACAGTCAATGCTATTCGCAACTCTGGGCTGTCATAGCTTTTCGGCGGAGCTGCTTCTTGTTGGATCGAAATCCTCGGGCGCGACTTCTGCTCCACTTCGAGTTGTTCTACCCTGATCGAGACGTCGTCCAGGGCCTTCTTCTTCGCATCCAAATTGTGTTGGGCCATGATCGCCTCAACCGTCGACTTGCCGAGTTGGTTGATCGCCTCGTCTTGGCTCTTGATCAGATCGGCAAGCTGTGTTTCGCTATCTTTTAAAATCTTGATCTGTGCGTTCAATTCGATGAGCGAGTTTTCCAACTCCTGCCGTTTGGCTCTCTTCATCATCGCCACGAGTTCCTCGACCCGCGCGTCATACTGCGCCTTGATCGACTCGGCATAGCTATGCATTTTGGGGCTGCCGAATATTTTCTTGTCGGCATCTGATCGCAATCCCGTCTCCATCTGTCGAAGCATCGGTTCCAAACCTGCCAAGGCACGTTCCCACTCTCGAAGCTTTTGATCACTCTGTTTCAGTTTCTCCAATTCGAGATCCGTAACCATTCCCTGCTCGTCCCCGTCCAGACGTTTCTTGGAAGCCTCAATGGCAGCCGCCTCTCCCTGGAGTTCCTGGCGTTTGAATTGGGCCTTCCAGAGTTCCCTTCGATAATCGGTCAGTTTCTGGCTTTCGATCATCCGCTTCATCCGGAGCTCTTCGGGATCCGCGGTATTGTTGCTTTCAATCAGCATCTTGACTCTCGCCTCGTGCGTTCGCAATGCGGCCGCTTTCTGATCCTGGATGCGCCTCATTTCCACCAGATTGGCGAGGCCCTGGCTCTCCTCATTGTCGACGACGAGCGTTTTGTACGCATGGATCACGGCGTTGACGATCTTGGTAACCTGCTCCTTGTCTTCTCCCTTAAGGCTGATCTGCATGATTTCAGCATCGTCGGGAAACGCTACTCTCAGGTTACTACTAAGCCATTTCACTTCGTCAGGCTTCTCTTGCTCGACCATGGGCAACGAGTTGATCGTTTCGTCCCGCAGCGCCTCAGTCAAAACAAGATGGCTTTTCAACAACACCATTTGGGTGTTCTTGTCACTCTGGAACTCTTGTGGATTAATCCGCCGTTCTTTTTCAGTCAACGACGGTTTCTGCATGGCAATTCGGATATAGGCCATCGCAGTGTATGTCCGCGGGAGAAACGCCCAGGCAATGGCGCCGAGCGCTGCAGCGCAGACGATTCCCATCATCAAGCCCAGCAGCCAGTGGCGCCGAACTGCGTGCAGATAAGCAAACGCGTCACCCATTCCGGCCACCTGGGAGGCCGGAGCACTCGGCCATTCGATGTCCACTGGTCCCATCGCCGAATGGCGTTGCACTATCAACGACGAACCGTTGGTGCCGTGCTCCAATGCAGATGTTTCGTCTTTGATTGACATAGACCTCTCCTCAGGAATTTGAGATGGTTGTGTCTTGCCATCGCCGTCTTCAGAACAAAGACGTATCCGGCGACAAGATCATGGAAAAGAACCTCTAATCATTGGCATAAGCTCTTGCCACCGGATTCCCGGCGCCACCAGCAATATTCAAACACGCTTACTACGGTTCTCCATCCCTGCGTCGCGCGGGGGCCGAACTGGCAGACCTATCACCCGCCAATGGATTTGCAAGGGGTGTTTCCCTCTTTTCCCCACGGCGCGCGGGAGCCGAGTTGACAGGCTCACCGCCTATCAACGGATTGAACGCAAGGGGCGACTCTCGCTCCGGAGCGGCAAAGAGCCGATCAAACAATGCCAACTCACCCCAGAGAATGACAATTGCAAATGGCATCATGAACCAGCCGGCCAAATCGTGAAAGACACGCTCCGCCAACTCCGGGCTGGTCATGTCGTACAGAAGTGCCGTCACCGTGATCCGCGTTACATTGGCGATGATCGCAATAGGAACTGCACTGAGCACGATGAGAATCCGCGTCAACATGTCTCGCCGAATGAACATGGCAGCCCCGATGCAGGCAGCAAAGAACAACATCAACATCCGAATACCACTGCAGGCCTCGACCACGCCGAGCTTGGCACTAGGGGTGACAATCGTGTTCCCCTCGGCGACTGCCCGAATCCCAATGGTCTGAAGTGTGAACACGCTGACCTGGGTTCCAACCTCCTGAAGTTGAAGCCGAAGTTTTCCGGCAAATCCACCCGGCAGTGGAAACATAAATCCAAGAAACAGCACGGAAGGCCACAACCAATGCGCGGCGCGCCACCCGCCAATGAACAGCACCATTCCTGCAATCAGCGGCAGCATCGAAACCGCGACCACCCATGGCCGGCATTCATACGAGGCATACCACCATACTCCCGCACCCACCAGAATTGGGATCAGACCCCAGTAACTCCCCTCAGACGTGATATCCTCCATCATCTCGCGCCGGTCCCATGCGAGAAAGATCGCAAAGGGCAGAACGAAGAAGCAATAATTGTAGTCGATCTCATACCACCAGCGCGGAAACAAATAACCAACAAATGTCTCGAAATAGCCCACAAGAAAGATCGCTACCAAAGCGATCCCACCGATAATCATCGCCGGTGGCATCTTCTTCTGGTCTTGGGGCACTGTTGCTGTCGTTGTCTGCATGGTTGGCCGCGCGAAGCTGGTTTCGACGCGCTTTCTTTTAAGGACCACGATGGTGTCAATCGCACCCCCGTGCGATCGCGTGAAACCCACTCTCTTTCTGAAAAGACCGTCGCGCGATGAAACAACAAGGCGGGCTCTGGCCGCCCCTACACCCGCCACCCCCGGTGACGGGGCCGTGGGCAGGCCGAGTTGATCGGCGAGAACGCAAATCAAAATGAGCTGCGGTCCCTCTTCTGTCGCGTCTATTCCCGCTCAATAATCGCGGCGCGATCATTGGATCATTGGAAGATGAGACGCTCCAAACGTAGACCGCTTATACTCCAGCCTATTGTTCTCAGCATGATTCAACCGCGCCATAATGTCAAGCCGCTGACGCGTCACCACCGACCATGGGCAAACCTGGTGCCAACACGATCGCTCTCTTCTTCCCTGGTTTCCTAAACCATGATCCTGTCGATGTTTATGCCATCTTGCCCGAACCGGAGCCCCTATCATTTCTGTTGTCTATTCACACCACGTTCGGCTGGCATGAGGCGTCGTAACCCCACCGCTTCAGCATCCATCTGGAGTTCTCTGAACACCACAGAGGAATCCCCATTGAGATGGGGTTCGAAGGTTGCCTTTCTGGGTGTTTATGCTATTGGAGTCGATTTGGATGATGATTAATACCGCTACGAAGGACTGGAATATACCTATCCTGAGTGGTAATAAGTACCGGTAAAAAGATCACCACCGTGTAGTTACCGCTGGCGGCCTATTCCCGTGCAGCGTCTTCTCGCGCGTCGTCAGGCCGATCAACCAGTACGACCGCTACAATCGTTAGGACTACACCCCCGACGACGGCTAGTCGTGCAGATTCCCCAAAAAGGGCAATACCGGCAGTGGCGCACAGGGCGACTTGTGATGCATTGACGACATTGGCGTGGAGGAGAGTTGTGAGCTGTAACCCCTTGACCAGGGCAAGGAAGGCCACCAGGTTGAATCCGCCGGCCGTGAGCATGATGCCCAAGTCACCTGAGTTGGTAGCCAAGATGCCCTCTGGGCCAAGCCTCGCGAGGCTCAGAGCACCAAGGAAAACGGCCCCTAAAGTGGTGCTAATAAAGACGACGACCACGGTCGAGGTCGACTTAGACACGACCGAGCGGATCACCAGGGCCATGGTGGCATAGGCGACGCCCGACACACAGGCGGTCGCCAATCCCAGGACGATCTGCCATTTGGCCAGCGATGCGTCCACAGCCGGTTTACTTCCCGTAGCCGAGCCCAGCCCAAGCAGGCATACGGCTCCGACTGAAAGGGTCACGGCCAAAATGGACTGTCGAGAAAGTCTTTCGACCAACACCAATCGGCCCAGGATCGCGCTGGACACCAACATCGTGCCGAATGCGGCCGAGATGGTCACGGCCAGACCGACGGTTCCCAGCGCGTACTGAAAACCCAGATTTCCTCCAAATTGGGCGAAGGCCGATCCCAACAGCAGCAACACGAGCGTCCGCCCCCGTGGCAGCACCGACCGCCCCACCCAAGATCGATAGATCACCCAGGGACCAATGGCCACCATCGAAACCGATCCCTTGATGCAAGTCACCCACGCGGGATCGGACACGGTGGCCTGGTTCCGGAGACAAACGTTGGAACAAGCGTAGCCTAACGCGGCGACCGTGCAGCAGGCGGTCCCCCAAACGAGTGAGCCGACCGGCGGGGCACGATGTGCAACGTCAATAGCCTGGAGATCTTGAACCACGGCTGGAGACCGGGATGCGGTGAGGTGGGACGTAGGCGCCATTCAGCCTCTTTCCGCAGGCTGGCGCAAGCAGATAACCATACTCACCTGGAGGTCCCAAGTCAAAGGCCCGGCCTTCTCCGCCCGACCCCGCGAGTCTGGCCATCTTCGCCCCGCCTTGGTAGGATGGAGGACGGAACGGATCGAGACCCGAAGTCTAATCCGCAGTCTCGACGTGCTCACGGTCTCAATTCTTGGGTGTGTTGATGGTCCCCGCCCCCCAGCCCGTCTCCTCCTCCGACCGATCGCCCGGTGGCCAGCCCGGTTCGATCTCGTCGACCCTGTTGGAACGCGTGCAAGCTCAGCGGCCCGAGGCGTGGGAGCGGCTGGTCGATCTGTACGGTCCGAGCGTCTACCGTTGGTGTCGACGCTGGGGCGTGGGCCCGGAGGACACGGCCGATCTGGTTCAGGAGGTGTTTGCCGCGGTCGCCACGCACGTGCAAGGTTTTCGCCGCAACGGGCAAGGCAGCTTCACGGCCTGGTTGGCCACGATCACGCGGAACAAGATCCGCGACCACTTCCGCCGCCAGGGCCGCCATCCTCAAGCGTTCGGCGGCACCGATGCTCGGCAGCAGATCGAGCAGATGCCCGAGCCGATCGAGCCCTCCGAAATCGCCGAGGCCGAGCGGTCGCTCCCGCGACGTGGTCTCGAGTTGGTCCGGGCCGAGTTCGAGAACCGCACTTGGGAGGCTTTTTGGCGAACCACGGTCGACGGCCGCCCCCCTTCCGACGTGGCCGACGAACTGGGCATGACCCTGGCCGCCGTCTACAAGGCTAAAAGCCGTGTCCTACGCCGCCTCCGCCGCGAACTCGGCGGGCTCTTGGGTTAGCTCACCTCCCCTCTCCCTCTGGGAGAGGGGCCGGGGGTAAAGGTGGGCATTCTCAGTTCCCGTACTGAGTCCAAGGCCAACTCGTGTCAACCCGTGACGTTCTCTCTACTGACAGGCTGACGCCAACGTCCTGGTTCGCCGGTCCTGGCGCCCAACGGCAATGCCCCCCGATCAGAGGAGAACAATCATGTCTCTCAATCCCCCCGATCGCGAGAAACTGTTGGCCTATGCACTGGGCCGGCTCTCGGACGAGGATTCCGAACGGGTGGCCGAACAGATCGACGGCGATTCGACCTGCCAGGCCTTGTTGGCCACGCTCGACGAGGATGAAGACACGCTCGTCGGGAAGCTTCGTTGGGCCGATGACGACGATCCCCTGGCGGCCGAGTCGCATCTGGACGAGGCGCTGGCCCGGGCGAAGGCCGTGGCCGGACGTCCCGCGGAGGGCACGGCCGAATCGCTGGCCCTGGGCACGCTGGGCGAGTACCGGCTGCTCGCGCGGCTTGGCCGGGGCGGCATGGGCACGGTCTACAAGGCGCTGCACACCAAGCTCGACCGGATCGTCGCGCTGAAGGTGATCGCCAAGCACCGGATGCACGACCCGCAGGCGGTTGCCCGATTCGAACGCGAGATGAAGGCCATCGGCCGGCTCGACCACCCGGCGATCGTCCACGCCTTCGACGCCCGCGAGATCGACGGCACGCCCGTGCTGGTCATGGAGCACGTCGACGGCATGGACCTGGGCCGGCTCTCGCAACGCGTGGGCCCGCTGCGAACGGCCGACGCGTGCGAACTGATCCGCCAGGCGGCCCTCGGGCTGGACTACGCCCATCAGTACGGCCTGGTCCACCGCGACGTCAAGCCGTCGAATCTGATGCTCACTCGCTCGGGCGAGCTCATGATCCTCGACTTGGGCCTGGCCCGACTGGCCGAGTCTCCCAAGACCTCTGAAACAAACCAAGATGATCCTCCCAATCACCGTTCCTCTTTGGAGGCGAACCGAAGTGAGCGTTCCTCGACAACCCATCCCCAGCCGGACGACGTCCGGGACGAGGACGCTCTCTCTCCTTCAATCTCCGAGGGAACGGGCGGGGGGCAGAGCGACCTGAATCAGGCTGGTTCTCCCCCCGATCTTTCAAAGTCCGACGGCGCGAGCACGTCTCCATCCAACGCCGAGGTCGAGACCCCCTGGCCGGTCGACCTGACGGCGACGAACCAGATCATGGGCACGGCTGACTACATGGCCCCGGAGCAAGCCGACAACAGTCGGGCGGTCGATATCCGGGCGGACATCTACAGCCTGGGCTGCACGCTCTACAAGTTGCTGTGCGGCACGGCCCCGTTCGACCGGACCGACTGCCGGGGCACGCTCGAGAAGATGGCCGCCCATGCCGACCGGCCCGTCCCGCCGATCGACGAGTCGGCGCCCGACCTTCCGCGTGGCCTGGTCGCGTTGTTGAACCGGATGCTCTCGAAATCGCCCGACGCCCGACCCTCGACCCCGGCCGACGTGGCCGCCGCGCTCGAACTGTACACGAAGGGCCACGACCTGCCCGGGCTGTTGCGCCGAGCCGAGGCGACCCAGCCCGCCCCGGCGCCCCTTCCGTCCGCCTCGGGCGGTCGTCGTAGATGGATCGCGGCGCTGGTGGCCACCGCCTTCTTCTTCGGCGCGATCGGCCTGTCGTTCGGCATCCTGATCACCGTCTACCGCAACGGCCAGAAGGTGACCATGAACGTCCAGAACGGCACGAACATGACATTCGGTCCCGAGAGGATCGAAGTAAGATCGCCAGGCACTCCAACCGACGCGTCGCCTTCGCCGGACTCGTCACGCTCGATCGAAGGCATGTGGGAAGTCGTCGATCTCCAGACCGCGGATCCGGGCAATTCGCAATTCTTCGGATTGTATCGCGTGGAGGGCAGGCCGGAGACGCATATACCCGGCATCCCGATACACGAACAACTTCTCAAGAACACTCGGGTTATTATCGACAAGGATTCTTTCCGGATCCTCGGTGGTGAAAACAGCCAGTTTTTCGACACCCAATATCGACTCAAGCCCGACGCCTCGCCGATGCTGATCGATCTCGACTACAACGGCGGAACCTTGGGCATTTGCAAACGCGAGGGCGACCGTCTGACGCTTTGTTTCGGTACGACATGGCAACAGCCGACGCAAAACACGGTTAGGTCCCGCCCGACGGAGTTTTGGCCGGAAGTTGGCTCCTTTCGCGAGTTGATCGTCCTGCGACGAGTCGGGCCGGTCGAAACCCATCCCGATCAGTTGGCCCTCCAGGGCAAATGGCGCGTCGTGAGTTTCACTCGCAACAAGGAAGTCGATGAACAAAGTTGCGTGAGTGTCGGGCAGTTCGATCCTGATCAGCCGGGCGGATTCCAGCCTGGCAGATTCGTTGGACCTCTCTGGGGAGGGACTTGGCGCACGGATCAGTACCTTTCCTCGGTGAAGGAAATCCACTTCGATCAGCGGGCCTTCAGCATGGTCGGGGCGCTGGAAGAGCCGTCGAACGAATCGAAAATGTTGAAGAGGCAGAAGCAGAAGGAAAAGCAAAAGGAAGACGAGGCTCCGAGCGCCCCGACGAAATCGTCGCCCGGCGAATTGATGGCGGGAACCCTGAGGATGAATCCCCTGACTCGGTCCGGAAGGTTCGAGCTTGTCCCTGGCGGCCGGTTCTCGCTCAGCGTCGGGATGGGACCAGGACCAGGCTCGCTGAACGGGATCTACCGGATCGAAGGCGATCGGTTGACGTTTCGCTTCGTCGTGGCAAACGCGGGAAGCCAACTCTTCCTCGATTTATATCAGGCGCTGGCTTTCGATGCGCCGTTGCGCGTGGGCCAATACGAGTTGGTCCTCTCCCGCGAAGGGGCCCCGGTCAAACCGGACGAGCCGTCTCCGACCGACGCGTCCCGATCGCCCGACTCGACCACTTCGATCGAGGGCACGTGGGAAGTCGTCGATCTTCAGACGGCCAACCCGTACTACTCACAATTTCTGGGCTTGTATCGCATGGAAGGCATGCCCGAGACGTACAACAACCCGACGCGCGAGCAGCTTTTCAAGAGCAGCCGGATTGTGATCGACAAGGACGCCTTCCAAGTCCTGGGCAGCCAGAACGGCCAGTTTTTCAACGCCCGATATCGGCTCAAGCCCGATGCCTCGCCCATGCTGATCGATCTGGACTACTACGACGGGACCCTGGGCATCTGCAAGCGCGAGGGCGACCGGCTGACGCTCTGCGTGAGTTACGACGCAGGCCCGGACGGAAAAACACACCGCCCGACCGAGTTCTGGCCGGAGATGGGCTCGTCGCGCGAGTTGATCGTCTTGCGGCGTCTTGGCCCGGCCAAGGTGCATCCCGACATCAAGGCCCTCCAGGGGAAATGGCGCGTAGCCAGCTTCGCTTCTTCCAAGGAGCCCTCGCACGGGTGGAGCGTGCTTCTGTCGCCGACTCAGAGCAAACACGCCGGCTTTTGGGGAGGAACCTTTCCCGTCGAGGAATTTCTTCCCGCGGTGAAGGAAATCACGCTCGGGCGATTGACGTTCCAAATGAACGGACCTGTCCCTGAATCGTCAACCGTGGGAGCGTCAGCGGAGAAGGAATCGGCCAAGACTCCCGCCGCGCCGGCGACGCCGCTGGTCGTCGAACTGGCCGGAGGGCGAGTCGCGTTCAATCCGCTGGCCGCACCCGGCCGATTTTGTCTGACCCTGACAGGCCTGAGCACGCTGAACTCTCCTACCGGCATTGGGGGGCCCTTCAGCGGGATCTACCGGATTCAGGACGACCGGTTGACGCTTCGTTTCTCCTTGCCATCGGACGGAAGAGCCGCCTCGTCCGACAGCCCGCCCTTGGCCTTCGACGCGCCGTTGAGCAAGGGCCAGTACGAATGGGTCTTGACCCGCGCGCCGAAGCCCGACCGGGAGGCGATTGTCGGAACATGGAAAATCGTCAAGGCGTTCGACGGAGGCCGCGACGTCACCGCTCAGGATTTTTCCGACGCGGGCATGATCGTCGACTCGAAGATCATTCGTTTCTGGAAGGACGGCATGAGACACAGCGACGGGGAAATTTCCGCTTACTCGCTTGATCCCACGCGAAAGCCGAAGCATATCGACACGATCACCAACAACGCGGTGGCTACGCCGGCAATCTACGACCTCCAGGGCGACCGGTTGCGGCTGTGCGTTCCGAAGCCTGGAAAGCCTCGTCCGACCCGGTTTTCGTCGGACGAAAAGGGCGGAAACCTCCTGTTCGAGTTGGAACGTGTTTCCCCGTCCGTGCCAGATCCGGTGAGTGTTTTGTTTCTCCCGCGGCCCTTGCCAGCCGGCGATTCCGCGGCGACCGGCGGACCGCCGGGGGCGGCGCAGGCTCAAGCCAATCCGCCGCGCGAGACGTCGATCGAGGGCGAGTGGAAGGTGGTGCGATGCGATACGGACAAGGCGGGCACGTCGCATGTGCTGGGAACTTACGAAATCACGCCGGGGGCCGATCTGGGCGACGCGGACCGTCCGCTGCCGACGGCGGAAAAGGTTTTCAAGGCGGCTCGGGTCGTCATCACGGAAGATCGGATGACGGTCTGGAGCGACCGTTTGCCGGCCAGGGCCATGCGGTATCGGCTCGACGCCGACAGGTCGCCAACGTGGATTGACGTCGCGCCCTCGCGGTTGGACGAGGAGCGACTCTCGGGCGCCTGCAAACGGCAGGGGGACGAACTGACGCTCTCCCTGTTCGTCGGCCTGCCGCTGGGTTTCCGGCCTGGAGTCAACGATAGGCCGAACGAACGGATCGTGCTTCGCCGGACTGGCCCCGTCCAGGCTCACCCGGACGAAAAGGCGATACTCGGCCGGTGGTACGTGGTCCGCGGGACGTGTGGGCGGATTCCCGACCCGAGAGAGCCGGAAAGTCAGAAAGATTGCCTGGGGCTTGTGAGCGAAATCGACGGGCTGGCGCTGGGGAAGCATGTCAGCGTGCTCACCGGGCCGTTGTTCACGTCGCCGCCGATGGAGTGCGCGATCAACCCGCTGAGCCGGCCCGGGACCATCGCGCTGAGCCCCCCCGAAGTTTTCAACGGGCTGAGCGTCAGCGGCATCTCTATCTCCGGGCTTCGCTGCGTCTACCGCCTCGACGGGGAGCAACTGACGCTCCGCGCGGACATTGGAACATTCTCCAATCCGGATCCCGACGTGTCGACGCCGATGTTCCACCGGACTCCCTCGTTCGACGCCGAACTGACGCGAAATCAGTTCGAGTTGGTTCTCTCGCGCACGAAGCCGCCGGCCAAACCGGACAGCAAGGCGATCGTCGGGACGTGGAGGGTCGTCAAGGCGGTTCACGAAGGACGCGACGTCACGGCGGAGGACTACGCCGGCAGCCAGGCGCTCATCGACGCGACGACCCTTGGCTTGTGGAATACGTCCGTCGGAAGCTATGAGTTCCACTCCTACACGCTCGACCCCTCGAAGAAGCCGAAGCACATCAATATCGTCATCGACACAGACATGACGGTCGCCGGGATTTACGATCTTCACGGCAATCGTTTGCGGCTGTGTCTTTCCGAGCCAGTTCCCAAGCCGGGAAAACCGCGTCCGACCGAGTTTTCATCCACCGGCAAGAACGCGCAAGCGCTCCTTGAATTGACGCGGGTGTCTTCGTCCGCGCCGAAGATTCCGCCCACGGGGCCGACGCCGACGCCGCCCGGCCGAGTGATCGGCGCGCCGCTCGAACCACCCGCGTATGCTTCGGTCGACCCGGCGGTCGCTTCCGCGGTCGTTCCCCTCAAGGACGGCGATGCCCTCAAGGGGCTCTGGCAGGTCGTCAGCCTGACCGACAACGGGGACGTGACTTCGAGGGCCAATCTGGTGGCGAGCCACGACGCGACGACCACGCGGGAGGAACTGGTCAAGGGAACGAAGATCCTCATCAGCGACTCGAAACTGAAGGTGTTTGGTCCTAAAACCGTGTTCCGCACGGGCGAGTATCGCGTCAATACGGACCTTCGGCCCACGCCGATCGACTTCCAGAACGACGAGCGAGTCATTCCGGGGTTCCTCCAGCGCGGCATCTGCAAACTCGAAGGCGACCGGCTGACCATCTGCCTGGTTGACGCAACTGATAAGAAAACCAAGCGGCCGGAGGCGTTCTGGGCCGAATTGGGAACAGGGCAACAGTTGATCGTCCTCAAATGGATTCCCACAAAGGGGCCTCACCCGGACGAAACCGCCATCCAGGGCAAATGGAACATGTTGGCCGTCGAACAGGGCCCGCCCGAGAATCCCGAGTCGACCAAGCCAGGCAGTTGGCCAGCGTTACGGTCTCCGGTAGGCCTGCGAATCGGGACCGATTCCATGGATGCCTTTGGCTGGTACTTCCATGGGCATCGCAGAATCCGCATCGAACCCAGCCAGTTCGGCGATCTCACGGATTATTCGTCTTTCCGGATCGTTTATGCGATTGATCCCCGGGCCCAGCCGAAGGCGATCCATCTCGACGTGGGTTGGTCGAGCAATAGCACCACAAAGAGCGTCTATAAGCTCGACGGCGACCGGTTGACGATCCGGTTCTTCGACGGGACGCTTTCACCACCGAGCGATGCCGACGAACGGAGCGAATCGCTCCGGAAGGGCGAAGTCCGCTGGAGGCTTCAACGCGCCAAGCCCCAGGAGCCCAACCGGCTGGTCGCCTTCCTTCGCACGGAGGGCCGGATCTTCGTCGACGACAAGATCCACGGCGCCGAGAGCTTCCGACAGCTCGTGGCCGAACGACTTGAGAAGCAGCCCGACTTGAGCGTCCTGATCGAGGGCGTCGCCGGGCTGTCCTTCGGCGAGGTCCAACGGGTTGCCTATCTCGCCCGAAAAGCCGGCGCGAAGCAGGTTCGGCTCGGGGGCCTTGCCGCGCAGGCGACCGCGCGCCGGCTGGATTTCCGAGTCGTCTTTCCGGACAACGCTCCGAACGATCCGCAGGGCACGGAAAATCTGAAGACGGCCATCAAGTGGGCCCTCGACGATCTGAAGAAATACGGCCCTCGCGAGCCTTTCCAATCCTTGGCTAAACTCCGCGAGGAGCGGACCGGCGGGACATGGAATTCGACTTTCTTGGAGATCCGCGTCTCCGACGATCCGAGGCCCCTTGTTCCCGCGACGGTGTATTTCTTCCGCGAAAAGAACGTCGAACCGACCAAGTTGAAACCCACTCCTTTCGTTCTCGTGGACATGCCCGACGACCGGCCGCTCGACAAGGCCCAACTCCAAAAAATCCGCATCAGCGCGGCTGAAACGGTTTCTAGCAAGATCGCCGGCGACGGCGCATTGGGCCAGCCAGGCGGGATGGGCCTTGTGGGCGGCGACGACCTCGGGGTGATGGGCGGGACGCCGAAAACGAAGGTGACGATCCCGCCCGAGTTGATCCCGGTGGGCAATGTGTCCACGGGGCAGATCCATCCGGCCGGCTTGGTGGAGCCAGAAGAGTCCGACTTGCCGGCTTGGTTCGAGTTGGCCACCGACGCGCCGAAGGAGTCCGTCACGGCCCAGCGCGACGGCTGGCTGTATCTTCCGCATCCGATGCTCGGCCCGCCCAAAACGGTCAAGGGCCGCGACCTGCGGCGCTACGTTCTGTTATTTGACCAGCCTAGTGAAACGATGCTCGCCCGCCGCGACGATTGGGGCATCACGGGGTGCTCACTGGGTACGAACAGCAAGGGCGTTCCGCAAGTCGTGATTCAATTTGACACGGCGGGAATCGAAAGACTCGCGGCACTCTCCAAGGCCAACCAAGGCCGCGCGTTCGCCGTCCTGGTGGATGACGTGGTCGTTGATTATTTTCCAAGCATGATCGGCTCGTTCACCAATCCGATTTCCCTGGACTGCGCCAGCCGCGAGGAAGCAAAACTGCTGGCCGCCAGTCTTAAGGCCGCATTGAAACCAACGCCGCCGGGCACGAAGACCAGGGCCGCCGGAGCTGCTTCTCCCTTCGAGGCAAAGTGACCTCCGGCGGCCTGCTGGCCGGCTAATTCACCCTGGCGTCACACGTGGAACCGATCGACGATCGACTGCAACTGGTCGGCCAGGCCGGCCAGGGCGCGGCCGGCGGTTTGGGTTTGGGTGGCGCCTTCGGCCGTTTGGCGCGCGGCCGTGTCGACGTGGGTGACGGTCCGGCTGATCTCCTGGCTGGCCGAGGCCGATTGGGCGATGCCGTCGGAGACCGACTCGGCCATCTTCGACGTGTCGGCGATGTTCTGGGCGATCTGTTGGGTCATCTCGCGCTGCCGGCCGACCGCCGTGGCGATCGTTTCGGAAACCCGGTTGATCTGCTCGATGATCTCGCTGATTTCGCGGATGCCCGAGACGGTGTCGACGATCAGGCGCCGGTTGCCGTCAACCTGTTGGGCGATATCCTCGGTGGCGGTGGCCGTCTGCTTGGCCAGGTCCTTGACCTCGGTGGCGACGACGGCGAAGCCTTTGCCCGCGTCGCCGGCCCGGGCGGCTTCGATCGTGGCGTTCAGGGCCAGGAGGTTCGTCTGTTCGGCGATGTCCTGGATGATGCCTACGATCTTGCCGATCTGTTCGGCCGATGTGCTGAGCGCTCCGATCCGCTCGTTGCTGGCGGTGGCAAGCTGATTGGCCTGGCCGGCAACCCGGGCGGCCTCGTTGGTGTTCTCGTTCACCTCGCCGATGCTCGTGGCCATCTGGTCGGCCGCGGCAGCGACCGTCCGGACGTTTTCCGACATCTGTCCCGTGGCGTTGGCCATGTTGTGGATGTTGGCCGAAAGCTCCTCGGCGGCGGCGGCCACGCTGGTCGATTGGGCCGTCGTTTCCTCAGCGCTGGCGGCCAGTTGCGTCGACGTCTGCGTCAACTCGGTCGAAGACCCCGACAGCGAGAAGGCCGCGTCGCGGACGTTGCCGAACATGGCCCGAAGGCTCGACGCCATCGTGTTGAGCGCCGCGGCAAGCTGCGCGATCTCGTCCTTGCCGGCGATGTGCAGCGTCTGGGTCAGGTCGCCGTCGGCCATCTTCTGGGCGAAGGCGACGCCCTCGGCGATCGGCCGGGTGATCCGCCGCGAGACGAACCAGGCCACGGCGATCACGCCCGCCGAGGCGATCAGCATGAACACGGCCAGGATGCCGAACGACTTGTGGGTCGACGCGGCGCAGGCCCCTTCGGCGTCGGCCACCATCTGGTTGATCTTCTCCTTGGAAAACTCCAGATAGAGCACGCCGTAGAGCTGGCCGATCGGACGTTTGGGATAGAGCCGGTGCATGTCGGCGTCGACGTGGATCGGTCGGTAGAACGAGAAGGCCTCGTCGGACTCGATCACGAAGGCGTCGTGGTTGTTTTCGGCCTGCTTCCAGATGTCGTCGGCCAGCGTGGCCCCGACCCGGCCGGGACTGGACGACAGCTCGACCTTGCGATTGCTGCCGATGAAGGAGAACTCGCGGATTTCCTTGAGTTTGCCTTGCTCCTTGGCGAAGTTCATGAACTTGTCGAACTCACCCCGCTGCAACGACCCACGAGTGGCCGTCTCGACTTCGCTGAGCACGTCCCGGGCGTCCTGGCGTTTCAGATCCAAGGTCGCCTCGTGCAGGTGGGTAAGAACCTCGTCGACGTTCTTTTGATAGAGATACTGCTGCAGGCCGGAAAGGACCAGCGTGGCCAGCACGAAAACGCCCAAGATGGCGCCGCCGATCCGCGTCGCCACGCTGTGAATGTTGAATCGCTTCATCGGACACCCTCCCTTTGCGCTTCGGTGTAACTGACCGGGTGATTGGCTTCGCCCTTTCGGTAGAACGGAAAGTCGCGGTGCTTGGCGAAATTCTCGCTCGTGCAGGCCGTGCAGGGCGCCCCGGCGCGGATGCACCAGTTCGCCCCGCCGTTCCACTGCGACCGTGGACAATGCGTGTGGCTCAGCGGGCCCAGACAACCCAGCTTGAAAAGACATCCTTCGTCGCCGAACTTCTCGGCGAATTGGCTCTTCTCCCAATAGTGGAACCGAGGGCATTCGTCGTGGACCGAATGGCGGAAGTACATGTCTGGCGTGAGTAACTCCGGATGAACGGCTGGATAGCCCTTGGCGACCACGTAGGCCACCGTGCCGATGAGCGACTGCGGATGCGTGGGGCAACCGGGGCAATTGACCAGGCGGCCCGCGACCGATAGACCCTGCTGGGTCATGTAGTCGCGAACGCAGACCGCGCCGGTCGGGTTTCCCTCGGCCGCCGGAATGCCGCCGAACGCCGCGCACGTGCCCGCGGCGATCACGGCCTTGGCGTTGCGAATGATCTTCGGCAGATGGTTGGTCAGCGGCTGGCCTTCCAACATGCAAGCGGTGCTCATGCCCGCTGGAATAGCGCCTTCGATGACGAAGTAGTATCCGCCTGCCTTGGTGAGTTTCTCGATGACCTCGCCGACCGTGCTTCCCTGCGCGGCGGAAAGGACGGGATGGTAAACGAGTGAAATAATCTCGGTCAGCAGCTCGACCGGCCCGGGATTCTCCGTGTTCAGCAACGACACGGAGCACCCGCTGCACGACATGGCGGTCAGCCAGAGGACCTTGGCGTTTCCGGCGTGGATGGCCTCGATTCCCTCGGCCAACGCCTCGCCGTGCAGGGAGCCCAGGCCCATCCCGGCCGCCAGACTCGCGCCTGCCTTGAGAAAGTCTCTTCGATTCCACGTACCCATGACGAATGGCTCCCTAGTATGCGAAGGAAGTTTGTTTTTGTTTTTCGGTCATGCGGGATGAACCTTGGCGTATTGGGCGACGCCCTCACCCCCAACCCCTCTCCCCGAGGGCGAGGGGAACGTTTTCAGTGAACCGCGCAGGCGAGGCACGGGTCGAACGAGCGAACGATGCGTCCGATTTCAATCGGATGTTTCGGGTCCTGGATGGTCGCGCCGGCCAGGGCCTGTTCGACCGCTCCCGGTTGGCCCCGGTCGTCCCGCGGCGAACAATTCCACGTCGTGGGGACGACGCACTGGTAGTTCGCGATGCGATAGTCCCGGATCGTCAGCCAGTGGCCCAACGCGCCGCGCGGGGCCTCGGTCAGGCCGACGCCTGTTCCTTCCTTGGGCATGGTGAAGTCGCGCGCCGGCGCTTCGTCGACATGGAGCTCGTCCAGCCACTTCGCGGCCTGCTTGGCGAACCACATCGCCTCCAGCCCCCGCGCCACGTGCCGGCCGAGGACGGAAAGCATCTGCTCCGGCTTGAGATTTCGCGTCTTGAGGAAAGCATCAACCTCTTTCTTCACCCAGGTCCCGCTGGGATCGTGGTAGTTGACCATCACGCGCGCCAGCGGGCCGACCTCCATCACGTGCTGTCCGTAGCGCGGCGCCTTGATCCAACTGTAGGCGCCGGACTTTTCCGGCGAGGCGTCGGTCATGCCCTTCGAGGGATGCAAACCAGAGGGCGAACTATAGCGGGAATGGCGAACCTCTTCCTGGATCCGATCCACCTCGAACGGCTCCCAACGGCCGTCGATCACCGCGCCCGGCTTGATGAACCGGTTGCCCGAGGCGTCCATCTCGAACACGCCATACGAGAGGAAATTGCCGCAGCCCCGCCCGATCTCGAAGTAGGCGGGGAATTGTTTGGCCACTTCGACCAGGTCGGGCAAGTAGACGTCGCGAACGAACGTGAAGATCTTCTTCAACCGCGACGAATACGCCAGGACCCGTTCGAGCGTCGGCGTCTGGGTGCATCCGCCGGGCACCAGGGCCGTCGAATGCGGCAGCCGCGCGCCGAACACGGCCCCCATTTCATGACAAGTGCGGCGGATGTCCAACGCCTCGACGTAATGCGACAGAAGCGAGACGTTGACGTCCACGTCCTTGACGTAGTCGGCCTTCCATTGCGGCAAGAACGGCGCGGCGGGGAACACCTCGCCCGACGCGATCGACGCCTTGACCCAATCGCGCAAGGCAATCAACCCCCGGTCATTGCCCGAATACTGGAGAATCGCCGACACGTCCACGAAATCCAACGCGGCCAAATGATAAAAATGCAGCACATGCGACTGGATCTGGTTGGCGGCGAAGATCAGGTTCTGCAGCAGCCGCCCGTTTTCACTGGGCGTAATGCCGTAGGCCATCTCCTGGGCACGGACCGAGGCGATGCCGTGGGACACCGGGCAGACGCCGCAGATCCGCTGCGTGATCTGCTGCGCGTCCATCGGATCGCGTCCGACCAGGATCTTCTCGAAACCTCGATACATTTCCCCTTCGCATCGGGCCTCCTTCACCCGGCAAGCGCCGTCGTTTCCATCCAGCGGTTCGGTTTCGGTCTGGATCGAGAGATGTCCCTCGATGCGAGTGACCGGACTGAGAGACACGGTGCGGGTCATGCGAGCCCTCCTTCAAGAAAGACCTTCCCCGTCACGCGAGGCGCGTACGCCGCGCGCAGTGATTCACTAGAGAGTGACGCAGATGGCGTCCAGATCGCGGGCCGCGGTGGCAGAGCGCGAATCTAAAGAAATCGCGTCGTCAACGGCAGTTGTGGCCCGTGCCGTTCGTCCTGCTCTACTTTCGAGGGCGCCCCGGTCGACCCGCGAGCATTTCGCGGTAAAAGTGTCAGGCCGCCCCGACAAAGGTAGCTTAACATTTCCGGCGTGTCGGGCTTCTCGCGCCGAGATAACACAAAAATGACGACTGGGGTCAACTTGCGCCGGTCCTGTCGTTTGCGTCCACCCGCGTATGGGCTTTTCGAGCCTCTGGAGTGCCCCGGGGGAGGCATTTTATAGACAAACGGTGCATGACCTAATGCACCACAATGGTGTCTTCGGGCAGGCTTCAGAAGCGTTCTTGAAACGTGTTTGTCACCGCCGAGAACGTCGAAAACCACGGTGAGAAGGGAAACGAGTGCTGCTGTCGTAGCTTCGATGCATGGACGACGGCGAAACCTTGGGCCGTTCTTCGACGGCTGACGGTTTGGTCCGGGGCGGCAGCTTCTCGCGCGGCGCGGCGGCCAGGGCAAGGATCGTCGCGTAGACGGCGTGGGCGCGCCGGGCAAGCGTCTCGGGTAGGAGTCGGTCGGCCGTGTCGCTCGGGCGGTGGTAATCATCCGAGATGCCCGAGGTGAAGAAGATCGACGGGATGCCCGCCTGCTCGAACGAGCAATGATCCGCGCGGTTTCGAGAAAGCTGTTCGAAGATGTCCTGCATCGTGGGCACGTCCTGCGTGCCCAGGGGAACGACCCGGGCGTCGCGGCAGGCCGCCTCGACCGACTCGGTGAACAGGGGCCTGCCCTTCGTGCCGATGACCAGGATGCCATTGGTCGTGTCCATCTGGAAGAACTTTTTGATCGGCGCGAGTTCAGCCCGATCCATGATCGCCCGGCCGACGCCGTCGACGTTGACCATGGCCGCGATGCGATCATTGGCCAGCGGGCCAGAGCGGACGAACTGCCGGCTGCCGATCAGGCCGATCTCTTCGGAACCGAAGAAGACGACGACCACGGGCCGGCGGAGCGATGTGGCCTTCTTCTGAAGGGCCCCGGCCACTTCCAGCACCACGGCCACGCCCGAGGCGTTGTCGTCGGCCCCGGGATAGTAGCCTCCGTCGTCGGCCCGGCCCAGGTGGTCCAGGTGAGCGCCCAGAACAAGCAGGTCGTCGGCGTTCTTCTTCCCCTCGGGCCCGATCCAGCCCAGGACGTTGAGACTTTGGAGTCCTCGCTGCCACTGCGCGATGGAGAATCGCTGATACCGATTTCCGCCGGGCAACGGCCCGACGCCCTTGGCTTCAAGCTGCTTGGCGAGGTACTCGGCCGCCTGCCGCTCGAAAGCGCTCCCCGCCCGACGTCCCTGCAGGGCCGGCGCGGCCAGATGCTCGACGTGGGCCATCAGCGCCTTGGAGGAGAAAGCGACCTTCTGCTCGGCCGTCTGGAGTGTCTTGAGTGTCGGCGGGGTCTTGGTCTCCTTGGCCTGGACGTGGGCCAACGCGCCTGTCAGGAACAATACGCCCAGCGCCGCGCGAAGAAGGATTCCAATCAAGGGTTGTCGTTTCATGGTCGTTCTCTTCTAGGAATCGTCGGTTGATGTCGGTAGTTGTCGGGTTGCCCGAACGCCGGACAGCAGACCGACAAGCAGCACGGCGGCAATCGTCGCGTTTAGGATCCAGAAGATCCATTGCCACCGGGGACAAATGGGGATGCCGTCATGATACTGCTTTGCGAAATAGATTCCATAGGCAACCATACCGATCACCGCTGGCCACAGCGGCGACCAACGTGCCCAGACGGCGAGCACGAGAAAGAACACACTTCCACTAATCAGGATGAGGTCGTTCGTGTCCCACGGGATGAACCAAAGCGACCAGCGAATAAAACCCGGAACTAAAAAGAGCACCGCCGCGCCCACCAGCGCCTGGGAAGACGTGCTTTTCTTCTGCGCGTTCGTCGATAGCGTGACCATGGGTGGTAACCCTTGGGGACTTCGCTGAGATTTGACCGGCGACCTCACCGAAATCGAGGCCTCCCGAAAGACCGGCCTATTCCCTTTGATTCTGGCTCACTTGCCCGGGGACGGCAAGAGTTGTTCGAGCCAGTCGGGCCCTTTTGCCGGGTCGCCGGCGGGTGGGGCCGGGTTGTCGGGACTGGATGGAGGTGAGTTCGCCCCTTCCGGCGAGGAGGCAGCAGGCTCCGGGGAATGCAGCGGTCGGTCGGGCAGTTGCATGACGATCTCCGCGTGGGCCGAGAGGTTCTTCTCGGTCATCGTGGCGTCCAGCTCCAGGCCCCGGAACCAATTCAACGGCGGGGCCGCGTAGCCCTCGGGCAGTTGCGGGGTCAAGCGGCCCGCGTGTCCGGTTCCTTCCAACGCCGTGGACGTCCAGCGTCCCAATCCGTCGGGCTGCTCGCGGTATTCATATTGACCACCCAACGGGCAGACGAGCTTCGCATCCAAAAGCAACTCGGCGGCGGTCCGGCAGTCGGGGCCCGGGACGTGCAACTGCTGGTTCACCGCGTGCATCAATCGGAGGTTTCC
The DNA here is from genome assembly GCA_016931075.1 of Pirellulales bacterium. GTDB lineage: Bacteria > Planctomycetota > Planctomycetia > Pirellulales > Thermoguttaceae > JAFGFF01. Next base: position 1,376 of record JAFGFF010000440.1, on the reverse strand, counting down.
CAGCGAGGTCTGCCGCGTGCGGAGATAGCCCCACATGTTCAACGCGGGCGTCAGCCGGGCTTGGGCCACGTCGCCGACACGCAGGCGAATCTGAGCAGGTCGTTTGGCCGGTTCAAAGCGCAGTTGTGGGCAGACCTCGCGCAAGACTTCCGGCTGGAGCGAAAAAACGGTGAAGTTCTCGCTCCGGTAGCGCCACATTCCATCCGGGTTTGGGTTGCCGGCGTAGCCCGGGGCCGTGGGCGGGCCGGGGATGCGACGATCCAACAGACTCAGGAAACCAAGTTGGCCGGTGGTGCCGACGTAGCCGACCAGGATATTCCGCAGTCCGCCGGTGGGCGTGAACTGTCCGCCCGACACGTCGAACGGCAGTCCGAAGTCGCGCACGGCCCCGAACAGCCGCTGGTTGACGAGTTGGAGATCCAAGACCATCAAGTCACCCGAAATCGGGGCCAGTTGCCGCTGGTCGGCCGGACCGATCCACTGCGAGAGCCGCTCGACGTGCTGTCGGGCGAACGGGTTGGCCTGGACGTCGACGACCACCCGTTCCTGCTTCTCCGGCAGGGCCTCGCGCCGCAGGCCGATGATCATCGGATCGAGCCGGCCCCATTTTTCGTGATAGAAATCGACGAACTGGCGGTAGGCCTCGGCCTCGCTCGGGGTGATTCGCTCGACGGGCACGTCGGGGATCGGCACGAAGCTGCCGCGCCGGCCGCGGAGACTGTCGTAAACCTCGCCGTCGCGGAAGACAGCCCGGCTGCCGTCCGAGCGGGGCCCGAAATTTTCTGGCAGGAACCGGCCGGCGACCAGCTCGGGGATCGTCTCGCCCGGTTTGCCTTCGGCCGCCGAGGCCAACGAGGTCAATTCGACGAGCTGGATGTCGGCCGCCGCCTGGAGCCGCCGGACCATCTCGATCCAGTAGTGCGGCCCGGCCATGTTGCGGAAAAACGCGTCGGAGAGATAGACGAAGACGGTGTCCTCGCGCGAGATCGGCATGACCGATCGGGCGTGGCGGAACTCGGCCGACGCGCCCAACGACGCCTGGCCCTGGCCCGTCTCGAGGAACCGCCGCATCAGCGTCTTCGACGTGGTCACGAAGACATAGTCGCCGTCCACGGCATAGTAGGAGCGGACCGTTCCGTCGGGTGTCCAGATGTAGGAAACCTTTTTACCCGCTAGCGTCAGCGTTTCTTCCTTCACGCCGTCCTTGGCCTTGAGCCGCTCGGCCCGTTGGGCGGTCAGGTCCCGGTTGAGCAGGAACGTATTTCGAGCTTCGAAGAGCAGGCCCATCGCCGCCCCTTCGCGCTGGAACATGTCGGTTCCGATCAGGGCCACGTCGGAAATGACCGCCGGGCCGAGCATCCGGCTCAACGCGGTCT
>JAFGFF010000439.1 GCA_016931075.1 Pirellulales bacterium | reverse complement strand
GCTTTGACGAATCCTAGCGGCTCGGGCGCTACCGAGCCGAGCCGTTCGACAAAATCGAGCGTGATCTCGGCGATTCCATGCAACGGTGGCGCAAACGTCATACGGTTCATTTGTCGTCGGACTGCTTCAAGGATCCTCGGATGTCGATGTCCCAGTAGCGCAACAAAGATCCCTCCGATGGCGTCAAAGTAGCGGTTGTTCTTTACGTCCCAATAATAGAGCCCTTCGGCTCGTTCGAAGATCAAGGGATCTTCGAAAACTTCCGACGTCTGCTGGTAGTCCAAAAACGTGCGTTTCAATAGAGGCTTATATTGGTCACAACGCCAACTTGACATGGTTGTCGTTTCCCCCAGAAAGAACTTGACATATACATCAATAACAATTAGAATACGAATTCATGATGGTGTCAAGAGGCTTGCCAAAGCCCCCATCGAGAAGGAATCCAGCGGCATATTTCGAGTTATGACAGGAAGCATTACACGGACCTTCGCATGAGTGGTGACACCAATTCGACAATCCGAGATGGAGGGCGTCACATTTTTTGCGTAGATCAATAAATCTCCTCCCCCTCTGAACCGTGACCTGGACCGACTATATCAAAGATAACTTGGCTACTTGCATTCAAGGCGGCGGTAGCCTTCCTTGCTCGCTGACGCTCCAGAGTCTGGCAAGTCACTATGGAGTGAGCATGACGCCGGTTCGCATCGCCGTCGACAGCCTCATCGAAGAAAACTGGCTTCTCAAAAAGCCCAATGGCCGGTTGGCGGTTAATCCGCGAAAGGTGAGACGCGGCAAGCTCAAGAAGGGGGCATCCACCATCAAGCCGCCGAGCGATCCCTCGGAACAGATTGCTCGCGATCTTGTGAAAGAAAGCCTGCGGGGCGAGCCGATCTTTGTCCGCGAGCAAGAGGTGGCCGATCGTTATGAGATCAGCCGTACCGCTGCGCGACAGATTCTGCATCGTTTGTCGGGCGTTGGGTTGCTTGAACACGTGGCCCGACGCGGATGGCGGCTGCGGCCCTTTCGTCAAGAGGATCTCGAAGCCTACCTGGAAGTCCGCGAGGTCCTGGAACTCAAAGCGCTCAATTTGGCCTGGGACCATCTTGAGAAAGAAACGCTCCAGCGAATCTACGACCGCAACGCGCTTCCCAAGAATAGAAATGAACGACCCTTGGTGGATAATTCACTTCATTCGTACATCATCGAGAAATCAGGAAATTCGTATATCCAGGATTTCTTTGCTCGCCACGGATTGTACTTTGATGTGCTGTTCGACTGGGAGCAGGAAACTAGAGTGGACCGAGGACCAGCCGACTCGGATGCCGCCACCGAGGCAATCCGACATCATCGTGAGATCCTCGCCGCAATGCTCCGAGGAGACCGCGGCGCAGCGCGACGGGCACTTGTCAATCATATCCGCACCAACCATACAACGCTCACCAATAATCGCTTGACGTGACAGGATCACGCCAAGGCTTGGCGAACCGAGAGGCCTTTGGAAAAGAGGCCAACTTGAAGACCATCCAATCCAGCGGGTTGCGAAATCCGTATTCAGAATCAGGTAATCGCTGTAGCTTTCAGAAGGACTATCGTCATGAAACACACGACACGTCGCTCATTTTTCAAAACGGCCGGGTTGGGCGCTGCCGCCTTTGGACTCAGCAAGCTCGTCTTGGCCAAGGATAATCCGAAACAAGGCTTTGAGGACAAAGGCGACGGGGTAAAGTCCGAGAAGAAATGGGAACCGGTCTCCGATCGGAAGATCCGTGTCGGAATCGCGGGCAACGGCGTCTGCCGATTCGGCCCCGCGTTTCATTTCCAAGATCATCCCAACGTCGAGGTTGTCGCCGTGACGGATCTGATTCCCAAACGTCTCGCCGAGATGACGAAAACGTGTCGATGCAACAAAACATATCCATCGTTTGAAAAGATGGTCAAAGACGACCATATCGAGGCGATCTTCTGCGCGACCGACGCCCCAAGTCATGCACGGCTTTGCTGTTTGGCGCTGGAACACGGAAAGCATGTCTGCTCGGCAGTGCCGGCGGTTTTCGAGAATCTGGAAGACGGATTCAAGCTCTTCGAAACAGTGAAGAAAGCGAAGAGCCTGAACTACATGCTATTCGAAACGAGTGTTCTTCATTCCGATCTGTATGCCATGCAACAGCTCTACAAGGCCGGACGGCTCGGAAAACTGATTTACAGCGAAGGAGAATACTATCACTATATGTCTAAGCCGATCCCTTCCTACAAAGGCTGGCGAATCGGCCTTCCGCCACAATACTACCCAACGCACTCCAATGCCTATTACAACGCGGTAGGCAACGGCAGCTTCACCGAAGTCACCTGCATGGGCATGCCAAGCATCATTCCTCATCTGATGCCGGACGGCAACCGTTACAAAAACCCGTTCGGTACCGAAATCGCCCTGTTCCGCACCAGCGAAGGCGGCATGGCTCGCATGGCCGTTAGTTGGGATACGCCGGGCGACCATGGCGAAAAAGGCCGAATCCGAGCTCAAAAGGGAACGTACTACGGAAAACCGCAAGCCATCGACACTAAAGGCGTCGACATGAAAAAACCGCCGCTCCCACCAGGGCTTGAGGCGGGCCACCACGGCGGATCGAGCACCTATCTCATGAACGAGTTCGTCATGTCGATCCTCGAAAACCGTAAGCCGCTAGTTGACATCACCATGGCGTTGAACCTGAGCATGTCCGGCATCATCGCTCACCACTCGGCAATGAAAAACGGTGAGAGAATGAAGATCCCGCAGTTTTCAATATAGTGAACTAGCGTATATTGATAGCCGGCTGTCATGGCTGCGCACACCGGAGGAGCTCTTTGTTCTTCTTGAAGTGCGGTCGAGAAGGCAAGCAGGAGCCAGGAAGAGGTCGATTTTGTGAAATTCTGTGAAAAGTGAAAGGGCTCTCAAAGGTGGTTTTTCACAGAATCGACACAAGTCGTGCTCAGGCAGTTCTTTGAGAAGCATCCCCCGGATGAATTTGAGCCGTCAACCTTCGGCTCGAAAAGTCGAGAGTGCAATAGGCCCAAAGAAGCTACGCGATAAGGATTTAAATATCCCCGACAGGATTCGAACCTGTAACCTTCGGCTCCGGAGGCCATGCTGCGCAGGCTTCTTCCGGCGGAGAGGGACGAACGTATTTCCTGAATTTGATTGGGTTTACGTAGACGGCTGCGAGGCGTCCAACCTCACCTCACTTTCCATATTTTCCACGATTTCGCACCGCTCAGCAAGGGTTCTGTGCCACATCTGTGCCATCGTGTGCCCACCGAGATCGTCTATGCCAGCAGGCTGCTTCTCTTCCGAAGGACGGATGGGGCCAAGAGCGGGAATCTCACAACCTTCTTTCGGCATCTCGGACACCTGTCTTTCTGTGTCGCTCAACTGGGCCCACACTGCCACATTAGCTGACAAGTCGGTTCAGCAGGGAATCAAGTGAGATCATCGCCATGCGGGTAATCATGTCGGACGTGGCGAACGGCAGATAGAGTTGCCCGTTATGGATCATCGCTCCACAGGAGTAAGCCACGTTTGGCACGTAGCCGTCACGTTCCTTTTCGGTGGGCGTGATCAATGGCTCGTCGAGACAGCCGATCACCTTCAACGGGTCGTTAAGGTCCAGCAGCATGGCGCCGATGCAGTAAGTACGCATTGGTCCAACACCGTGGGTCAGCAGCAGCCAGCCTTCCGGCGTTTCCAAGGGGGAGCCGCAGTTGCCGATCTGGATGAATTCCCAGGGCGAGCGGGGTGTCTGGAGCAGTTCGGCGGTTTCCCAGAAGTGAACGATGTCAGAGTACATGATGAAGAGGTTCTCACCGTCGATGCGGGAACACATCACATAGTGCCCACCGATCCGCCGCGGGAACAGTGCCATGCCCTTATTTTGAGCGCACGCGCCGTTGATTGTATGCACGCCGACACTGAGGAAGTCGCTGGTTTCGATGAGTTGCGGGAGCACGCGGTAGCCGTCGAAGGCGGTGTAGGTGCCGTAGTAGTTGACGGTGCCGTCGTCATCCACGAAGCGAACCATGCGCAAGTCTTCGATTCCGTGGCTTTCATTGCTGGTTTGGGGGAAGATGACCGCCTCGGACACTTCCGCTTCTCGGGGAAGCTCCAGATGGTAGTTCGAGTTGGCCAGCCAGCGGATATCCTGGAGCGTGTTCTCGAACGGTAGCTTCTCGGGCGCCGCCTCTCGGGCTTCGGTGATGGCGTGTTCAAGTTGTGCCGAAGTGAAAGAGTCGGCAAGGCGATCCATGACTAGAGCCACCGTCTCGTCAGGCACGCCGATCTCTCGGAGCTTGCGACGAAACAACCGCTTGTCGTATTGCTTGTCGGGGACAATGCGGACGGGCCTGGCAAGGCGAGGGCATGGGTCGATTTGGATCTGGTGATCGGAAGTAATGACGCCGGTGCGGAAGACGATCGACGACACGTGTCCCTCGCCCGTGGCACGGAGGCTCATGACGAACCGCACCGCGCCGTCGGGAAGGTCGCGCTGGTTGTGATGCGGGACGATCGACGGGTTGAACAGCGCCGCCGATTCGATCGAATACTCGGCGGTCAAGTAAGACCCGATCAGCAGGCGGCGATTGTGCGAGAAGTCGTCCGAGCGGTCGACCATGGCCATGGCCGTGCGGTAATTCTCATCGAGCACGGAGACGATGTTGTCGTGGCGGGCACGGAACTTCAGAAACACCTCGTCCAATAAACGGTCGACTTGCCCACCGCTGAGACCGCTGACTCGCTCGATGATACCGCGGATCCTCGCCTCCCCGCCGGGATCGAAGAACCGCGTAATGACACGGCGAATATCGCTGATGAAGGTGACCGGCAGCCGCCGGACCTTCAGAGCATCACGTCGGCCTTTGTGATTCCCCGCTCGAGACATGGCACCTCGGTTTCGGCTGCCCAACTCACTTGTCGTCCGGCGGAGCCATTCGTGCTCGTTTGCGTGCCGGAGGGGCAGGACACGTCCCAAGATAGTCTAGCATGTCGGAGAGTTGGGCGGTGGCCAGGCCCAGACAGGTGTCCGCACCGCCGTAATAGAGACGGATCGCGCCGGTGGGCTTGTCCACAATCCAGCCGCAGGGGAACACGACGCCGTTGACGTCCCCCTGACGCTCGTAGAGCATCTCGGGGGCAAAGATCCATTCGTCGCTCCGGCGAAGAACCCGACAGGGGTCGTCCAGGTCCAGCAACGCGAGTCCAAGTCGATAGAGACACCCGCCGGCGGTTACTCGCACACCGTGGTAAAGGATCAACCAGCCCTCCGAGGTTTCCAACGGAGGCGTGCTCAGACCGATCTTGTTGGCATCCCACCAGGCGCCACGCCTGGCGTGAAAGAGGACGTGGTGGTCGCCCCAATGCGTAAGGTCAGGCGAGAAGGAAAGCCAGATGTGAGCGCCCGAACTCCCCGCGGAAACTGGCCGATGTATCATCGCATATCGGCCACCAAACCGGCGAGGAAAGATGGCCGCGTCCTTATCCTCGGGGGGCATGACCGGACCGAGCCGGTTGAACGAGGTGAAGTCTTTCGTCTCGGCCAACGACACCAGCGGTCCGCTGGCCGAGTAGGCCGTGTAGGCAATGATCCAATGGCCGCGGTCCTCCACCCAGGTCAGGCGAGCGTCTTCCAGGCCCCATGCTTCTTCCGGGTAGTCTGTCGGATCAGACGCAAAGCTGGGCTTCGAGTCGATCCGCCAGTCCGACACGCCGTTGCCGCTCCGGGCCACCGTCAGGTGCGAGATTCCGCGACGGTCTTCAACTCGCGCGAGCAGAACCGTTTCGTCGCCCAGTTGGCACGCGCCCGCATTGAACACCGCGTGGGCCGGATACGGCCAGTCTCGGGCTGTCAGGATGGGGTTGTCGCCGTGGCGATGGAATAATTCCGCGTATTGACTGGTGGGTCTTGATTCTCGGCACATATTAAGTTGTCCTTGTTGATTAGTTCTGTCCACAAATAGGCAAGTGTGGATTCCGCTCCTTGATTTCGGTTTACGCCTGACGGCAGCAGACCGTCGCAGCAGGAGCCGCAGTGAACGTCCGCGAGCGGCTGACGAAGGCTGTTTCGGCCATGAAACCAGGTGTGCGCGCGACGGAACGTGTCCAAGTATCTCTCCTCGCCCGACAAAGCGAATGCCGCCAACGCGGCTTCCGCCATGGTGACCGCCTCGACCGGTTGCTGATCGTACCGCGACTTCTCTTCGCCGCGGGGATACCAATCGCTGCTGCCCACCGGCCAAAACACATCCTCGACGGTCGTCTCGCGGTCCAATAAAGCGAACGTTGCTTTCGCCACGTCGAGAAGCCTCTCCTCCGGCCAACACTCAGCGGCCACGAACAGGGCATGCGGCAACACCGCATTGGCATAGGTCATGCGCGATTCGAACCAGGGCCAATCCGGGCGTTCGGACCGGTGGTAGCATTCCATGAGACGCTGTGCCGCGGATCGGGCAACGCTCTCGATCGCGTCAAAATCCTCCACGCCGTGCGTCGCCAGGTGTCCCCATGCCAAGATCACATAGGCCTGAGCACGCAGGCTACGAAGGTCGGCCAGGGCGGGCGTCACCGCGTCGATCAGTTCCCGGGCCACCGCGCGGTACCCGTCGGGCAAACTGCTGCCGAGGACCTCGGCCAGCGCGCGGACCGCCTGACCTTGGCAATCGCCCGTGCCTTCGGCATCCAGCCAGTCGCGCTGGTAACCCAGGAAGTTGTGGAATCCGCGGACGGGACATCGGGCATGTTCCAGGAAGCTCAGATAGGTCGTCACCCGGCCGAGCATGCGTTCCGACCGCTTTCGTTCCCACAGACGCGTGCAAAGGCGCAGCGCCCGGGCGTTGTCGTCGGTCGTATAGCCGCTCTCGCGCCGTGGGATGCTGTAAATGGCATGCTGGATCAATCCGGTCGAGTCCGTCATGCGGTCCAGGTGGTTCAAGGCGATTCCGTCTATGACGCACATTATTGGCCCCCTTGCATAAGTGGTGCCGGCTGCCGCTTGCCGCCTGACGATACGGACGTTTCGCGGCGCAAAGGGGCAACCGACGTCTCCTTGGCCGAGGCGACGTGAGTGAAGAACTCCAAGTATTCCCGGCCCACATTCGGCCAGAACATCGGCTTTGCGTACTGGTAGGCACGACGGCGCGTCTCGATTTGGAACGCGGTGTCCGTGAGGAATCGCAATGTCGCCTCCGCCATGGCGTCGCTTTGTCCGAACGGCACGAGCAGGCCCCGCCCCTCGGCGAGGACTTCCTGGGCGTACAGGTAAGGAGTGCTGACCACGGCTCCTCCCGCGGCCAAGGCGTAGGCCAGGGTGCCGCTGGCAATCTGGTCTTTTCCGGGATAGGGCGTGACGTACACGTCGCAGGCCTGCAAATGGGCCAGGAGGTCGGGAAGGCTGAGATACTTGTTGACGAAACGCACATGCGCGCCCACGCCGAGCGAGTCGGCCATCTCGATCAGGCTCTCGCGGTAGACCTCCCCTTCGTGACGTTTGACCTGCGGGTGGGTCACGCCCACGATCAGGTAGATTGCATCGGGACACTCGGCAACGATCCGAGGCATCGCCTGGATCATGTATTCCAACCCTTTTCCTCGATTGATCAGCCCGAAGGTGCAAATCACCCGGCGGCCCGCGAATCCCAGCCGTGTCTTATGCGCGCCGTCCCGCTGACAAGGAGCCTCCGGCACTCCGTGGGGAATCACCCGGACCTTCATCCCGGACACGTGGTAGACCCTCTGCAACAACCTGGCCGCGACTCTCGTCATCACGATGATGCCTTGGCTGCGGGTTGCCAGGCTGTGGATGATGAACTGCGGCAGCGCGGTGGGCTCGGTCAAGAGCGTGTGGAACGTGGTGACAATGGGCTTGCGGCACTGATGCACGAAGTCCAGCACCTCGGAACCCCATGGGCCCGGGTAGAGACCGAATTCGTGCTGCAAGCTCACGACATCGCACGGGCCGTCGTTGACCACCTCCGCCGCCGAACGGTACGCGCCGGGGCGACTGTTGTCAATGGTGTAAACCACGCGAGGGTCGTCGTAGCACAGCTCGGGTATCTTTTGGATTGCCGCCAACGAGGAAATCGCCTCGCCCGCCGCCAAGTCCACCGCGTCGGCCGAGTCCCGGGTAAACGTCGCCAGTCCGCACTCTTCCGGCGGATAGGTCGATACGAATAGGGGTCGAACCGTTTTCACTCGTCACCTCCTGAGGTTATTCCCTGGCCAAGGCAGGGCCGACATGCGTTCGCCTGTCGGTCCGGACCTTCGCGGAGTAGTCATCAACTGGTCAATAGGGCGATGACCTGACCCACTTCAACATCCAAGTCACTTACGACAGGGCCAAATCCGCTTCTGAACCTTTGTGTTCAGAATGGGAGACGCCCCATGAGCAGCAGGATGATCAGGATGAGGACAACCACTCCCAGCCCGCTGCTGGGGCCGTAACCCCAGCTTCTGCTATGGGGCCAGTTGGGCAACGCGCCAAGAAGCATCAGAATCAAGATCACAATCAGAATCGTGGATAGGGAAATCATCTCACTTCTCCTTCAGGCACACAGAGCAACAACACATCCTCTTCTCCGATTCCGGCCTCACTCGGCGACTCCGGCACATTCTCACTCCGACGGCCCGCGCTTGGCGCGGGCCACGATGTGCCCCGCCGTCAATACGCCGATCGCAAAGCCGCTGATCAACGTTCCGAACAGCAGGGCCGCGTTGGGCATCGTCACCGTGAAGAAGAGCAGTTGGGTTTGGACGGGTTGCGTGTTCTGCAAGACCACGACCACAACGATCAAGACGATGACCGCAACGGCCACGAGTTTCAGTTTGTCGGTGGTTCCCTTCAGCATGGTTCTCTCCTTGTGCAAACGCACGCTGCTGAACATGGTTTTCCGAATCGGACGATTTTCAGGCGATGGGCAGACACGTCACCCCTGCCACACCTCTTCTCCGAGCGTCTCGGTTTGCACCTCGGCGAAGTCGATGACCTCGGCGAAGACTTCCGCGTCGTAGTCTGCCTCGAAGAGGACATGAAGGGTCATCACCACGCGAAAGACCTTGACCGGCGCAGGCGCGACAAAGTCGCCCACCTGAGGAATCCGACGGACGTCACGAATGGTGGTCGCCCAGGGGCCGGAATGTTGATCGCGGTAGTGGATGCGAATCTTCATGAACATCGAGTGATTATCAGGTTCGGTCATGGCCGCTATTCCTTTCCGTGGGGACAAGTTCCGTTTGCGGACAATGCAGATGGATCCTCCGGCGGGACGACGTATTGGTCGGGAATCACCTGCGAGGACATCACGCCGATCGAAAGACATATCTTCATCAGGTCATCAACAGCCATGTCCACCCGGTGGACCGAGTCGGCCGCGGCGAAGATGACGGCTCCCGACATCGGGACTGGCGAGGTCGGTACGTAGACGATCTGGCACATCCGCCCGTCGAAGCGGTAGACTCGATCGGAAACGAGCAGCCCCAGGAACCCGGCGCCTCCCTCGTGCCCGAAGCCGCAGTAGACGACGCTCATGCCCTGCATCGTATCGGCCGGCTTGCGTTGCAGCAGGTCGACAACCTGGGCGACCGGTCTGTAGAGGACATTGACCAGCGGAATCCGTTCCATCGCGGCGTTGAACGCCTTTTCGATCCTCTTCTTCCCGACCGATTTCAGCAGAGCACCCAGGAGCCAGATGGCGGCCAGGACGGCAACCCAGGCGAGGACGGACGCCACGGTCGGATCGGTGACAAATCGAAGCCCCATATGGGACAAACCCTTACCGACGAAGCTCTCCGGGCCGAGCCACGCCTTGAGCAGTCCCCCGACCCAGGCCATGATCCCAACGGTGATCACGATCGGGAGGACGGCAAACAGGCCGGCGAGAAACGTGGAAAGCATCCCCGTTTTCCAGAACCATCCGAAAGCGTGTCTCATCCAGGTTCTCCCATGCGGAGTGAGTGGTTCGTGATTCACAGCGACTTCGCCACACAACGAAAGTGATGACCGATGATCGTCAATTCCATGGCCTGGCTGAACTGCTGAGGCCGTCTGAACAGGGTCGTCACGCAAAATCGCCAGTAGGCTCGGCGTCCACGGTGCCAGACCCCGAGCAACCATAGGGATTTGAAAAAGGCATGAATGTCTGACCACGCGAGTCGGACACGCGGGCCTTCCGGCCTATGATGTTTCAGGAAGGTACGAATTCGCTGGTAGTAGTTACGCGGCTCATAGAGTTTCTTCATGAGTTCGCGATAACTGCTGACGAGGAAGTCACGGTCCAATTTCGGAAGGAAGTTCAGCGCGGCCTGGGTGTTGTTTCCAGTGGTTTCCGCCACGAGTCGCCCCTCTTTCATCAGTCGACGGTAGAGCCGGGTCTCCGGCAACGCGGTCAGAAGCCCCACCATCGCCGTGACCACGCCCGAACGCTGAATGAACTCGAACTGACGCTTGAAGATGTCGGCTGGGTCGCTGTCGAACCCGACGATGAACCCGCCCATGACCTCCAGGCCGGCCCGTTGCAGGATCTTCACGGTCTCGACAAGATCCCGGCCGCAGTTTTGCATCTTCCGGCATTCTTCCAGGCTCTCCGTCGAGGGGGTCTCGAATCCGATGAACACCTTTTTGAAGCCGGCTCGCACCATCAGGTCGCACAGTTCCGGATCGTCCGCCATGTTGGCCGAGGCCTCGGTCATGAAACCGATCTTGGTGCGAGTGCGCGTGCGCCATTCAATAAGTTCTCTGAGCAACGCCTTCGCTTGCTTCTTGTTGCCAATGAAGTTGTCGTCGACCACGAAGACCATGTCCCGCCATCCGTGCAGGCGCAACTGTTCGAGTTCGGCGATCAACTGGGCCGGCGCTTTGGTGCGCGGGACGCGGCCGTTCATGACGACGATGTCGCAGAACTCGCAATCGAACGGGCATCCCCGCGAAAACTGCACCGCCATCGTGACGTAGTGGCGCAACTCGATCAGATCCCAGCGGGGCACCGGCGTGCGAACGATGTCGGGGCGACTTGCCGCGGCGTAGGTGTGGCACAGAGTCCCGCGCCGCATGTCGTCGATGAGCTGCGGCATGAGTTCTTCCGCTTCGCCCAACACGAAGTGATCGATGTTCCCAAAGGCGGCATGGCCGGTCGTGAAAAGCGGGCCTCCGGCGATGACCGGTGTGCCGAACTGCCGACAACGGTCCACGATGCCCGATACCGAGTCCTTGTGCACAATCATCGCGCTGAGCATCACGTAGTCCGCCCAACGCAGGTCGTCGTCGGTCAGGCGAGTCACGTTCAGGTCCACCAACTTGAGTTCCCAGTCGGCGGGCAGCATCGCGGCCACCGTCAGGAGGCCCAGCGGCGGGAAGGCGGCGCGTTTCGAGACGAAACGCAAAACGTGCTTGAAACTCCAGAACGTGTCCGGAGTCGGCGGATAAACCAGGAGGACTCTCATAATTGCGCGATCTCGACATACTGCGACGGAGCCGTTTCAAACGCCTGCAACGACTCTTTGGTGTAGAAGTGATAGGTTCGCCCCTCGTATTGCTTTTCACCCGCGGCAAACGCTCTCGGAAATCGAACGTTCATGACGGGATCCATCTCGAAGCTCTGCTTCTGGTATTGCTCCGTGAAGTACATCTCGAAGTACGTTCGGGTGAACCCAACGAGCTTGTCATCAATCCATGCCGCGATCACATCCTCTCTGGGATGGTCGATCGGGATGACCAGTTGATCGTGGCTGTCATACTTGATGAAGATCGGCAGGATCTCCAAGTGATAATCCATGAGGGCATTCTCGATGGAACCGTCATGCCCTAGACGGAAGGACAGTTCGACTTTCGCCGGACACGCGTCCGAAAAGGGAACCAGCAGCGTGGTTGTTCTCCCGTGGAATCCCCGTTCCTCGGGGCCTCGCAGCTCCAGGCTTACGCTTTGCACAATGTCCTTGAAGACGTTCAGCTTTCTGAACGCCTCGAGGCGCGGTCGCAAGATGGCGTGGATACGCTCAGTCAGGGCAACAAATCGCCTGAATCGCTCTTCCTGACCAATAAAAGCCTTGGCCGCCTCTGCCTGGAGCAAGTGAATTCGCTCGGTTGCGGCGGCAGCCTCGGCCGCCAAACGCTTAACGAGTGCATCTACGGACGACATGATTGCTTCCCCCCTGGACGAACATCGGATTCACTCGTCTGTTTCAGACGAATCAGTCCCCCAACCACTTTCAGCGCTTCGCTGACATGGCCGCTGGCCGTCAGCGGCGCGCTGAAGACCATTCGCACGATGCCGCCCTCGTCGATCACATAAGTGACTCGACCCGGCAGCAGGCCAAAAGTCTTGGGCACGCCAAACGCTTGTCGAAGCGAGTCCTGTCCGTCGCTGACGAGATGGAACGGCAGGTTGTGCTGAGCAGTAAAGGCACGGTGGCTCTCGGCCGAGTCCCCGCTGACTCCGATCACGACGGCCCCCGCTTCGGCGAAGTGGTCATAGGCGTCGCGAAACGCGCAGGCTTCCTTCGTACAAATGGCAGTGCCGTCCTTCGGATAGAAGAACAGCACCACGACCTTCTTGTCGCGAAAGTCACGCAGGTGCATCTGCTCGCCGGTTAGAGTCTTCCACGTAAACTCCGGCGCGTGATCGCCGACCTGGATCTTCTTCATCGGGTCGCCTCCGCCAGCGGCAGGACGCCGGCCATCTCGCCGATCACATTCACAATCTCGGAGCCCGACGGGATGACGATTTTGGCATTTTCACTGAGCGCCTTCTCAAGGGCTTCAAGCTTTCGCAGAAGTTGCGCGTTTCCAACGAAGTACGTGTTTGCCGCCTCGTTGACGAGTCGTATGGCCTCGGACTCGCCCTCGGCCGCGAGGATTCTGGCTTGCTTCACCCCTTCGGCCTTCTTGATCTCGGCCCTCTTTACTCCGTCCGCTTGTCGTTCGACGGCGTCGGCAAAGTCCAAGGCGGCCACCTTCTCGTTTTCCGCCTTCACGACCTTGTTCATCGTCTCCTGGACATCCTTTGGAGGGTCGATCTCCTTCAACTCCGTCCTGACGATGGCCATTCCCCAACTCATCGTTTCCCTACTCAATGTGGTGAGGAGCGCGCCGTTGATCTTGTCTCGTTCGCTATTGGCCGATTTCAGCGTGAGCGTGCCGATGATGTTCCGCAACGTCGTCCGGGCAAGGTTTACAATCTGGGATTGATAGTTGTTGACGTTGTACTGAGAGTTCTTGACGCTCTCTTCGTCTTCCTTCACCTTGAAATATACCTGGGCGTCCACCCGGGCATTGAGATTGTCGTTGGTGATGATCTCTTGCGGCTGGGCGTCGACCATCTGCTCCGTGATGTTCACCTGGATCATTCGGTCGACGAGGGGAATGATCCAGTTGAAGCCGCGATCGGCGAAACGCCGGTACTTGCCGAGCCTCTCGACCAAGCCCCGGTGGGTGGGGCGGACGATCCGGATGCCTGCCAGAAAGACGACCACCGCCGCCGCGATTACGAAATACAACGCGTATACCATCCACATGACACTCTCCTTATCTACATTTCACGGGCACTCGTCCGTATCTCATTCCTGCACGGCAGCGGACTCTCGGTTCGCGCCGTCCGTTCTCACGCGGGTTGGGAGTCCCGCCGCACGACCCGATTGCCAGGCGGGCACAAAGCATCACGCAGGCGGCGCGACGGAGTCTTCCGTCCGCCTGCCCACGTGGCCGTTCCCGTTGATTCGCTCCCACACCTCCGAACGATGGACCGGAATGTCGGCGTCGACCTCGAAGCCGAGTGTCACGCTCGCGCCTTTGATCCCGAGCACCTTGACTTTCAGCAGGCGACGAAACCCGTCGGCCCCTCCAATCACCACTGATTCGTTGCTTTTCCTCGACAAGACCAACATGGCACACCCTCCGTGTTTTATGACTGATCGCTTGGACCACTCCCGTTCCAGGTGTCCGTGGAGATTCTTCCAGCAAGCTGGAACACCTGCACCATCGTGCCGGTCGTGAATGCATGCACCATCGCGCCGGTCGTTATCTCCACCTCCGCGGCGGCTTCGCGCACGGCGATGCCAGTGATGCGTTTGATTTCCTGCCGAAGCAGGTCGACGGAATCCTTGAAGAGCTGCCGGTGATACTCCTGTACCCGAGCAGCGCCCTCGGGCGTGCGGGACAGGGCCTTCTCGGCGGGCGAGAGCGCCTCGTGCAGCGTGACGACCAGTGTGTCATCGCTCAGGACCACGGTCACCGCTTTGGGTAAATAGCCGGTCCGCTGCTCTTGAAAGACGCTGATCGCCTGAGCAACCTGTTCCGCCATAGTGGGGTCGAGCTTGTTCATGGGACTACTCCCTGGGTATATGTGAACATCGCACATTCCCAAAACCATTTCGGCCAACGCGGCGAAACGCCCGAAAGCGTCACGCCAAGAAAACCTCCATCACGCCTTCTGCCGGATTCGGGATCACATGACTACTCACTAGTTCGCCTACCTCGCCGGCCACGCGAGCGCCTGCTTCGACGGCCGCACGCACGCTGGCCACGTCGCCGGTGACGATGATCGTTACCAGGCCTCCTCCAATCCCTATTCGCTTCACAATTTCGATTTTCGCCGCTTTCACCATGGCATCGCTCGCAGCCACCAGACCAATCAGGCCTCTCGTTTCCACCAATCCAATCGCTAGCATGAAACCAATCTCCCTCGTCACCGCATGGATGCGCCGGCGCTACGTTGAAAGTCCCGAAGCGATTGGCCTGACAGCAGTCCGCCCATCATCCGATGGGGCATCGTGGTTAAAGTGAGCAAGAGCCAGTTCGATCTCAGCATCCAGGAGTTCGCGCTTCGACACTGTGGTGTTCACGATGTTCTGAATCTGCTCCCGGGCGTAGTCTGCTTCGCGCGTGCCCGGATACGATGCCATGACCTCCCTGTAAAGCTGAAGGGCCATCGGCAAATCACGCTGTGTGTAGTGTGCGGCATACGCTGCCGCGTACTGGCGATCGGGCGATGTATTCTCGGGATCGTTTCTCATGTCCGTTGTTCCTTCCAAAGTGGGGGACTATTCGCATCAGCAACCGACAAGAACAAAAAAAGCCGACGTGGCGGAACACCCGGAGGTGTTCGACCACGTCGGCTTACTCGTCAACGAGCCCCTCGGCACGGCCGAGTTGCTCTCTATCTAGTCATCCGACGACTTCGCTGCGAAAGCCGCGTGTCAGTGTCTCGCAACCCTGCCCCACGACTCTTTCACACCCTGAATTGTACGACAATGGGCCGGGAACGCAATAGGACTCTTGTCTTTCTCTCACATTTGGTATTATATTCGTGTTGGGAAGGCATATTCGTCTTCTATTCGATCAATCAATGGCAGAGGACTTCCGCTTGAATTCCAGTTCATTCGGGGGGGCAATGAAAACACAGGGAGAAATCGAAGCCGCCATTTGTGAGGGCGTCAGTCGCTTCGAGCAGGACTACATGGGTCGGGGACCCAAGGACATTTTTGCCCACCTGCTCGGTGACCTTCTCGTGGTCCGCCTTCAGGGCGTGTTGACCGCGGCCGAGCAGCATCTGGTCAAATCGCTTTCGGCTGACAAGGGGCGGGACCTTCTCAAACAAGTGCGGACCCATCTGATCGAAACGGCCCGTCCCGTCATGGAGGCGATGGTCGAAGAGATCACCGGCGTCAAGGTGTTGACCCTGCACCATGACATCAGCACCCATACCGGCGAGGAGGTCGTTCTCTTCACCCTTGCCGAGTCACCCGTTTTCCGTGACACGAAGAAGAAATAGCGGCTCTGACTCGGATTGCGCTATTCACGATCGCCGGACCTTCTCGGCCCACGGACGCTTCAGAGCGCCTTCTTCCTTGTCGGTTTTCTCGGGCTCGCCCCGGAGCACGTCGATCACCGCTTTCTCCGCCGAACGCGAGGACTACGATTTCCACAAGACCTTCTGCTGAAAGAAGTCAGCAGTATCCCCAAAGTGTACGCCTGCACATTGCGTGTAAGGTCATTCACACTTCAAGAGCAGTTCTTGGCCACTTCAAGAATGGGCACGCTGCCCCACAACGCTGCTACAACGCGTCCAAACGGGAAGAACTGTGCCAAGATCCGGCACGTGCAAACGCGGGCTCGAAGGAAGAACAAGCCCACCAACATCTCGCAGGCTACCCAGAAACTGTGACCTTCGGCACCTGTGGCCGAAGCTCTATGGAATTTGACCTTCCTGTTGAACAAGAGGTGCAAAACCAGAAACGACGGAAGGTCTTCTGGCAAAGGAAGTTGAGGCCAGAGCCACGAACAGTCCAAAACGTCGCATCCGGCAGAGAAGAGAGACTGCTTCAGTCAGTTTCTGTGCCACCTCTCGGATGAACATGACTGGAAACACAGAAGACTGTTTCCGCATGTTCTTCTGGCACAAGAAGTTAGAAAATATCCCCGAGTGGATTCGAACCACTAACCTTCGGCTCCGGAGGCCGCTCTGCGCGGGTCCTCTCCGGCGGAGAGAGACGAACGTATTTCCTGAATTGGATTGGGTTTACGTAGACGGTCGCGAGGCTTCCAACCTCACCTCACTTTCCATATCTTCCATGATTTAGCGCCGTTTAGCAAGGGTTCTGTGCCACATCTGTGCCATCCGGTGTCAATCGCGGTCGCCCTATACGAGCACCGGAATCGGGCTTTTCCTACCAGGTCATCTCTCTCCAGAAAAAACCGCTGAAGCCAAAAACGGGAATCTCACAACGCTTCAGGCTTTGGTCCATGCATTCGATCACTTTTGGGACAAAAGCACTCTGTGTATGGCTGAAATAAAGTGCTTCCCGACTTCTCTTGACAGCCGCCTGCATCCTGCTGTGGTACCACAGAGCATGGCGACTGACACATTTGAGATAGTTACTTTATCGGCGATAATACTCAGTTGACAATTCCCAGCTCATTCCGCAGATCAGGCCGATGTTTTTCATCGTTACCTGGCAATCACGTCATTATGAAGCAAGAACGTCGTAGGCATAATGCCTCCCTCGTTTCCAACTCCAGAGAATCTACTCACTTGACGGTGATGGTCCCAACTGGGTGGCAATGGATTGGGCAATACGCTTGCCGGACAACAGCATGCCGCCAAAAATCGGTCCCATGCGGGGCCCGCCAAAGGCGGCCGAGACACTCATCCCGGAGACCCAGAGTCCTGGAAAGACCTCTGCAGCGCGATCGACGACAAAGCTTTCTCCTTCTGTCGCGTTCATCGGACCTTCCCCGACCTCGGACACCGTGTGAGGACTGAGAAGCCGGCGTTTCCGAAGCGACTGGACGAGAACTGCCTCATGTCCCGTCGCGTCCACGACCGCTTTCGCTGAGAACATAATTGGATCGACGGGAAGCGAGGGAAAGACCCCGCTACGGTTAACGACGACGCCCGTCACACGATCATGGTGCAGGCACAGATCCTCCACCGTCATCAGATTCAGCACGCTCGCGCCAGCCTGGAGAACCTTCCCACACAAGACGGCCGCCAACTCGATAGAATCCACCGCATGCAGACCATTTCGCATCAACTGGCAACGGATTCCGAACTCTTCAAGCAAGGGAACTACTTCATCTTGCACCACCGCAACGTTCATTGCCATTCCCCCGCCCCAGATTCCACCACCCGGCGACAACCGTTTCTCCAAGACCGTTACCTTGATGCCAGATTTTGCCAAAAAGAACGCCGCGACCAGACCGGAAGGCCCAGCGCCGACGATGACCACGTCACTGGCCAGGCGGTCAAGAAGTCTTTCGTGGTAAGTGCATAGGATTATTCTAGAAATGTCCACCTCGTCCAGCTTGTCCATAAACATATTCCTTTCAACAGTCGTTCTTCTCGGCGGCCTGATGTTGCTCAGTGCAGCAGGAAGACGCCGCAATAGCTCTTGTAATCTTTGATCGTCGGCCTGTGAACCGGCACCAGTTCGTCCGGCAATTGCGACATCTCGAAAAAACAGACCTCCGACCCTTCGATGCCGTCTGCTCGCGGTTCTCCTTGCCATTGGCGCACAACAAACGCAATCGAAAAGCAGAATATTTCATCACCGTTGGGATACGCGAACTTCTGTGATGGGCCGGAATACAAACCCATGGGTTCTGCCTCTTGGACGACAAGAGACGTTTCTTCCTTCACCTCACGTTTGAGTGCCTCGAGCGCTGTCTCGCCAAGTTCTACGCTGCCGGAAGGCAAACACCAGCGAGGCATGTCTCGCCGTCTTTGGAGCAGAATTTTCTCCTCCGGGTCGAAAATCAGGGCACGAACACCCGGTAATAAAATCGGCTGTGATCCAACCAATTGCCTCATGGTCTTGATGTAGTCATTCATGGCTAATTTCTGAGAATTCACGGTGGAACATCTGTTTCAATACTCGGGTACGGATCAAGCAACTCGGCGCATCGGTTGTATCTGGTGTTTCTCCAGCAACAGCGAACATTGCCGTTTACCCTGCATCGAAGCAAGAGGCGACTATTGCAGATCGCGATGCTATAATGGGTTGCTGGATTGCATAACGCGATCCTATAATTGCACATTGACGAGACAACAAAACATTCTATTCCATAACCTCCATGAAGACAAGAGGTTACGCGTCCCTCCGCTCCATGCCCGAGTCGGACACCGCACCTGCGTCCCCAAGGGCCAACGACAAAAGCCGTTGTCAGAAGGTTGTGTACCTCGCATTGTCTGGGCTGATCACATGAGCGAATTCCTGCGGAAACAAACAAAGGACGTCATCCTTGATTCCATTGTCGACGGCGTTTTTACCGTCGACGAGAACTGGCGGATTACTTCGTTCAACCAGGCAGCCGAGAATATTACAGGCGTGTTGCGGCAGGATGCGATCGGGCAACGGTGCAGCGATGTGTTTCACGCCAACATTTGTGAAAACGAGTGTGCATTACAGGACGCATTGCGCACGGGAAAGGCCATCTCGTGCAAGCCTATCTATATCATCAAGGCGGACGGCCAGCGGATTTCAGTGAGCATTTCAGCGACCACCTTGAAGAACCAAAACGGTAAAGTGATAGGTGGTGTAGAAACATTTCGTGATCTGAGCGTGATTGAGCAATTGCGCAAGGAACTCCAGGACAAATACACGTTCGTGGACATCGTTGCTCAGAGTGCATCCATGCGTCGTATTCTTGATGTACTTCCGCAGTTAGCAGATAGTGACAGCACCGTGTTGATCGAGGGAGCCAGCGGCACGGGCAAGGAACTCGTTGCCCGTGCTATCCATGATCTTTCCCCACGGCGTCAGAAACGATTTGTGGCCATCAACTGCGGGGCATTGCCCGACACACTCCTCGAATCTGAACTATTCGGCTACAAGGCCGGCGCGTTTACAGACGCCCGTAAAGACAAACCCGGCCGGTTCGCCGTGGCCGCGGGCGGGACCATCTTCCTGGATGAGATTGGCGATGTTTCACCGGCCATGCAGTCGAAGTTGCTTCGGGTGCTACAAGAAAGGGTCTACGAACCTCTCGGATCAGTCGATCCGGTGAGCACCGACATACGTATTCTCGCGGCGAGCAATCGGGATCTCGGCCAATTGGTCAAGAAAGGAGTCTTCCGTGAGGATTTGTATTACCGTGTGAATATCATAAGGCTCCAACTGCCACTGCTTCGCGACCGCCGGGAGGATATTCCCCTTCTGGTGGAACACTTTGTCTCGAAGTTCAATGGGTTGCAGCAGAAGAATGTGGTGGATGTAACGGAAGAGGTGATGGCCATCTTGCTCGACTATGACTACCCGGGCAACATTCGTGAATTGGAGAACATCATCGAACATGCTTTTGTGCTTTGTAGGGGCGGACTGGTGGAACCGAAACACTTGCCAGCTTTCCTTCGGGATCGGGCCCAATGGGAAGCGCCCGGCAGTGGTGGCGAGCTGACGTTGAGGTTGCTTGAGAAGATGCACATCATCGAGGCAATCCGGCGACATGATGGAAACCGCAAAGCCGCGGCGCAAGGATTGGGAATCCATCCCAGCACGCTGTTCCGAAAAATCAAACAACTGGGTATTCAATTGCCCGAGACAGATGGCCGCAGCAGGACGTCATAGGATCACATTTTACCATCGAACAAGATCCACAATTCCGGATAACGCCAGAAGAG
The DNA here is from genome assembly GCA_016931075.1 of Pirellulales bacterium. Taxonomy (GTDB): domain Bacteria; phylum Planctomycetota; class Planctomycetia; order Pirellulales; family Thermoguttaceae; genus JAFGFF01. The sequence continues at coordinate 40,514 of JAFGFF010000439.1, read as the reverse complement.
GCGGATTGGCGCGGTCTCCAGGTACTGATGGCTGAACATGGAAAAGCAGAGACGGAGATCATCGTCTCTGCGAAATACCATCTAACGCGAGCCCTGGAAATGGCCAAAGGATGACTTTGGAAGGTGGATCCTGCTGGATAACCTGCCTTGCATGAGGCGGTGGATTGCCACGGCCCCTCTTTTGTGCCCGGAACAAGCAATCGTTCGGCGCGGCCGCGCCCCCCGTATGGATGGGGGTAAGGCATTTGCGAGCGAGCCTTGTTGTCATATTGCAGTACCATGATATAATAGTCATTCAATATAAAATAGACATTATAGGTGTAACTGCCTCCAGTTTGTCGATGGCGGTGACTCTGGCGGGAATATCTCACATTGCTTTAAGACCATATTGCCTATTGTCGTTACAGGAGAATGCACTATGCCCGGTCCTTTGAAGACAGTGATCATCGGCGGCGTCGCTGCCGGTCCCAAAGCGGCTTCCAAGGTAATTCGTCTGATGGCAGACGCCGAGGTGACCATTGTCGAAAAGGGCACGCTTCTTTCCTATGCCGGATGTGGTCTTCCTTATTATGTTTCCGGAGTGGTCAAGGAGCAGAAAGAACTTCTTTCCACTCCGGTCGGCGTGGTGCGCGATCCGGTATTCTTCCGCAAAGTCAAGAACGTTCATGTGCTGAATCAAACCGAGGCTATGGAGATTGATCGCACGGCGAAGCGTGTACGTGTACACGCTCTTGGCAACGGCAAACAGTCCTGGCTAGACTACGATAAGCTGCTGTTGGCCACGGGGGGCACGCCGGTCGTGCCACCGATTCCGAATATCAACCTGGACGGGATATTCAAGCTGCATGGCGTACATGACGCCGAAGGAATTCGGGAAGTTCTAGCGCAGGGAAAAGCTCAGGATGTCGTCATTGTCGGAGGCGGCCTGATCGGGGTGGAGACTACTGAAGCGCTGGTTGAGGCGGGCTGCCGCGTGACCATTGTGGAAATGCTTCCGCAAGTGCTCAATATTCTCGATTGGGAAATGGCCCGCTTGGTCGAAAAACATATGGAGTCCCACGGGGTCAAGGTCTTGACCGGCACCAAAGTGGTGTCTTTCCAGGGCGACGGTCACGTGAACGCGGTGATTACCGATCAGGGCACCATTGCTGCCGACATGGTGGTCCTAGCGGTGGGTACCCGTCCCAATGTCAAGCTGGCCCAAGAAGCCGGTTTGGAAATCGGATCCACCGGCGCGATCAAAGTCAACGACCACATGCGAACTTCCGATCCGGATATCTATGCGGCCGGCGATTGTGTCGAGTCGATCGATCTGGTAACGGGCAGGCCCTGCTTCGTGCCGCTTGGTTCAACGGCCAACAAGCAGGGACGAGTCGCGGCCGTGAACCTCTGCGGCGGCGACGATGTCTTCCCTGGGGTTTTGGGAAGCACCGTGTGCAAGGTTTTCGACTACTGTGTGGCTCGGACCGGGCTCACCGAAACGACTGCTATGCAGCTTGGCTACGAAGTCACCACGGCCATGGCGCCGGGGCCGGATCGGGCCCACTACATGCCCAATGCGCCCTCCCTACTGCTGAAACTTGTTGTCGACGGCAAAACAAGACGGCTGCTTGGTGCCCAGGCCGTCGGTCCGGGAGCGGGTGACAAGCGTATCGACGTTGCGGCCATGGCGATTACCGCCGGGATGACGGTCGACCAACTCGCCAACGTCGATTTATGCTATGCACCGCCCTTTGCACCCGCCATGGACAACATCATCACCGCGGCCAACGTGGCTCGAAACAAACTCGACGGCAACATGATTGGAGTCCCATCGCTGGAAGTGCACCAGATGCTGGAAAACAAAGATGATTTTATCTTTCTGGATGTTCGCAGCCCGGCTGAGTGCGACGAGGTCAGCCTACCTGGCGCCACGTCAATTCCTCTTGGAACGATTCGGGAACGATTGGGCGAGTTGCCCAAGGACAAGGAAATTATCACCTTCTGCAAGGTCTCATTGCGGGGATATGAGGCTGCCTTGATTCTCAAGGCGGCCCAGTTCGACAAGGTCCGCGTAATGGACGGCGGGGTCGCCATGTGGCCCTATGATAGAATCGATGGAAAGCACAGCGGCGGCGCATCACCGCCACTCGGCATGCGTCCAGAATACCGCAGGGTTTCTGATGAAAAAGACCCCGTGGACAACCCGACTCGGTAGTCGGGCGCATTATTTCCGACTCGTCTTTTCTTGATTGGCCGTCGGACGTGGGCTCTTTGAAAGGCCGGCCTTAAGGCAAGGTGGGTATTCACGTTGGCGAAGCCCGCCGTGATCATGCCGTAGCCCGATCCAGGGCGCGATTCAATTCCGCCTTCGAACGGACGCCGATGAAACGATCCAGGATTTTTCCATCCTTGAAGATGATCAACGTGGGAATACTGTGGATCGCGTAAGCACTTGCCACGCCATGAGCTTCATCGACGTTGAGTTTTGCCACTTTGATGGAATGGGCACGCTCTGCCGCTAATTGCTCGACAATCGGGCCTACTGTTCGGCAGGGACCACACCAGGGAGCCCAAAAATCAACGAGCGTCGGCACTTCGGATTTCAAGACTTCCGCCTTGAAATTGCGATCTGAGAGTCTGCGCACATTGGACATGAGGTTGCGCTCCTTTGTTATTTCATAACCGTTTAGGGGCCGGGGACCGTCCCGTTTTTCGGCCGACAGACACTGGACCTGTATCTTTGCGCGCAAGCCGAAAACACGGGACGGTCCTCTTGGGTGACGCCCACTAGCAACTCTACTTGTAGCCGTATGGATACCATCTGCCGGCATTGTTACCGAGCGGGAATTGGTTCACGGTTTTGGGCGTGTGTTTGACGGTGCATGTTTGCTTGATGCACGTAACGCGAGCCGGTGCCCGGCAGCGATTTCGTCGAAAAAGGCCAGCCTGCAAATCCGATGTGGTGATCACAACGACCATCGCCACAAGAAGGGAGAGCATAATTCTCCTGTTCATTGAATATCTCCTTTTCAAGAACATCACGCTGCTAGAAAACAGTACACGAAAACGATATGGTCCCCAACATCACGTCATGACACGCGCTGCCACCCCATCTTTTTCCGGATCCTTCGGGTGTTTTTTACAAAAAATGCCAGGCAACGATTCCGCGGGTCGTGAACGCTTACGAAATTTTAATTCTAGAATCAATACCCTCTCTAACCATGTGTCTGCGTATTTGCCTTTGTTTCTGTCACTGGGCACAAGCTTATTGCTGCACCGTCCGGCAGGAAGGGAAGCCAGTTGGCATCCTCGCCGATTAAGAACGGGCTTTCTGTTTCTGAGTTGAAGAAACATTCGTTGAGGAAGATCGAGAAGGACTAGTGGCCGCTTTTGACCGAGTCACATTTCCGGAAGACGTTTTTCGAACCCGGCCTTGGTGCAAATTGTCGGTTGACACCTTGCTGATCTTAGTTTTATTGGCCAGTCCCGCGTTGATGAATTGGTAAACCTCGTGTGGACTCTTCGCGCCAACCATGCATTTGGTCTTCCATCCCCCTGTCGTCCGGTCGAAACGGATCAATTGGGGAATGGAAGTTGCGCGTCTAAGTCGGACGGCAAGCTGCCGTTGCCGGTCGAAGTCCACGTAAAAGAAAACCACCCGGTCCAATCCGCCGGCTTCTTTCACCTGAGGCAGAATCGAATTCTTCATTGTCTGGCAACCGGGGCACCACCCGGCGCCGATCAATACGACTAGCGGTCTTCCGCTTGTCACACTCTGCTGGTAGGCTTGTTCGAAAGTTCCCTGCTTGCCCCCCAAGGCGGAAATCTGTATTAGCGTTAAGAAAACGATGTTGGTCATCTCATCATTCCTTGTTTTCTTATGTGAAACGGTAAGCGATCCGATTGCTTCATCGTGTAGTACAGCAGTCCAGAATGGAGAACACGTCCTGAACCACATCGAGATGGCCTGAACTTCCCCGCTGGCTGCATTCAGGACCAGACGGCCGCCAGCCGAATGCCCATCGTTTGTGTGACGCAACCCATTGTCAGCAAACGCAATAGCCTCTGTGAGACACTGAAACTAAGCGGTGCCCCGCAGTGGCTATTCCTGCTTATCGGGAGGCGTCCGTATATAACATGAGTCTTATATAGCATGACCGTGCTATTCTCGGGCAACCAGCCTCCCGGCAAGGGTTCAGAATGCGAATGTCAGGTGGTCGGCCGACAGGGACGCCGATTTTTCGGGTGTCCTGATTGACTCACCTGATATTGCTTTACGTAACCGTTCACACTTCAGGGCAACACCGCGGAAAAGGTGACAAACACCTATTCCGCAGGCCGTGAACAATTACCCACAGGAGGGTTTTCTCGTGGAAAACGCTTATTACTCGTGCCACACTGTTGCACACCGGCAGTTCAATCCTGTGCTGCATAGAATGGCAAAAAGCATCTTGCCATCAAGGACAATCGATGCAACAACTGCTTAACGCCTCTTGGCTTGTGATGGCTGCGTTTGCTTTGAGGCACGTACAACGGCATCCCGGCTGCGGAGTTGGGGTGGGTGATCCGTGCTGAGAAGCTGAAGTAACTTCTTGACGAACGTCGGACGGATGATGTAGTAGCAACGTAGCGGCCCACAGACATGGCAATCGACCAATCCCGCCTTTCGTAACGCGGCCATGTGTTGTGAAAGATGGGCCTGAACAATCGGAATGAGCGAATTGAGGTCCCTGACACACTGAGGTCTCTCACAAAGCGCCGTAAGGATCATCAGACGCATGGGGTGCGCCATTACCCGCAGCAACTTCGCTTGATCATCCCAGGCGGGCTCCGTATCCGTGACTTTCATATTGGAGAAACCTTGGTGAGAACACTGGCAGCCTGCGACGTCAGCCACACTATAGGGCTGCATGTCGAGTCTTCCGACACGACGATAAGACAGAAGGCTGCGATCCGTCCCCAATACCCCCGTCAATTGGGTGGCGAGGAAGCTGGGAACCGCAGGAAGTATTAACAATAACGCAATATAGTCAAAATAGAGCGATGTAGTCAAGATCACTCAGGCCTCTCCTTGCTGCTGTTGCAAGAGTTTACTTCTTCTGACGGTCGAGTTGGGCAATAGAGGGGAGCAGCAAATAGATTGTGATCAGATGTGATGGTTAGCGGCCGTCGGATAAGCCCGAGCTATTCCATGCAGGAAGTAGCGTCTGCTTGATTCCGGTGTAAGCGCCTCATTTCTCCTACATCTGCTTGTACTGTGGACCCTCACCGCTCTCCGGTACTTCCCACGAGATGTTTTGATAGGGGCACTTCACCACACATGAACCATCGTGCATGCAATTCGACGCGCTCAGGATGATTTGTTCGTCCTTGACACGGTAGACTTGTCCTGGGCAAAGATGCACACAGGGAGGCGTGTCATATCTTCCGATGCACTTTTTACAGATTTTGGGATCCCGGATTCGGATGTGAGAGGGTTCGTCCTCTCGGTGGGTGGTTCCGGAAAGACCGGTGAAAGTTGCTTTGTCCATCATCCCTTCGTAGTTTCTCTTGAGTTCGGCTCTGTCTTTCGTGGACACGAAGTCCTGTTCGAGCCCCAATTTGAACGGCAAGAGATGCTGGATTCTGGAAAGCGGCGCTCCGAGATAAGTACCCCACCTGAACACCTGTCTGAAATTCCTTGCATGGTACATCTCTTTCATCACACGATTTGCCGCAAGATTCTGCGAGTACTTCTGCAATGTTTCGGCAGAGAAATCATCTTCGAGAATGGCTTCGAATATCGCATCAGCAGATGCTATTCCTGAACGCACCGCGTTGTGGAGACCTTTGATTTTTTCCATGTTCACGAAACCCGCCGCGTCGCCGATCAGCACTGCGCCATCCTGGAAGAGCCGGGGCAGGGAATAGAACCCGCCTTCTGGAATGGTCTTGACGCCGGCCGAGAGGACGGTTCCGCCGTCCAGGAGCGACGCAATGAAGGGGTGGGACTTAAAAACCTCCAGCTCGCCTTGAGGGTTCAAATCCTTGTATTTCCAATCGAGCCCGAGGATCATACCTACGGCGACAAGATCGTTGCCCATGCTGTAGAGAAATCCGCCACCGAAGACGTCGGATTTGAGGGGATACCCGAGCGTGTGTACAGCGCGGTCATTACCGAATGGGTTATTTTTCGGTAATTGCACCAGTTGTTTCACGCCGACGGAATAGACTTGAGGATTGCTCCCGTTCGGAAACATATCCGTGAATTGCCGCGAAAGCACGCCTCGCGATCCGTCGCTGAGCACGGTTATCGGGGCGTGGATGGTTTCGCCCTCCAGGTAGTTTTCTTTGGGTTTCCCGTCGCTATTCCGTCCCGAATCGGCAAGCTTTACGCCGCGCACTCGTCCCTGATCCATTACGAGTCTGTTGCCGGCATACCCCGGATAAATTTCAACGCCTTCCTTTTCGGCAACCGCGCCGAGCCAAGCCACGAGCTTGGATGCGGAGATGGAATAATCGCCTTGGTGGCGCATCGATTTTGGAACGAGAAAAGAGGGAAATCGGATCGCGTGCTTCGAGGTCAAATGGTAGAGTTCGTCTTTCTCGATCTTCACCATTTGGCTTAGAATCGAATTGTTTTCCTCTTGCCAGCCGGGGATAAGCTCATCGAGACAGGCTGTTTCAAACACAGCGCCTGACAAGTTGTGATAGCCCAGTTTGGAGGCCTTATCGATCACAACAACGGATTCGTTGCGCGCGAGAGAGTTCAACTTGCGTTTCAAACGGATCGCGCAAGCCAGGCCCGCCGGACCAGCCCCCGCGATCAGGACTTTGATGTTCTCCGTTTCTCGCATGGTCGATTCTTTCACGCGATTTTTCTTTCAGCGTGCTTCTTTTCAGCGTGCTTCTTTTCAGCGGCCTCGATCAAAGCGGGGACGGCCACCTGAAAGTCTTGTGAAATGCCGAAATGGGCATAATTAAAGATTCGGGCATGGGGATCTTTATTGATCGCCACGATCGTGTCTGAATGCTGCATGCCCGATACATGCTGCACCGCGCCCGAGATCCCCACGGCCACGTACAACTTGGGGCGGACCGTTTGTCCCGTTTGCCCCACCTGATGGTCGTGGCCGCGAAGACCGTCCTCGACCGCCATTCTTGAAGCCCCCAGTTCGGTACGGCCCTTCAACAACCTCTGCAGCGACTCGGCCAGAGGCTCGACATACTGGTCGTAATTCATCCGCGATCCCAGCCCCCTTCCGCCAGCCACGATGATTTCGGCCTCGGCCAATGATTGTTTTGAACGCTGGGATTCCACCGATACGATCGCAAGATGCACGTCTTCTTTTCGGAGATGCGGCGCGACCCTGACGATCTTGCCCTGTCGCAAGGGATCAGCCGGCTTGAGGCTCATTACCCCTGGACGCACCGTGGCCATCTGGCAATCGGAACCCTTGGTCATGATGGTGGCCATGATGTTGCCCCCCAGCGCGGGGCGCGTTTGCTTCAGGACGCCCGTGAGATTCGTTTCCCCTTTCGCGAAATCCCCGATATCGAGTTTGGTGCAATCGGCGGTCAGACCCGAGCGCGTGCAATACGCGATGCGTGGGGCAAGCTCGCGTCCAAGTGGCGTGGCTCCGAACAAGACAATCTGCGGCTTATGCTCAAAGACGAGATCGGATACCGTCTTTTTGTAGGGCATGGGCAGGAAATCCTGGAGCAAGGGATGTTCTCCCAAATACACCTTGTCCGCCCCGTGCGAGATCAGTAGGTCGCACAGAGGTTCGACGTTGTCGCCCAAAAGAACGGCGCCGACCTTCTGGTTCAAGGAAGCCGCAAGTTCCGATGCCTTGCTGATGAGTTCGAGTGATACGTTTTGCACCGTCCCGTCTTCCTGCTCGACGTATACCCATACCTCTCCTTGATACGTCGGGGTTCTTTCGCCCACGCGGTATTTTTCTTCCGTTGCGGACGTCGCGGCTTGTGCGCGTGAGTGATATCTTTTCTCAATCTCCACGACAAGCTCATCCATGCTCGCGGGAAAAAGGCATTCGTGGTTCCGCATTTCCGAAGGGGAAAAAATTCTGCAGACTTGAGTCCTGGAGCCTTCAAGCCCGATTCGGTCTTTAGCCGCATGAACCAACGTCGCGTTCCACTCATGAAGCTTTTGGAGACGGGCCCAACGCGCCCGACGAAACGATCTGTAAAGGGGCTCTGCCCAAACGGGGGTCGTGATCAGAATCGGAAACGTATCCGGGGTAAGCGTTTCGATCCCCCGGGGACCGATGCGATTGACGTGAAGTGTCCCGCTCTTCCACTCGAAGCCCTGGACGTAGGCGACATGCTCGATCCCCAATTCCTCGGCAATTTGAGGAGGCACCTGGGCCGTGTCCCCGTCGGTTGATTGCATGCCGGCTACAATGATGTAATCGCGATTGCCTTGAAAAAGGTCCTTCTCGATCTTCCGAATGGCTTGTGCCAGGGCGTAAGAAGTCGCTATTGTGTCGGCGCCGGCAAAAGCTCGATCTGTCAGCAATACCGCCTCGTCTACCCCGCGCGCGATCGAGTCCCAAAGGACCTCTTTGGCTTGGGGAGGACCCATCGTGAGACAGACTATCTTTGCCCCCATGCGATCGTTCTCGCCGGTCATTCGATGAGCCAGGGTCAACGCCTGCAAATCCAGAGGGTTGAGAACGTTGTCCAGCACTCCGCGTTTCAACGTTCCCTTTTCCTTGTCCCACGCGTTGGGGGGCATGTTGGAAATATCGGGTACCTGTTTTACCAGAACGATGCAGTTCATGTCTTGACTCATGCCCCTGAGTGTGAACCCTGAACGTGATATCCCGGAAATGCATATTTGATTATCGTGCGACATACACACATAAGTTTATCGTAATATAAGGGCAAAGCCATATGCGTGTCAAGGTCGACTGCTTTTCCCTCGCTCATGCACCGCTTCTGTTCCAGCGTTGTGCACGCTATCACTTCTCTTCTTCATTCGGTTGAGCGTCGGAGCCCTATCCCGCCCGAAGGCCCCGGCCCACCGCCAACATTTCATGGACCCTATCTACAGTCGCATAATGCGACTCATGATGGCTTGAATGGGTTGCGCAGTGCAATGGTAGTGCCCCGTGATCGCCCTTGTTGCTTGTGATGTAAATGGTTGGCATAGAACAAGATAAAGTCCATGGTGGGGCATTGTCCGTCGCTGGGCACGGTTGTTGCAGTGTCCCATTGGCTATGAGAGTAGCCATCGCCGTTTTCCAGGGCCGGATTTCCCCTGTGTTCGACGCTGCCCGACATCTTTTACTGGTGGACATAGAAAACGGACGTGAAATCCGGCGAACCGAACAGGCTCTAGAGGAAATGGACTTGGTGCCAAGAGCGTTGCGGGTCGCTGGTTTTGGATCAAACGTGTTGATTTGCGGCGCGATCTCGCAGCCGCTTGAAGCCGTGCTACTTTCGGCAGGCGTGGAAGTCGTTCCTCAAGTCTGCGGTCCGTGGAAGGATGTGCTTCAAGCGTTTCTTTCAGGAAAGCTGACGGAGAAAACATTCATCATGCCGGGTTGTCGCTGTCGACGGCGTCGATTTCACAGTGGTCGCTTTGGGGCCGAACCAACGTTCAGAGTGTAAAAGAGGAGTTGCTCGATGAAGGTGGCAGTAAGCTCGCAAGGTCCGAATCTGGATAGCCGGGTTGACTCGCGTTTCGGTCGCGCAAGATGTTTTGTCGTCGTCGATACAGAATCAGGTGAATTGAGTATATGGAACAACGGTGATCGCAGGTGCACGAGTCACACGGCTGGAATGCAAGCCGCCGGCGCACTTGTCAGCCTGGGCGCGATCGCGGTCATCACGGACAAAATCGGCCCGAAGGCGTTTGACACACTCCAGGCTGCAAAAGTCAGCATCTATGCCACAAACGGTGAATCGGTAAAGGATGCCGTTGAGCTATTTAAGGCGGGAACACTTCAGCCACTTTGTGGCGCGAATGCTACGGAGCACTGGGGTTAGACGATCGAAGGAGATTTACATGCCACGCAATGATAGAATGGGCCCACCAACCAACGGTGAACGTGGTAGCGGTCACATGAGAGGCCCTCAGGCCGCCGGGCCAGGTGGGAATTGCATTTGTCCTAACTGTGGTCATCAGGTTCCGCACGTCACTGGGCAACCCTGCGATCAGCGGTCTTGCCCAAAATGCGGAACTTTCATGACTAGGGGATAGTGTTCACGAAAAAGGAGAATCACGATGCCAGGTGGAGACGGAACCGGCCCTGCGGGAATGGGACCCATGACGGGTCAGGCGGTAGGCTACTGTGTTGGTTGTCCAGTCTCCCAGGTTTCATGAATCCGGTACTAGAAAGCGAATGGGGAGGCCGGGGTTTTGATGGTCGTCGTGGATGGCGGAATTGGTACTATGCCATCCAGTCGGCGCAATTGCTGAGTGAGAAGGGCGTGAAGGTAACCGTTCACGGGCTGGGGACTGTCGCGTTTTTCGGTCTCGAAGGAAACCACCCCAACGAATCTCCGGCCGAAAAACGGGACTGTCCCCTTCGCGCGACGAAAGGGGACAGGTGCATCTTTTCGGCTTGCATGTCGGTTAGAAATGGCCCGCCAACTGGCCGAAAAATGCACCAGTCCCCGACCTGTGAACGTTTACGGCGTGAAGTTGGTACTGGCAGGCAATTGCGGTCCCAATGCCTATCAAACCCTTAGCGCCGCTGGTATTGAAATCGTAGTCGGATGTTCTGGTCGTGTGCGCGAGGTCGTCGAACAATTCATACTGGGTCGATTCAGTGCAGCGGGTGAGCCAAACGTCGCAAGCCATTTCGGCACGGGGGCTCCTGCATCGGACACACCAGTACCACCGCCGCAACAAGCCCCAAGAACCGGCATGGGAATGGAACGTGGCAGCGGCATTGGAATGGGACGCGGTGGTGGTATGGGAATGGGCCGCGGTATAAGGATGGGGCGTGGCATGGGAGCCGGTGGAGGCGGTGCCCAGTCGCCGGAGTCCCTGCCTGCTTCAACGAACGAAACCTTTTCAGAGATGAGCAAAGAACAAAAGCTAAGAATTCTCAAAGAGCAAGCAGATGCAGGAAATCCAAGAGCATATCAACCAGATAAAATAGGAAACAGAAGGTCCGTAGCCTACCCGCCTGAACGTCTTTCAACAAGAAAAGAGAAGTGCCATGACAAAAACACACCGGCTGGCTGAAGAGTAATAACGTCATTTAAGTTCCAACTTCTGCCCTTGACGATAGAATATCAATCCAATCTCAAAGGAGATGTGCAATGGCTCGAACAGGTTTTTTCGCACTCATCGTTGCGGCTTTCTCGTGGAGTATGTCGGCATCTCCCGCCTATGCTCAACGAGGAATGGGTGATCCGATCGGAATGGCCCAACGGCAAGTTCTTCCGAAACTAGTCAGTCTGTCGGGTAAATTAGCGGCCATCCAGACACAACCATGCAAAGGAGGCACGGGCTTCGGCGTTGTCGGAACGCATATTGTGCTCAAAACGGATGAAGGCAAGGAATTGATGGTCGATCTTGGCTGGGCAAAGGCCGTCGAACCGATCGTGAAGCAATTGTCGGTTGGCAAAAAAATCAACGTTATCGCGTTTCGAACAGACAAGATGCCGAAAGGACGGTACGTGGCAAAGTCCCTCTCTTTCGACGAGAAGACCGAAAAGCTCCGAGACGAAAATCTTCGCCCCTTCTGGGCAGGACGGGTGCTAAACTGGAACGGTTCTGAAAAAAACTCTGTTAATCCCATCGGTCCAGGGCCTGGACGTGGCCGCGGCTGGAGACGCGGGCGAGGTCGAGGACGCGGATACGGCGGGGGACGTGGCCTTGGCTGGGGACGCGGATACGGCTGGCAATACGAATATGGCGCTGAAAGGGGCTCTTGATTGTCCATCGCGCCTAAAGTTACATGCAACACAACAAGCAAGATTCCCGGTACGGCGCACCCGAATTGCATTGTGTGTGGTCCCGATCATCAATTCGGGTTACGCTTGGATTTCGTGCTGCTCGAAGATGAGAGCGTCCGAGCAACATTTGATTGCGGTGAGTCTTACCAGGGATATCCCGGCTTGCTTCATGGCGGTGTTATTTCATCGTTGCTCGATGGCGCGATGACGAATTGTCTATTTGCCCATGGTCACGAAGGATTGACCGGTGAATTGAAAGTCCGTTTTCGCCACCCGGTTCTCATCGATCGTGTGGCAATTGTCCGGGCGTGGATCGATCAGTCGCTTTTTCCTTTTCACATACTCCAAGCAGAGTTGGTTCAAGACGGATCGGTTAAGGCCAAGGCCACAGGTAAATTCGTGGAACGATCGCAGTTTAAGGTGAAACCTGGCGGAACGTTGTGTTGATACCCACCGGCTTGGGTTATGACACCGTTCCTTTACCGTCTATGAGATACATCGTCGATCTGTGGATGGCCGTATCTGTTGCCGTCGTTACCGGCCAGGCACCTTTTCCGCCACGTTGCCCAGAGACTTGAACGGATACATGTAGAGGAGACATTGCTCTGAGTGGAAGTGAGTTATTTCAGCGCGAGGCAGCGCGCTATGACGCATGGTTTGACTCCGATCGCGGAAAGCGAGTCTTCGCGTCGGAGTTGCTTTGTCTTCGCCAGCTATGCCATGATCTGCCGCGTCCTTGGCTCGAAGTCGGTGTTGGGACCGGGCGGTTCGCCCATGCTCTCGCGATTGATGTGGGCATTGACCCGGCATCGCGGGCACTTCAGTATGCTAAACAGCGTGGAGTTCGAACGCTTCAGGCAACGGGTCAATCATTGCCCTTCAATGCCGGGGAATTCGGGGGCACCTTTCTGATTGCAACCCTTTGCTTCGCCGACGACCCCGGGGAGCTTGTACGCGAGGCGGCGCGCGTCACTCGTCGTCAAGGCGGAGTGGTGTTTGGACTTGTCCCAGCCGACAGTCCTTGGGAAAAGTTCTATACGGCAATGGGGAAAGCTGGACACTTGTTTTACTCCAAGGCGAGGTTCTTTACGCTGGAGGAAACTGAAGGCCTTGCTGGCAGCTCGGGGCTGCAACTTGATCGTGCGGTTTCAACACTCTTCAGCAGCCCGGATGAACAAACGATTCAAGTCGAGCCCCCGCGCCAAGGCAAGGACCACAGCGCCGGGTTCGTGACAATGCTATTCCGCCCAGCGGTGCCGGATTCGCGGTAGAGAGGGTGAATATGAATATAGCAGATAGCTATCGCAAACTCCGCGAAGAGATTCCCGATGACGTGACTATCGTTCTGGCAGGCAAGACGATAACGGCAAAAGAAATCGCTGAGGCCATCAACGCGGGTCCCACGGACATCGGACAAAACTATGTTCAAGAAGACGAGGCCATATCCAAAGCTCTTGGATCAACGGCCACAGGCCACTCAGAAACTGCGACCATTGGCACCTGGGGCCGAAGCTCTATGGAATCCGTGTTCTTGTTGAACACGAGGTGCAGTACCGAGGACGACGGAAGGTCTTCTGGTGAAAGAAGTTGAGGCCAGAGCTACTGCCAGCCTCAAATGTTGCATACGGCAGAAAAAAATGGATCGCTACAGTTAGTTTCTGTGCCAGTTCTTAGACGAACATGATAAGACGCACAGACCGCTGTTTCCGCATGTTCTTCTGCCGCAAGAAGTTAGGAAGTATCCCCGACAGGATTCGAACCTGTAACCTTCGGCTCCGGAGGCCGACGCGCTATCCAATTGTGCCACGGGGACTTGGGGCAAATTGAGCCACCAGCTAATTAATCGTAGCCAAATTGGGGCTGGGGAGCAACCGGCTTGATGGAACATTCAGTTGCCTGATCGGCACGAATTCGGGCAGGCCAGGAGGCTTGGAGAAGGGAGTTTTGTCGCTGGTATCCTTGCGATCTTGCATGGTTAAGACGTGCCGGGCCCCCTACTTCTGAGGCGCGCAAATCTCGAGCTGGAGGGAATAGGTCGACGACGGACGTCGATTTTCTCGCTACAGCCCCTCCAAACGTCTCTCCGAGCTGAAAATCATTGCTAGCCAAGAGGTTACGTGCCGAATTGTGTCCTAACCTAGAAAGGGCATCGTTGGGTAGCGAAGTCCCGGCTGGAAAACAACTTCGGTTCAGTTTTTGGAGGTGTTACATCATGCGGATTTCACTTTTCTTGACAGGACTTGTTGTAGTCTCGCTCTTGGCGATCAACGTGTTTGCCGAAAACGGCGTCACGAACGATCAGATCGTGTTGGGTCAATCCTGTGCGTTGACCGGTCCGGCCGAGGCGCTGGGCACGGGCATGGCGGCCGGGTTGAACGCGTGCTTCGAGGAAGCCAACGCGGCTGGCGGGATCAACGGCCGGAAGATCAAGCTGATCACGAAGGACGACGGCTATGAGCCCAATCGGGCCATCGAGAACGTGCGTCAACTCATCGACAAAGACCATGTCTTTGCCCTGATCGGTGAGGTCGGCACGCCGACGTCCAAGGCCGTGGTGCCGATCGCCGAGGAGGCGGGCGTTCCGTTCTTCGGCCCCTTCACTGGGGCCGAGTTCCTTCGGAACCCCTATCGCAAGTTCGTCGTCAACGTGCGCGGCAGCTACTTCCAGGAAATGGAGAAGCTGGTCGAGTATCTTGTCGACAAGCAGGGCCTGAAGAACATCGCTTGTTTCTATCAGAACGACGGCTATGGCCAGGCCGGGCTCGAAGGGCTTGAGAAAGCGCTGACCAAGCGTTCGATGAAGCTGGTCGCCATGGGCACCTATGAGCGGAACACGCTGGCCGTCAAGGGCGCCGTGCTAAAGATCCGCAAGGCGAAGCCCGACGCCATCGTCATGGTCGGCGCCTACAAGCCTTGCGCCGAGTTCATCAAGCTGGCCAAGAAGACCGGCATGAAGGACACGACTTACTGCAATATCTCGTTCGTCGGAACCGAGGCCCTGCGCGACGCATTGGGCAAGGACGGCGAGGGATGCATCATTTCACAGGTCGTCCACTTCCCGTGGGACAAGTCGGTCTCGTTGGTGGATCAATACCAGAATGCGATGAAGACCTATCAGCCCAAGGCGAAGCTCGGCTTCGTCTCGCTCGAAGGCTACATGGTCGGCAAGCTGTTCTGCAAGGCCATGGAGAAAGTGACGGGCGATCCGTCGCGCGACGGCCTGATCGCCGCGTTGGACAACACGGGCGCGTTCGACCTCGGCGGAGTGACCCTCGAGTTTGGTCCCGACGATCACCAAGGCATGGACGAGGTGTTCCTGACCATCATCAAGGAAGACGCCATTACCCCTCTCTAAGAAAACCGCATAACCGAAAGTGCCGCAACGGCAAGTGTTTTGTGACTTGCCAGCGCTTTCACGTATGTGTGTACCTATTTAGGATGCTGAAGAAATGAGACTGCTCGCCAAGTTCAACGTGTTGCGTTCCTTGAGTCTGCGACGACGACTTCTGCTGGGTTTCGTGTCCAGCGCGCTTCTGGCCGCCGGGGCCGCCGCCGCGGGGATCGTATCGCTTTGGGCGATTGAAAGCAACATGCGAACAACCACGGAAGGGATCGGCGAGCTGATCGACAACCAAGACGCACAGAGCCGCTGCTTTGCGGCTCTGCGCGGTCTTTCCATTCAGATCACCGGCGCCACCACCGACGCCGAACTGAACGAGGCCCAAAAGGCCCTCCATAACGCTTGCAATAGCGAGATGGGGCGCGACAAGAATAATCAAGCAGTGCGAGAGTCGGTCAAAACGCTCTTGACCAAGAAACGCGACGCGTTGAACTCCGCGAAGGAACTGGACTCGTTGCTGGAAAACAGCTCTACCGTGCTTCAAGCAATCACCTCGGCTTCCGAGGGCATCGCTTCGCTCTCGGAAACCGAAGCCATGTCGTCCATCGAGAGTTCCTCTAGCGACGTTCAGAAAACCGTGTCACAAAGTCAGGATCGTCTCTCGAAAGACCTTCAAAGCGTTTCGGACGGTACGGGCAAGATGATTTCAACCGTCAAAACAGCACTGACCGTACGCAGTCATGCGCAGGCGCTGGATAGCCAAATTAAAGAATCGCTCCTATCCGACGATCCGGCAACCGTGGAATACACCGGCAAGACGGTCACAACCCTGTTGGGCAACGTCCGCACCGCCCTCGGCGAATTACCCCAGACCGAGACGGTCAAGTCGCTCCAGGCGGCTTTCGAGCAGCTTCCCAGTCCAATCGAGAAAATGCTCACCGCCAAGAGGGAGTTGATCCTTCGCCAAGAAGAAGGAAAGGATGCCATCGAGAAACTGCGGGCAACTAACGCCCTGCTCAATCAGACGCTTGGCGACTTGAACGAGGTGACCCTCGAAATCGCCGACACATCCGAATTCGACTCGACCGTCGCAGTTGATACCGCTCTGGAACAGATTCGTACAGCTAATACCGAAAAGCGGGAAGTGTCCTCCAGCGATCTCGACACGCTCTCGAACGAGATGAGCAAAGCAATCACGACGATCAAGACCGCGATGGGTGTTCGAGGACGTGCCCAAGAGTTGGGCGCGCTGGTGCGCGAGTGCCTCTTCGCCGACGACGCGGCTGTTCTGGACTACACGCGAAAACAGGCGTCCACCTTGCTGGAAAGCGCTGCGCAGGGCCTGGCCGAGTTGCCCGAGAGTGACAACCGAACAAAACTCAATAAATCGTTCGAGAAGCTGTCCGGTCTGATCGACCAGATCATCGGCGCGAAGAGCCAAGTGCTGGATCGGCAGCGTGAGAAAACGCTCGCCGACAAGGAACTGCTCGTTTCGGCCAAGACGATTCGCGAGTCTCTCAACAAAATCGACGAGATGACGCTCGAAGTGGCCGACGCGGCCGAATTCGACGCGGCCATGGCCGTCGACGATAAATTCACTCAAATCAAGAAAGAAGCCGCCCTGCGCGGCACGAACAACTCGCAGAAGGTCAAGGAGATCTCCGGCATTACAGGCAAAGGAATCTCGACGATCAAGGCGGCCCTGGGAATCAGGGCGTTCGCTAACCGGTTTAACGTCACGGTGCGCGAGGCGATGATCGCGACCGATGCCGCGGTCGTGAAACAACTCCAAGGTCAGTTGGCCGGGCTGATTGAGCGAACAAACACGGCGCTTGGGTCATTGAATCAGACCAGCACCACGAGGACCGTCAAACAGAAAGTGCAGGAGTTAGCTTTAATCGTCGAACGAATGTTCCAGGCGAAGAACCGCAGTCTCGACGCCCAAAAGGCCCTGAGCGAGGCTTCCTTCCAGATCTCGCAATACCTGTCCGAGTTGGAACAGACCATGCTGGCCAGCGCCCAGCAAGTCAAGACCGAAGCGGAAACCACGCTGCAAGCCACCAGCGACGCCGTGGCCTGGTGGCAGGGACTGGAACTCTTCCTGGGCATCGGTGTTGTCGTCTTCGCGCTGATTGTCGGGCTGATCGCCTCGGCCGCCATCACGCGACCGCTCGGCCAGACGATCGCGCTGATCAAAGACATTGCCGAGGGAGAAGGCGACCTGACGAAGCGGCTCGACGATTCTCGACGAGACGAATTGGGCGAGTTGGCTGGCTGGTTCAACACGTTCGTCTCGAAACTGCAGAACCTTGTGCAAGAGATTGCCCGCGACGCGGCCACGCTATCGACGTCGGCCAACGCGCTTTCGGCGACGGCGTCGGAAATGGCCCAGGGTTCCGAGGACATGAGCGACGAATCAGCCACGGTCGCCACCGCGGCCAAGGAGTTGGCGACGAAGATCGATGGCATGGCCCAGTCCACCCGAGAGACCTCGGAAAACGCACGATCGGTCGCCTCGGCCGTCGAAGAGATGACGATCACGATCGGCCAGGTCGCCAGCAACGCGGAACAGGCATCGAAGGTTGCGGCCGACGCGGCGCGGCTTGCACACACCAGCACCGGCACGATCGGCGACCTCAGCGAGGCGGCCACCGCGATAGGCAAAGTTATCGAGACCATTCAGGACATCGCCGAGCAGACCAACCTCCTGGCCTTGAATGCAACGATCGAAGCGGCGCGCGCCGGAGAGGCCGGCAGTGGATTTGCCGTCGTGGCCAATGAAGTGAAACAACTCGCCCGTCAGACGGCCGAAGCCACCGAAGACATCCGTGTCCGGATCGAAGGCATTCAGGCGTCGACCGGCCAGGCCGTCCAGTCGATGAGCGACATCAGCAAGGTCATCGAACAGGTGGACGAGGTCTCCCGGACTATCGCTGCAACGGTGGAACAGCAAAACGTCGCTGCCAAGGAAATCGCCCAGAACGTCGCGCGAAGCACCACGGCGACCGAGACCATCGCCCAGGGCATCGCCCAATCGGCCGAAGTCTGCCAGGGAATCAGCCTGAGTATCGACCAGGTCGACGGAGCGACCAAACAGGCCGCCGAGGGCGCTCACTCCACCAAGAACTCCAGCAACCAACTGGCAACCATCGCGACCAGTCTGTCGCAGCTAGTAGGTCAATTCAAGACGGCAGGCTAAATCGGCCTCCGGCACACACCTCGCCCCATAGAGAACCGAAAGGGGCCAAAGGCGAGTGATTCCTTCGCAACTTGCCTTACTCTTTCCCGCATGGCTAGCTATCGCTTGATCACTCCCTTCAGGCTCCTTCACGCGCCGCCTTAAACCCTCGATCGGGGGGCGGAAATTCGCCAAAACGCAAAGAACCTCCTTGACAGCAGCTTTTGCCAGCAGTAGGGTCAATGTCACCTGAACGGGGCGAGAGGCTTTTCCGAACCGTGGCGTGCGTTGGCTAGGCGGGGATCTTGCAAACGGTGCCGCGCGATCTCTTCTGTCGGTGCTGACGCTGCGCTAACCGGCCGGTGGAATACGGTGTGTTAGGATCAACTTAGTTGGGCCTCTTTGCAAGGGGAGTGAGACGATGAAGAGACTTCTTTGCGTAGCGGTGATTGGGGTAGTGGCAGCCCTGCTGGTCGGCGGACCAGCACTGGCCGGCGTCATCCGCCATGATGACTTCACCGGGACAGTTCTACCGGGCAACATTGTGGAAGGAAGTGGTACCGGATTTGACGGTGGGCGGTTCATCGAGTATCCGGTCCCCGGCCAACCCAGTTGGTGGAACCAGTGGTTCTACAACGACCCGCCGAATCCGGAACGTTGGAAGTGGATTGACCTCCACATGGACCTGTTTTCGGAATATCCATCCGATGTTATTGAAATTGCCATCAATTGGACCACGATGGAGTATCCGGAAAATCCGAATGAACCACCGCTGGTCGATCCAGGTGGGCTCATCGGGCGATACACCGTCTTCACCGGACAGGTGAATGGCAACATGTGTATTGACAAGTCTATCGAGATCATCAGCTACAACCCTGAGTGGGTCTCGATCGATATTCGCGTGCTGGACCCCATGGGATCAAGCAACGGCGTCAGCTTCTCTGGCGTGATGGAACACCAGTGCGTCCCCGAGCCAGGCACGATTGTGCTGTTGGTGATGGGCGCTTTGGGAGTCCTGTTCCTGCGCCGCCGGCAATAGACTGGTGGATCAGCAAGATACTGTTCAAAACAACAAAACGGCCCGCGTCTCCTTCAAGGAGGCGCGGGCCGATCGTTTCTGGTCTGGACAAAGGTTCGTTTCTACTAGGTGCCCGTGTCTGACTGCCAACTAGGGTTGACGATAGCGGACAAGGCCCAGAAGAAGAATCGAAGCACCGGAAAGAAGGACGAGGAGACTCGGCTCGGGCACGGTCAAGGGCACACCCAGGTCGGGCCGGTTCGTGGTAATGCTTGCGACACCCCAATCGAACAGTTGTTCCATCTTGGACTGGTTGTCCACCGTCCATGCCCAAACTGGAATGTTGCGCGCGGTCAACTCCTCCACAAGGGCCTGGTCGAGCGTTCCATAGTTGGCGTCGATGACGTCAGCGTTGCACGCCTGGAGCATAGCGACAACAGCATCAGCCCTCTGGGCTGGCGTGCCGCTTGAAATGGAACTTACCAGCAGACCGGTCACGATGTCAGGGTTGAGTGCTTCGACGGCTGCGACTTCACCGGAGTTGAACGAGATGACGGCCGTCTGGTCGACCATGTCGGCGGCTTCAATCAACGCAACCACATCGGCGGCGATGCCACCTTGCTTGATCTCGCAAACGGGGATTGTGCCGGAGTCCTTCAGCAAGGTCAGCACATCGGTCATCAGGGGGATCCGCTGTATCCCATAGCCCGGAGGAGCAGGGGGCGGGTCAATTATGGTTAGTGTTTCGAGATAGGACCATGGGAGTGCGGTAACCGTACCACTTCCGTCGGTGGTTCGGTTGACTGTCGAGTCGTGCATCAGGACGATTTCATCGGTGCTGCACCGATACACGTCGAACTCCGCGCCGTGCGCTCCGACCTTGATTGCCTCTGAAATTGCAGCAAGCGAATTCTCAGGGGCAATGTACGAGAAGCCGCGATGTGCGACGATTGGACAATCGGTAGTGATGCCCGCCGACGCCGCCTGGGCGAACGTTAGAAAACAGAGAAACGCGATGGCAACGAAAAGACCTTTCGACGAGCGGCCCTTGAACAACCCACGGGTGCCTGAGACTGGATGCTGGCCCTGATTCGACATCATCACTCCCCCTCTTAGCGATTGGCCCAAGACAGATCAAGAACGAAACGGACGTAACATCAAGTATGATCCGTCCTTGATGGCAGTTGGAAGTCCGGGCTGGCATGAATTCCCAAAGAAGCCGTCGAGGACCCGTAAGGGTTTCCTAAAAAGGAGCCACGTTCGTCGTCCGGTCTCCGTTTTTCGCCCGCGAAGGTCGACACCCCCCCTTCACCAGACCCTTGTCACCAGCCTGTCGACGGGGTATCTTGACGATCATCTGACGGGTCCCGATCTGGGGTTTTTTTGCACTGATTCTCGATTGATCCTGCGCGCCACCGCATCTGTTTACTCTTCGGATAAACAGGCTGTCTTTCGCGTCATGGACGCGCAGGATTACCGTTGAACATGTATTGGACGACAGGGGCGATCAATGCTGGCCAAGCTCAAGACGTTTTCGTTGGTGGGAATCGAGGCGGTGCCAGTCGAGGTCGAGGTTGACGTCTCGCCCGCAGGACTGGCTAAGACAATCCTCGTCGGATTGCCCGAGGCTGCGGTGAAGGAGAGCACGCATCGTGTCGAACGGGCGATGGTCAACTCGGGCTTTATCCGCCCTCAGACGCGGATAGTTATAAATTTGGCCCCTGCCGAACTTCCGAAGCAAGCCGCGTCGTTCGACCTGCCGATTACGCTGGGGATCTTGGCCGGCAGCGGGCAGATTGATCCGGTGGGCCTGGAGGACTACGCCGTGGTCGGTGAGTTGGCTCTGGACGGGGCGACCCGGCCGGCTAAGGGGGCGTTGTCGATGGCCATCACGGCGGCGAAGGAAGCCGGCCTGCGTGGCCTGCTTGTGCCGTCGGCCAGTGCAGCCGAGGCAGCGGTGGTCGAGGCGATCGAGGTCATCCCGATCGCCAGCCTGGCCCAGGCGGTCGCCTTTCTGACGAACCAGATCGAAATCGACCCAACCCGCTCGCGGCTCGACGACCTGTTCGCCCAATTGGGCCAGTACGACACCGATTTCGCCGACGTCCGGGGCCAGGAGATGGCCAAACGGGCGTTGACCGTCGCGGCGGCCGGAGGGCACAACCTGTTGATGGTCGGTCCACCCGGCTCGGGCAAGACCATGTTGGCCAAGCGGCTGCCGACCATCCTGCCCGACCTGACGCCGGACGAGTCGATCGAAACGACCCGTATCTACAGCGCGGTCGGCCGCCTGAAGCCAGGCCAGCCTCTGTTAGCCGTCCGGCCGTATCGCTCGCCGCACCACACGATCAGCGAGGCGGGCCTGGTCGGCGGCGGCTCGACGCCCTCGCCCGGCGAGATCAGCCTTGCCCACAACGGCGTCCTTTTCCTCGACGAGCTGCCCGAGTTCAACCGCCGCACGCTTGAAGTCCTCCGCCAGCCGCTGGAAGAGGGCTCGGTGACCATCTCCCGGGCGTTGGCCAGCACGTCGTTCCCGGCCAACTTCATGCTCCTGGCCGCGTTGAACCCGTGCCCTTGCGGCTACCGGGGCGACCCGCGGCGTCAGTGCCACTGCACGATCCCGGAGGTCGAGCGCTACATGTCGAAGATCAGCGGCCCCTTGCTGGACCGGATCGACATCCACATCGAAGTCCCGGCCGTCCCGTTTCGCGATCTTTCCGATGGCCCGCCGGGCACGTCAAGCGCCTCGATGCGCGAGGAGGTCGTCACCGCTCGCTCGATCCAATCAGCCCGTTTCTCATCCCGCAACGGCGCCGCCCGGCACAACGCCGACATGACCCACCGCCAAACCCGCCAGTACTGCCGCCTGGACGCCGCGTCTTCCGAGATGCTCCGCTCCTCGATGGACGAAATGGGCCTCTCCGCCCGCGCCCACGACAAGATCCTCCGCACCGCCCGCACTATCGCCGACCTCGCCTCAAGCCCCGACATTCAGGCCGAGCATCTTTCCGAGGCGATTAACTACCGGATGCTGGATAGGAGTTTTTGGACGTAATGAGCTATTTACAATTGTAGGGTGGGGCACACTTGCCCCACCAGGATTCATATTCCTCTACGAGAACCGTATACCATGTCGAATAAAGATAATTCATCACAAGGCTCCGGTCGATTGTCGACGGTTGTTCATGCTGGGCTAGCGACCGTCCCCACCGTCGGAGGCACTCTGGCTGCATTATGGTCGGATTGGCATACGGAAAGACGTTTTCAGCGAGTGGAAGAAACCATCAATCAACTCCGAATAGAA
The DNA here is from genome assembly GCA_016931075.1 of Pirellulales bacterium. GTDB lineage: Bacteria > Planctomycetota > Planctomycetia > Pirellulales > Thermoguttaceae > JAFGFF01. Next base: position 17,776 of record JAFGFF010000439.1, on the reverse strand, counting down.
TTGGCCTCTATTAGTGAACGCTTCTCCATTGACCGGATTGGCGATGCAGAAATGCAATTCCTGGACGCCGTCCTCGAACGCGTTCAGTCTGAGCATCGGGAGGAAAAACGTCACCGCTTCGCACACCTAACGGCAGCGGCATGGACAGAGGGATTAGATCGCCCTTTTGATGAGAAGATGGCATTTGTGCGAGCGTTGGATGAAATGGAAGAGTTACACATACAGGTTCTCGTCCACTTGAAAGTCAAAAAGGCACAGAATGAAACGCCTAGCTTTTCCGCAATTAGCAGCGAGCTAGGGATATCCCACGATGATTTCAACTCCCGATTACTACCAGCCCTGGAGACGCTGTGTACGAACTACGGCTTCGTGAGGAGGGCATGGGGAATGTCGTCGGGAGAGGGCGGCGTTCTGTTCTCAAGGAACCTCAGTCCAGAGGGCATTGCGCGAGGATGTGAACACGAGTTGACAGAGTTGGGAGATCGTTTTCTGAGATGGATTTCCGGGACAGCTGAGAGCGATCCGTAGGCGTTCATTCCTGGTGGGGCAAGTATGCCCCACCCTACATGTCCAACATATTGGTCCATAACCGAGTTCTAGCCAGAGGGGCACAACATGAGCAACTACCGACGTTGGTATGTGCCGGGTGGGACGTTTTTCTTCACGGTGGTCAGTTACCAGCGGAGGCAGTTTCTGACGATGGACCTATCGCGGCAATGTTTACGTGAAGCAATTGAACACGTGCGCCAGACGAGACCGTTTACGGTGGTTGCCATCGTACTATTGCCCGACCATTTACACACCATCTGGTCACTTCCCCCCGGAGACAGCGACTACTCGGTGCGGTGGCAGAAAATCAAGGAACGGTTCACACGGGCCTACCTGGCCGCAGGAGGTCGCGAGAGCACCACGACCATGTCGCAACAACGTCATCAACAGCGAGGCTTGTGGCAGAAACGGTTCTGGGAACACACCTGTCAGAATGAAGAAGCAGTGAAGGAGTGCGTGGACTACCTGCACTACAATCCCGTGAAACACCGCTTGGTGGCTCGAGTGAGTGATTATCCATGGTCGACATTCCATCGGTTTGTTCGACTTGGCGAATACGATCTCGGCTGGGGCGGCGAAGACCCTTGTCCTCGTTTCACCATGCCAGAATGACTTGTAGGGTGGGGCACACTTGCCCCACCAATTCATCGGCGTTCAGAACCGCTACGCAACGATTCTGGTGGGGCAAGTGTGCCCCACCCTACATGTTGGTTGATAACCGAGTCCTGGTCAGAGGAGCATGGAATGAGCGACTAGCGTCTACGGATCACCAGGGCGACAAAGGCTCCTCCCAGCCCAAGAAGCAGAACCGACGTGGACGGCTCGGGCACGCCGTGGAGCATGATTTCCCGGATCTGCTCGCCGTTCATCCACTCGCTATAAATGGCCAGCTCGTCCATTTCCGCATCGACAAAGCTGGTGGCGGCGCCGGTGTTCTTTTGCCGTGCACCGATATGCAAGTCCTCGCACCCAGAAAAATCAGAAGTCGCACCCAGTTCGTAAAAACCCCGCTGATATCCGTCAACAAATAAGTAAAGGTAGGATGTGCTTTCATCAGCGCTGCGTTTGACGGTAGTGGCGATATGATGCCACTCGCCATCGTTTATAACGGGCGCTTCAGTCCCTCCGGCCTCATCATCTGCGACTGTGCTATGCTGAGGTGGGATGTTGAAATTGACGAAATACCCGTCTGCTCCAAGCTGAAGATGATACAAGACTGTGAAAGTACTAGGTTGGCGTCTTTCCACAAAAGTTGGCGCGTCGTAGCTGTTGGTCGAGCTGGTATCCGTGGTCCTGACCCAACACATGACCGTTCCCCACACGTCTGGAGCAGCGCCGTCAATCGCTTCGAGCACGTCGTTGCTTGGGTCGTCGATTACTTCCAGATAGTCGTCGATTCCGTCGAAGGAGATGGCGTCTCCGAACACGCCACCGACGTACGTCGGGGCGCCGTGAACCGTCGAGGTGAATCCATGCACCACGTCGTTCGGGCTGTTGTTAAACGGAAAATAGGCCAGCAATTCCCCGTGCGCCGAACCGGCGATTAGAAACACGGCCGCGGCCAACATGCCAATACAACAAGACATCTTGAGGTTTTTCATGAGACTTCACCCTTGTTGAAAAGAACCATCAGTGTGCGTTTCCCATTTGCCTCCGCTCGGGTCCAGCATGCATGGTGACCACTGCTTCTGTCTCTGTTCTGGCTTTCTCTGGTCGCGTTTCAAAACGAACGTTACGCGCTGTGCCAACAGCTCCGTTACCACTTATTACCACCGTGACTCTTACACCGTTCCACCCGGCCCGTGAGTCCCTCAAGACGATTAGAACCCCATTTCGAGCATGCGGATGCGGCGAGCCGTTTCGGCGGGCAATTCCTTCTCGGCGCCTTCCCAGTCCTTGATCTTGCCGAAATGACCGTCCTCGAGGGCCTTGATGGTGCTCTCGTATCCGTGCTGAATATGCTGAGCCATCAGGCTCCTGGCCTCGTCAGCCTTTCCCTGTTCGAGTGCCACGAACAACGCCTCGTGCGACGTGACGGCAAAATTCAAGCCTTCCAACGGCGGCATCTGGTCCGACTGGCCCGTGACGTGTGGAAGGTGCATCGTCTGAATCGTTTTGACCGCCCGCGGATTGCCCGCTTCGCACAGGAGCGTCAAATGAATCGCCCTGTCGCAGCGCATCCAGACTCTGGCTTCCTGCAAGACCCAAAGCCGCCCGTCGGTCTTCCCTACCTCTTCCAGAATCCCCTTGAGCTGCTGATTGATCGCTCGGACTTCGCGTAGTGCCTCCTCGCTAATCCTGCCCGCCAGCTTCTCCATCGCATGGGTCTCGATGGCGGCCCGGAGATCGTACATGTGGGCCAACTCTTCGCGGCCCAGAAGCGCGACAAACGTGCCGCGTCGCGGATGACACTCGACCAACCCTTCGCTGACCAACTGCCCGATCGCCTCGCGGACCGGCGTATAGCTCACACCGATCTCCTTGGCCAAATCGCGGTGCGAAAGCCGTTCGCCCGGCACGAGCGAACCGTGAACGATCCGCCCGCGAATATGGTCGTACACACGGTCCTTCAAACTGACGTGCATCAAGGTCTCCTCAAGCACCTATAAACAGCAGCATCCGACGGTCCTTCGTGTACCGACACGCGCTGCCGGGCAACTGATATATCTGATACATCAGATGCATCAGCAATGAGTCTAGTCTTGCCCAAGATGCCTGTCAATCAATAATTCCCAAAAATCGACCTCTTATTACTGCCCTTGGGGATGCAGAGCCTTGCCGCGAAATGGCCCACATGGGGGGGTAGTTCGTCTAGAGCCAAAAGGCCAAAGCGAAGTAATGGGGCAGGTGGGCTCAGCCCGCTCGATCCTATATCGGACACGTTCTCCTCCCCAAACGGCGTCTCCCGGTACATCACCAGCATGCCCCACTTCCCAACCATTACTGCCGCCCGGACACTCCTCTTGTGCCAAGATGCTCCGCTTCTCGATGGGCAAGATGACCTCGCCGCCCGTACCGACGACAAAATCGACCGAGTTGCCTCAGATCTCGCCCTCAGTCCCGACATCCAAGCCGAGCACCCCTACGAGGCAAAACTATCAACTACTAGATAGGAGCTTGGGGACATGAGGGGTACAACAAGCCCCACTGGATGTTAAAATGCTGCGGATGCAGGACAGGTCCATGGGTTTTTTGAACAGGATTCCGTCGTGGGACGAAAAAAGCCTGAATGTGGCTCTCCTTCAAGAAGAAGCCGCTGTGTTTGCGAAGAGAGAGTCGCGCCATCGGGAACCGACCTTGTTTGGCGTCACAAACGGCAAGGCTGTTGGAACGTACTTCGAACACAAATTCCAAGAGTACTTGGCCAACAAGTACGATTACGAAATAGGGAGTTCCGCCAAAGGGATCGACTTTCCGGAACTGGAAGTCGACATGAAGGTAACGAGCATCAGGCAACCTCAGTCGTCGTGCCCATTCAAATCTGCTCGGCAGAAAATATTTGGGCTGGGCTATAGCCTCTTGGTGTTCGTCTATGACAAGGCAGACGACTCCGAGACACGCACGGGACGCCTGAATATTGAACATGTGGTTTTTGTGCGGAAGCACAGAACCGCCGATTTCCAGACTTCAACCGGAATTCGCAAGATCATTGAAAACCATGGCAACGAGGATGATCTGATTGCCTTCATGAGAGAACGCTTCTTGCCCGTGGATGATATCGTGGCTCACGACATCGCCCAGGAAGTCCTGGCAAATCCTCCCGAGATCGGATACTTGACCATATCAAATGCCCTGCAATGGCGGCTGCAATACCGCCGAGTGATTTCTGAAGCCGGCGTGGTAGATGGAGTCGACCGGATACGATGACGAACGCAACCACACGCAAGAGCAAGCGGGTTGCTGAGTATGGGGATTTCCAAACCCCCTCGGACCTCGCTCTACTTACATGCCAAACGATTTGCAGGCGATGCTTTTCGCCGATGTCGGTGATCGAGCCCACCTGCGGGAAGGGGAGCTTCCTGGTTGCCGCGCGGGAGGCGTTTCCCTTGGCTTCACGGGTGATCGGCTTGGAAATCAATAACCAATATGTCGAGGAAGCAAGGCGCAATGCTGGGCCGTCTGTCGACGTGTGTCAGGCGGACTTCTTCGCAACCGACTGGAACACACTCTTTGCATCGCTGCCAGAACCAATACTAATCGTCGGAAACCTGCCCTGGGTGACGAATGCCGAGCTTGGATCGCTTGGCAGCACCAATCTGCCCGAAAAGGCAAACAGCCAGAATCTGTCTGGGCTGGACGCCTTGACCGGCAAGAGCAACTTTGACATTTCCGAGTGGATGCTGCTGCGACTGCTCGATGCTTCACGTGACCGTCGAGTGATGGTGGCCATGCTGTGCAAGACCGTGGTGGCACGAAAGGTGCTTCTCCATGCGTGGAAACACGGCACATGCGTGTCGGATGCCCGGATGTATCTGATTGATGCGGACAAGCATTTTGGGGCGGCGGTTGACGCTTGCTGTCTGATGATGGAAATCTCCGCGTCTGCTTGTTTCGAGTGCTCCGTGTTTTCATCGTTGAATGCCGAGCACGAATCATCGACTTTCGGGTTTCGTGATTCACGTATTTTGGCAGACGTGCGAGCCTACGATCGAACACGGGACTTGGAGGGACATAGCCCCTATCGTTGGCGATCCGGAGTGAAGCATGACTGCGGGAAGGTGATGGAGTTTCGCCGAGAGGGACGATTTCTCCGCAACGGCTACGGTGAGCAGGTCGAATTGGAGGACGATTATCTATTCCCGATGCTGAAGAGTTCCGAATTGGCGCGAGGCAAGCATGATTCGCCTTCACGTTTCATGTTGATCCCGCAGAAGAGCATTGGCGAAGACACCTCTTACATCCAGCACGTCGCGCCGGCAACCTGGGACTATCTCACGAGACACGCCGATGCGTTGGACGGCCGTGCGAGTTCCGTGTACAGGGGACGCCCACGGTTCTCGGTTTTCGGCGTGGGCGACTACACGTTTTCTCCCTGGAAAGTCGCCATATCTGGTTTCTACAAGAAGTTGGATTTCACCCGCGTTGGCTCATGGCACGAGAAACCCATCGTACTCGACGATACCTCGTATTTTTTGCCGTGCAAGACAGAAGCAGAAGCCACGATCCTTGCGGAATTACTCAATTCGGACATGGCAAGGGATTTCTTCTCCTCGCTTATCTTCTGGGATTCGAAAAGGCCAATCACCATATCTGTCCTGAAGCTGCTTGACCTCGGTAAGCTGGCAACAACACTAGGCCTCGAAAAAGAGCTGAAAAAGTCCAGTAGCAGGCAAACGCAGATGGAGTTTCCCTGGGCAAGCTGACTGTCGCGGCTAGACTTGGTTGTTCCGATTATATTGGGGCAGCACCGCTCCGGGTGCAGGTATAGCGGGCATTAGCTGTATGCCCTCTTCAGTAAGTTCGGGCTCCTGGACAACTCGTAGACGCACCACTGGAAGCATACCCGTTCTAAAAATCGCCTCGATAGACATCCAACTACTCCAAACCGCAGTACAATATTGCCCTTGAAGGCATCCCTCTTACTGACCGTAGACATCACAGCAGACGTTCCGGAAGGAGAATCCCATGAAAACGCGACTCCTCGTGGCAGGGTGGCTGATCGGTCTGACAAGCGTGATTGCAGCGGCGGCGGAGGGGCCGGCGGCGCCGAAGTATGCGGAGCCGGAACAGGCGATGGTGGCGCGGGAGGAGGGGCGGTATGTGTTGCGGACCGTGCGGCAGGATGGGACGGTGGTCGAGTATTCGGTGGCGCCGGAGGGGGTGCAATTCCACACGGCCGATGGGCGGAAGATGACCGAGGCGCAAATCAATCAGCAATTGAACAACAAGAAGAGCCCAAACAAGTGGGTTCCGGTGCTGGTCGTCAAGCTGGAGGCGGCCATGTCGCGTCAGGAGGAAGGCGACCCGGCGGCGGCCAAGGTGAATCTGGACGACGTGAAGAGTTTTTTAACAGAGTGGAAAAGCGACGCGTCCTGCCGGGCCTGTTTCCAATCCAACGCGATCCTGGCCCTCGTCGCGCCGCAAGCTCCCTCGGAACCACGGCCGCTGGAGAAGAAGGAGCCCCTCCCGCCCTCATGCTACCGCGCGAGCCTGAGCGACGACGGGTTGACGCTCCATCTTGTTCATTGGGCGTTCAAGCCGGTCTGGGAAACGCGGATCAGGACAATAACCGACGCAACCACGGGCAAGACGATAAGTAGAACTTACAAGGTGAAAATATTGGTGCGCGAAAAACTCGCCAAACAAGCCGCCGACGGCAGCTACGAGGTCCGCGACCGGAAAGGCCGGCCGATCGACAACGATGAGGCAATGACCCTGTTGGTCAAGCCGCGCCCGGTCGTCGTGTCGCAGACGGACGGACCGCTGGCCGGGCGCTATCAGGCCCAATTGCACAAGGACGCGCCCGTCATCGTCATCACCGGAAAGTAAGGTTGGCTTCCGCGCAAACGCCTTGCGATTCCTGCGCTACCACGCGACCTGGGGCTTTTCGTGGTCACTCTTCATTTTGTAGGGCAGGCGCCAGACGTGGTCACCGTCGCGGTTGGTGAAGTAGAGCCGCGAGGGGGAGACCTTGCGGCCGTGGCCGTCGGCCCAGAGGCAGAAGAAGTCGGGACGGGCGTTGAGGACTTTGCGGCAGTAGCCGTGGTTGTAGCGGCTGTCGTGGGTAAGCTGCTTGATCTTCTGCCAGGTCTGGCCCTGGTCGCGGCTGGTCCACAGGGCAACCTCTCCGCCCGTGTTGAACGGTTGGGGCCCCGGCTCGGTTGGGGCGATCAGCCGCCACAGGCCGTCGGATTCGATCCGGAGCGAGCCCATGTCATAGTTGTTGTCCGATTGGATCGAGCCCTGGATGTCCCAGTCCTTACCGGTCCATCGGGCGGTCTGCCAGGTGCGAGGGCTGTTCACCGGGCCAGACTCCCAGCCGCCGCTGGTCAGATATAAAATGACCGGGCGGCCCTCGGCGTCGAACTCCAGGTCCTTCATGTAGACGTTGCGTTTCTTCGAGCGGTACTCGGCCACCAGGGCCGGGTTGTCCACCGTGGTCAAGGGGAGTGCGAGCGGTTGTCCGTCGACCGTGGTCCACGTCTTGCCCATGTCTCGGGTTTCCATGTAGTACAAATTCGTCCGCCAGTTCAGGCCGTTAGGCAGCGGGTGCATGTTGAACGTGACGCCGATCTTGTCACCGTGGCACGCGCTGACCTGGTAGTGACCCATCTCGATATGGGCGTACATCTTCGGCTTGCTCCAATGGACGCCGTCGGGGCTCGCCATCTGGCACAACGTCCGTTGAGGCTTCTTGAGCTTGGAGTGGGTTTTGTACTTGGTGTGGAGTAGTAAAAAGCCCTTGCCTGGGATGTAATGGGGCTGAGGGTACGAGAAGTTGGTCGTCGACACGCGGCGAAACGCGCTGATGTCGTTCGGCTTCTCGCTGACCGAAATGTACGACGGCCGTGAGGTGCCGTGCGAGCTGGAGAAGATCCAGATGTAACCTTTATCGTCCAGGGCGATGACCGGGTTGTCGTGGGCGTCGGTCGTCTTCTTGTCCAGCAGGATTCTCGGCCGGGGAACCGTGCCCGTCTTGTGGTCGTAGTACGAAACCATGTGCAGGAGCGTTTTATTCTTGCCGACCGTGCCGCCGTAGCAAAAGAAGGTCTTGTCAACCTCCTTGGCATAGACGGCAAACGGCAGGTGTTTGGCGCAGTAGGTGCCCAAGCCGCCGCTGTACTTGTAGACGTACTCGTCTTGTTTCTGGTTCGAATACCAGATGCCCTGGTAGCCCTCGGCAGTGGGCAGCTCGGCGGAAAGGGCCGGACCACCGGACAAACCGAGCAGCAGGAACAAGCCACAATAGGTTCTAAGAAAACGGCCGTATTTCATGGGAGGGACTCGTGGGACTCGTGGGAGGGAGGGAAAACACGGGGCACTATTGAGGTCTGCATTGCCAATGAACGTTTTCCACTAACCGGGGGAACCGATCGGGCCGCGAAGCAGCCCATCGGCGGTGAAGCACGAACTTTGACTATGCAGGAATCAATAAAAATGCGTCGAACAGTGGACGGACTGTCTGGCTGCCGATGCTCTCATGCTATTGCCCCTGCGTCGGCGGGGTCAATGAGCTTTTTCGTCACAGTCAATCGGTAAATGCGTCACGGCACGCACCCGCGTTTGACGTTTATGTCTACTTCGCGGCGCCGCGGCCCGACGGCTTGGCGTCGCCCCACGTCAGGTTGATCGGCAGCGAATCGGTCTGCTCGGTGATCGTGACGGTCAGGCCCGAGGTGGCCGGATCGGCGTATTTTTTCGGGGCATACCACTTAGCCGTCGGCGAACCGAGATCATCGGTTCCGAAGACGATCACCTGATGGGTCCCGAGAACCACACCGTCTCCATCCTCGAATGTTTTGAACGTGAATCGGCCGTCGGGCCCGATCTTGGCCGTCGCAGGTCGGGCGCCCTGGGGAAGAATCCGGATGGCCCCGCACGTCAGCGGCTTTCCGTCAATGAGAACCTGGCCGGACACAGGCACGGTCTTGGGCCGGTCGTCGCCACACCCGGTCGTCAGGATCAGACCGAGGAAAGCAACCACGGCCAGGGCACACTTCCTAGTGCACGAGGCACTATTCGGAATCATTGATGGCTTCCTGTCCGTTTCGCGTGGAAAGACCCATGTACACGAAGGCGTCGATGTTCTCCTCGACAAAAGCCACGTGGCCGTCGCCGAAGACGAAGTTGGCTCCGCCCGGATGCCGGCTGGCAAACGCCCCGTTGACGTGAAGGCCGTAGTTGGTCATGGCAATCGGATCGCCCGGCCAGGAGTTCATAGGATTCGAGGTTGACCGGAGCGTGTCCATTTCGCGCAGCCCGCGGCTCCAGATGTTCGACGAGTCCTGGGTGTGTCCGGCGAAGACCTCGCCGGCGAAGAACGTCTTGCTCACGCCGTCGGTGATGTCGCGAACCGAGTGCGACACCACGTAGTAGAACACTCCCGTGTTGTCGTACTTGATGTCCTGTTCCAGACCACCCGCCGCCCCGATCGAGCCGGAGCAGAACGCATAGCTGCCCGTGGCCGCCGGAAGCCCGTAGGTCGAATAGGCCGTGTTCACCTTGGGTTCAATCGAGTAGGGTTCAGCCTCATCGCTGGGACACACGAAGACGGGCGGACGCTGGGCAATGGCGTCGGCCATCGTGGCCAGCCACGAGGAACCGTAAGGCCAGGGTCCCTTGTTGAAATCAAACATATCGTAGATCGACTGCAACTCGAGTTGCGGCAGGATCATGACCATCCCGCTGGTGCCGACCTTCTGTTCCGGCGCCAGACTCGCCGAGCCGTGCTCATCGTGCCCCACCCGACCCGGCGGATACACCTTGTGGACGCCCTCGTAGTTGGCCAGCGCCAGGCCGATTTGTTTGAGATGGTTCGAGCATTGGATCCGTCGGGCGGCCTCGCGCGCGGCCTGCACGGCCGGCAGGAGCAACGCGATCAAGATCCCGATGATCGCGATGACGACCAGCAACTCGACCAGGGTGAACGCCCATCGGCGACGCAACATGGGACAACCTCCTGTCCGCGAATCGTGGCCCCTGGGAACTCGGGTCGCCGAAGACCCGAGCCCCCGGGCCACGCTCGTCTCTGTTTCGTGATTCCGAGCGCCGTCGTCTATCTAGACGAGGCGCCCTCTCGGCGCGCCTGGTTGCTACCGCCGCATGTGTTGGCGATAGCCTCCTGGCCTGCCTCGCGCCCTCCCCACCCCCCTGGACTGCCTTGGTGATTTGGTTCCCGAGCGTCGAATGCGCTCTTGTGAGCCCCTACTTCTCTCGGCGGCGCCAGCGTCCGGCGAGTAAGGTCGCCAGGCCAAGGGCCAAGAGCGCCAGCGTGCCGGGCTCCGGCACCGACAATCCCTCACTCGTCATGTTCCAATGCGCCGCGAGGATCGAGGCGTCCAGGTCGTTCACGATGCCGTCGCCGTTGAAGTCGCCCTCGCCCCAGCCGACTCCCTCCGTTTTCAGCCAGTTCTGTGCCAGACGCCGAACATCCACCTCGTTGACGACCCCGTTGCGGTCGGCGTCGCCAGGCAGATCGGATTGCGCCTCCTGTGTGATGATCAGCGAATCGAGTGAAAAGGCGCGAACGTCGTCGGCGCCCGAACTGCGTCCCGAGAATGTGAGGTTGCCTCCGACGGTGATCGCCGAAGTCCTCCACCCCAAGACACCGCTCGTGAAGGAGGATTCGCCATAAGCCACTGTCGCGACGTAGGTCTGGTCCTCCGGATTGACGACGATCGTGAAGTCGTACACGCCGTTCGTCTCGATCGGGATGTCGGTGTCGACGTTCCGGGCAATATCCAAGCCGCTGCCCAGCTTGTCTCCGTCGTAGAAGCTCCATTCGCCGACGATATCCTCCGAGGCGTAATCCCCAGCGGCCGCGTAGGCCGACACCAGCCACGTTAGGTTCGCGGTCGTGCCTGAACGAACCTCCGACGAATCGTAGAACGTGTACCGGTCGTCGAAATCGAGGAACATGAATCCGTAGTCGAGATCCTCGTCGATACGAACGGTGAATTGGATCGTGTGATCGCGCGACCAGTCGATTCCAGGCGCGGCGGTCGTCTTGTAGTTGCGAATAACGCCGGCCGTGTCGACGCCCGTGTCGGTGCGAGACGTGGTGACGCTCAGGTAGTCGTCGTTCGGTTCTCCCTTGAGCCCGGTGCCGGACAGGACCGTAGCCGAAATACTCGCCGTGCTGCCGGCGTGTTCGATCCAGGGCGTTTTCCACCCGTCGCCGGCCATGCCCGTATAGCCATCGACCACCGCAGTCGAGTTCCCGCCGGAGAAGTGCGCGGCGACCGTCTGCATTCCTCCATACGGCGCGTTGGGCGACCCCGTGACCTTGACACTGTCGAGCGAGAACTCGCGCGAGTCGTCAACGGCGCTGGAATAGGTTCCGAAATTGACCCGTCCGCCGACGGTGGCGGCGCTAGTTCGCCAGCCGAGACCACCGGGGTTCAAGACGGTCGAGTCGTAAAGCGTCGCACCGCCTGTGCCAATCGTGACGTCCCAGGTCTTGCCCACCGTGTCGACGTCGATGTGGAAGTCATACACGGTGTTCGGGGTCACCATGATTCCGGTGTCCAGATTGTGGACGTCGTCGAAGGCAGTTCCGTTATTTTCGCCGTTGTAAACAACCCACTTTCCGACTTTCGACGGGTCGATTCCACCAAGCTCTCCGCCGTAGCAGCCAATGAGCCACGAGGTGTCCCCGTTGGCCGTGGTTCTCGAATAGGGGGTGTCGAAGAGTTGATACCGGTCGTTCGCTGTGGTGAACGTAGTACCGCCCCCCGTGATGTCCTCATCCACACGGTACGAGAAGTCGATGCAGTGCGGTTCCGAGAGATCGATGTCGACGTCACGGCCTATCGACGCCCCCTTGTTCGAAGCCGTGCAGGTTGTCGTGAAGTCCAGATAGTTGCCGGTCCCGACGGCCAGTGGGTTTGCATTGTCCGTGACGGCGTTCAAGGTAATGCTCGTAGTGCTGCTAACCGCCTCGATCCATTCGGCCGCCCAGCCATCGCCTGCCATGCCGACGTAGGCGTCGACGACGTCCGTGACAGGCGCCGTGCTGGAACCACCGCCGTCGAAATTGGCGACCACTTCGACGGCCTCAGCCGGAGCGACCAGAAGCGTCGCCGCCAGCACAACGATCGCAATGCCAAGTGAGTATTTCATCTTTCTGTTCAACTCCGTGAAAAGGTGTCGTGATCAGACCGTCTCGTTTGGCGGTGATTCGCAAGGCACACATGCAGAATGACGCGTCGAGACCAAAATCGTTTCATTGACCTCCTGCCGCTCGCGGCGCGCCGGGCGCCTTGGCGATTGTGCGTCCCGGCACGCCACGAGTCACCCCCCCGGGTGATCCAATACAACCAACGCCTCCGTTTGTTCCAATTCGATGCCATCTCCCACAAGGGTCTAGCGTCGAGAACAATGAAACGCCCAGAAACCGGCCGCGACAAGGGCCATCAGCATGGCCAGCGTGGACGGCTCGGGCACCTGGCTAACGTGGATCGAGTCGATCGAGTACATCCGGAAGTCGTTCGATGCGCTCGAGTAGGATCCGAAGGTGAGCCTTCCGCCGACCGTCTCGCTGGCGGTCCGCCAGCCCAGGCCGTTCGGATTGACGACGTTCGGATCCTGCGTCGAGTCGTACAAGACGGTTCCGTCGACGCCGATCGTCACATTCCAGGTCTTCGCTTCCGCGTTGACGTCGATGCGGAAGTCGTACGTCGTGCCCGGCGTCACGGTGATCCCCGTACTCAGGTTGTGGGCGTCGTCGAAGGCCGTGTTGTTGTTTTCTCCGTTGTAGACGACCCATTTCCCGACTTTCGACGGATCAATCCCGCCAAGTTCGCCGCCATAGCAGCCGACGAGCCAGGAGGTATCCCCGTTGGCCGTCGTACGTTCGTAGCCCTGGTCGAAGAGCTGATACCGGTCGTTCGAGTTCGTGAAGGTGGTGTTCGCGCCGGTGATGTCTTCATCCACACGGTACTTGAACTCGATGGTGTGAGACATTGCCAGATCGACGCCGTCGGTCCAAGAGCGACCGACCGAGGCCCCCTTGCCGGTCCCGCCTGAATCGGCAACGAGGTTCAGGTAATTGCCCGTCCCGACACCCAAGGGGTTAGAGTTCTCCGTCGTCACCGTGTAGGTCACGGTGCTGCTAATGGACTCGATCCACTCAGTGGCCCAGCCGTCGCCAACCATGCCGTAGTAGGCGTCGGGGACGTCGACAACCGGAGCGGCGTTCGATCCTCCGCCGTTGAACTCGGCGACGACTTCGGCGTTTGCGGGCACGGCCGCCAGGAGCAGGAAAACACCCATCGAGGTAACCACGGCCATGTAGAAGCGATGGCTCATTTCAGACCTCCTTCGTTGCGGACACATGATGAGATGCCGTTTGGCGGCGGGCGACGACAGCTCGAGGCTGCCTCACTCGCCTCTGGTCCCCTGCTCTGCTCGTGCGGGACAACTTGCCGTCCAGAACGGACCACCTCGTCCCACACCCGTAAGCGTCGCCGGCTGCGCGTCGAATTTCAATCCAAGATTTCCTGAAAGTTATCAGGTTTTTGGTCGCGCCTATGGCTCGAAAATCGAGCGATTCGGGCAGGGAGTAAAGCATATTGTGCAATTCCTCGCTCATGGCTTCGCCTCTCGACCAGCCTGTGTCGGAACCTTCCCAACCATCCTCTTCCCCCTCGGCAGTGCCTGCGAGTCGACACGAATGCTCCAGACGGCGGGGTGAACGCACCTGACAAGCGGGTCTCGACGTGTTAAGATTATGCAGCGGGCCGCCGGCCCTGGTTCGAGCTCCCCTCCGCATCCAACCCCGCCAGTTTCGCCATGGCCAAACGCTGGAAGATCGCCCTGCTGATCGAATCATCTCGGGGCTATGGACGCAGTGTTTTACGGGGAATTGCCCGGTATGCCCAAGCGCATGGGCCCTGGGCCCTGTACCACCAGGAGCGGTCGCTGGGCGAATCGGCGCCCCGATGGCTAAGCGGTTGGGACGGAGACGGCATCATCGCCCGGGTCGACAGCCCTACGCTTCTGCGTCAGGTACGTCAGACCGGTCTGCCAACGGTCGACCTGCGGCTCTCGTTCGATTTGGAAGACATCCCGAGCATCGGAGTCGACAATCGGGCAGTAACCCGGATGGCGGCTGATCACCTACTTGACCGCCGATTTCAGCACTACGCCGCCTGCGGCTACTCGGGTGTGAACTACTCGGAAGAGCGCTGTACCTTCTTCAGCGAGTACCTTGCCAAGCGGGGATACGAGGTGAGTGTCTGGACGGGTCCCAGTCGACCTCGGACATCGACCACGTCGTCGATCGAGTCACATGAACTCACCCAAGACGAGGGACTTCGTGCGTGGCTTGAGTCGCTGCCCAAACCGGTGGGCATTCTGGCGACCAACGACGTGCGCGGCCAGCAGGTCTTGACCGCATGCGGGTTCTGCGGACTGGCCGTGCCCGACGAGGTGGCCGTGCTCGGCGTGGACAACGACCCGGTCGTCTGCGAACTGTGCAATCCGCCCCTTTCCAGCATCGAGCTGAGCACCGATCGGATCGGCTACGAAGCGGCGTCCGTGCTTGACCGGATGCTCCAGGGCGCGCCAGCCGATCCACACCGGCGTCATTTGCCGCCCACCGACCTGATCGTCCGGCAGTCGACCGACGTCCTGGCCGTGCCCGACCCGACGACCTCGGCCGCCGTCCATTTCATCCGCGAACACGCCTGCGAAGGGATCGACGTCGAAGACGTGCTGCGCCACGTCGGCTGCTCGCGAAGCACCCTGGAGCGCCGTTTCGCAAAACACCTCGAAAGCACCCCCCGGGCCGAGATCGTCCGCATCCGCCTCGATCGGGTCAAGCAACTCCTCATCCGCACCGACTACCCGTTGAGCACCATCGCCCAACTGGCCGGGTTCAATCACGTCGAGTACATGTGCGGTCTTTTCAAGAGCAAGACGGGCCTGACCGCCGGGCAGTTCCGTGCCGCCAGCCGGCCCGATCGGGCCTGAAGTCTCGACCCGCACATCCTCCATTCTGTATTTACTGTCTCATTGCCAATGATCGGGTGCCATGGGCGGCTTGTCCGCCCTTGTGGCCCGCTGCAAGGGCGGACAAGCCGCCCATGGCACCCGAGTGATGATTGACCATGAAGGATCAGTAACACTTAGCCCGCTGGGCTCTCTTCCGCCGCGTGACGGGCTCCCATCCGATTTCGGAAAGACGCAAGGCCGTAGTCGTCTGACGCAAATCTTCATTGACCACGCTTGTGGCGCAATGATAATCGAATGTGGATGCGGGATCTGCCGTATTTCTTGTCGACGGAATCGTTCAATGCTCCAACTCCCCCGATATGTTTGCCCCCTGTTAGAATCCCCCTCCAGAAGTGGGTCTCTGGCGGTCTGCAACCTGCGATTTCGACTGGCAGCAAGGGTTTTCGGCCTGATGATGGCTATACTCCTGATGGCGGGGGATGCTCTGGGAGTCATCGTGGCCGACTTCAGCGGAGGCAATTCCACCACCGTTGTGGATGCCTATCCCGGCACCAGCGGCGACGGCTGGATCACGCCCTGGATGGTCAATGAGGTCCGTTCCGTCACGACAGCCGGCGTTTTGACCGGCTCCCCGCTTCCGCCAGGCGGCGCCTATCTGGACGTCGATATCCAGATGGACAGCATCGTCACCAACGACGACTACGGCCAGGCTTGCGTTGCACGAGCCTACGACAGCTACTATGACGATTTCAGCGCCGCGCTGCCTCACACGATCCAGTTCCAGGTCCGCATCGACGAAAGCATGTCGGCCGGGGGCAACTTCGTCAACGCCCTGGACCGCTACTACTTTTTCGACAACACGAGCCTCGTGAACGGGACACGGGCGGAGAACAGTTGGGCGATCTTCGCTTTCGGAAACGACGAGGGCACGGCCACGGCCAAACACTGGGCCCTGTACAACGGCGCTCGTGACAGCGGGGCCTACGACCCGAGCCGGTTCGTCGACACGGGCGTCGAATTGGCCACCGGCCGAACTTACGACTTCACCGTCCACATCGACCCGGTCACCCGCTCCTACGGCGTCGAAGTTTCGTCGCCGACCGACGCGTTTTCGCCCGTCTCCTATTCGGGGCTCGGATTCCGCACGTCGTCCTACTCAGTCGGGCGGTATCTCCACTTCGGCGGCAAGGGCAATCGGCCGGCCGACGACCGGGCCTTCTCGCTCGATTCGGTCCAGATCCTCGACAACGGCGCGACCGAACCGCCCGAGTTGCCCACGGCCGACGGATTCCACGGCATCTGGTACCAGAACCAGTGGGTCGGTCCCCCGTACAACTACAAGTACTCCGGTGGATTCGCTACCTATCCGCAGCAAATCGCGCCTCACGCCTATTACTCCGAGGAGGCGAACAAGACCTTCTTCGTCTACGGCGGCACGAACGCGAGCAACAGCACGATCTACCACATGATTTCGTACTTCGACCACGAGACGGGTCAGGTCGCCCGCCCGAGGATTCTGCTCGACAAGGCCACGACCGATGCGCACGACAACCCGTGCATCATGCTCGATCCGGAAGGGTACATCTTCATCTTCTCGAACGCGCACGGCACCACCCGGCCCGCCTACATTAGCCGTAGCCGTGAACCCTACTCGATCTCCAGCTTCGAGACCATCGTGTCGTTGCCCGCGGGCGCGAACAACAATTTCTCCTACGGGCAGCCGCTGTATGTCGACGGCCAGGGATTTCTGTTTCTGCACACGCTCTACACAAACGACGGCCGGACGCTCTGTTTCAACACGAGCAGCGATGGTGTGAATTGGGATTACGACTGGAACGCCCGTCCGGAGATCGCCCGGATGCCCGGTGGACAATATCAAGTCAGCGCCGTCTCCGGCCAGAAAGTCGGCACCTGCTTCAACTATCACCCTAACAACGTGGTCAACGATCGCACGAATCTCTACTACATGGAGACGAGCGACATGGGCCAGACGTGGACCACGGCCGGCGGCACGAGTCTGACGACGCCCGTCACGACCGTGACCAACGCCGCGTTGGTGCACGACTATCAGTCGGAAGGCCTGCGGGTCTACCTGAAGGACATCCAATACGACGCCGAGGCCAAACCGATCCTGTTCTACATGACGTCGTACGATTGGCAGCCTGGCCCAACCGGCGACCCGCGGACCTACCACACGGCGCACTGGAGCGGGACGGACTGGATCATTCGCGACGCTTTCACGGCCGACCACGACTACGACTTCGGCCCGCTGTACGTCGAGGACGACGGGACCTGGCGCGTGATCGCCCCGACGGAGCCCGGGCCGCAGGAGTACTGCACGGGCGGCGACATGGTCATGTGGATCAGCCAAGACGAAGGAGCCACCTGGGAGCAGATCCGTCAATTGACCCATGACAGCGAGTACAACCACACTTACGCCCGGCAGCCGGTTGACGCCGACGACGGTTTCTATGCCTTCTGGGCCGACGGCAACCCGTTGGGCGTCTCCGACTCGCGACTCTATTTCACCGACCGTCTGGGCACGGGCGTCTGGATGCTGCCCGAGACGATGGAAGGCGACTTCGCCACGCCCGAGCTGGTCTACACGCCG
>JAFGFF010000438.1 GCA_016931075.1 Pirellulales bacterium | reverse complement strand
CTGCCGTGCGTGGCGACGAAGGATTTTCATGAAACCGCGCCCGGCTGCTGGGACACGGCGCGACTGCCGACCCTGGGAACGCCCGCGGCCCGGCCGGGCAACCCCGAGTCGGTCGTGACCGATTGGTCGGTCGACCCGGACGACTGGGGCGAGTTTCTGTGCCGGACGTTCGACCTGTGGCTCAAGGACGGCATCGGCCGCGTGCTGGTCAACTATTTCGAGTCGCTGGTCGGCCAATGGATGGGCCAGCCGGCGCTGATCTGCACGCTGGCCGGCGTCTGTGGGCGGTCGCTGGTCACCATGGAAATGGACGGCAGTCTTTACTCGTGCGACCACTTCGTCTTTCCCGAATACCGGCTGGGTCATGTCCGCGACCCGGACCGCCGGCTGGCCGACGTCGTATATTCGGACCGGCAACGCGAATTCGGCTGCGCCAAGCACGCGGGCCTGCCCGACCAGTGCCGCCGCTGCCCCTATTTCTTCGCCTGCCACGGCGAGTGCCCCAAAAACCGTCTGCTCAAAACGCCGGACGGCCAGCCGGGGCTGAACTACCTCTGCTCGGGCAACCGCCGCTTCCTGACGCACGCCGACCCCTACTTGCGCCAAATCATCGCCCAACTCCAAGGCTCAGGCGTCGTGGACGCCCGTCCGCAGTGAGTGTCAACAGAAAACCGTACCGACGGAGGCCCGAAGCCGTCAGGGTCCAAAATGATGTCCTCCCGAAATCAGGACGGTGGCCAGGGTTGAGGAGAAAACGAAGACCGAGGCTTGCCACCTTCGTGTGGGTGCGTCAGACAACTCATAAGCGATGCGAGCAGCGCATGATACGACCGACGGTGCAGATGAATCGAATTATTAAATTTCGAGACGTTGTCAAGAGGCTGCCTCGCTGCAAGGCTGACCCTCCCGCCAATCCTCAAATCGACGCCGAACCTTGTCCAACCGCGCGGGCGTCTCGCCCTTGTGAATCTTGCCCATTGACCGTCCTCCAGGAAGCCTTGCCCGAAGCGTCAACAATACCAGATCCCCACCGACGATTCATGTACGCTTGCCGGAAGGACACTGATCCAACGCACCGCGTGCCGTTACGTATACGATACTAACCCGAATCAGGACACGGTTGAATGCATTTGAGGAGAAAACGGAGGCAATCACTTGCCACCTTCCGGTGGGTGGGTCAGTGCCTGTGCAATCGACGAAAGTAGACCATCGATGGTGTCGTGAGCTGCAAAACGGCAGGTGAGAGAAAGTCAATACGCATTTCACTCCAAACGAAAGCCCTTTGCCACATCATCGAGCAGCTTGTTGATTTGTTCGGCCACCTCCGGCGGCGGCGTCTCCTCGCCGTCGCCCACCTCAACTCGAATCCTAAACCGGATCGGCAGGTTGGCCTTAGCCTTAATCTCCAAAAGCCGTGGCACGGCGTCGGCCAAGTCTTGGATTTGTGACGGTTCGAGTTCCGCATCGGCTGCGAGCAGCTTCGACACGCCACAACCAGCCCCACTTCCACCGTCGCTACCTCCACTGGCAGCAACCTTCAGTTTAACGGCCTTGGCCGCGTGGATTTCGCAAGGCCAGATACCGGTGCCATCGGCCAGTTCCACGAACCGAGCCTGTAAGGATGCGCTAATGACGTCTCTGACCGTCCTCCAAGGCAATGTCTTGCCGACCTTTTGCGACAAGGCCGTGGCGATTGCCAAAGCGTTGGTCTCGTCGTCTTGCCAGGCGTCTGGCAAGTTCTCGGGAAGCATTTCGGCCGCCGGGATCATTGCCGGTGGAACACACAGCCTTGCGGCCGGCGTAAGAATGCCAGCCGGGATCGATTCGCCCAGGATGCTGGCTGGACCAGACAGCAGCCAGAGAGCACCGCTTTCGACGGCGCCGGCCACTGCCTTCTCCACGACTTCCGGGCTGGCCTTCGGGACCGGCACGGGTTCCTTGTATCCCCCTCGGTCCACCTGGACGATCTTGCCACCACTGAAGTAACCAATCACGTCCTGAACGACAATCTCATCGGCCGGCCACAACTCAGGCAGCTTGTGCGGGGCCAGCAGGGGCGGCGCAATCTCGGCCAGTTCAGCCGAATCCGGCAACGCCAGTTCGAGCGCCGCGTCCTGCAGGGCTGTTTCATCGGGACGGACCCGCCACCAGGTTCGGAAGGATCCGTCCGGCCGGGTCACACGTAGCACAAACGATCCTTGCTCGCAGCCGCCAACCAGGGTATCCACAATGGCCTCGGCCTTGAGCATCTTCGGCAGGTGCGGAAGTTGGGCAAACGCCCCCGCCAGGTCCTTCACGCGCCGGCTGGTGTCGCCCTCCTTCCACAGGTCGTACGGTCCGCCCGGCAGCAGCGCTTCCGCCGTGATCGCCGTATCCTGAATCCGGGCCCGCTTGTCGCCCTTAATCGTCGTGAAATGCGGATCCTCGGAGACTGTGATCTTGAATGCCTGGATCTCGTTCTTCTCCGATACCGTGACGACCGTACTATAGGCCTGCCGAATGGCTTCGGGGACGCGTCCCTTCGTCTTCTCCAAGTTGATCACCAGCGTCTGCATCCGGGCTGCGTCAACGCTGCCTTCCTGCTCCTGCTTTTTGATTTCATCGCGCACGGTGTCCCATGCCAGATAGTCCCGAATTCTGGCCTCGGCCACGTCGATCCCATCACGCGACGGACAAAGGAGAATCACGGCGTTGCGATAGACGCGGGGATTGTCCGGGCCAGTGTTCTCGTCCAGGTACTTTCGGGCCTCGGGACTAGGCTTGCCCGAATCACAGGCGGCGCTGGGTCCGAGAACGGCGAATCGGAACGTCCCATCATCCTTCACGTCGCTTGGGCGAGCCGGCAGCGTGTGGACGGCCACACCCGCTGCCGAGGCCCCAGCAGTCATCTTCTTCGCCCTGGGGATCTCGTCGAATAGACGGGCTCGCACGATCTCGTCCGAAACATGCTTCGACGCCAACGCGTGCATCTGATTCAGATTGGGCCGGTTTCCCAGTCGCCAGGTTGCGGGCAACTGGCCTTCGTCCACCGTGGTAAAGGCGTCGTCGAGCCAATGGCTGACCTGCGCCCAGCGAGTCAGTCCTTTCTCAAGCTCGATTTTGTCCGGCCTCGCCGTGCTGATCATCACGGTCAGGTCGCGGGTCCTGGCGCTTTGTCCAACCGGCTGCGAGTTCAGAAACGTGGTGACCACCGCCTGCTCTAGCTCGCGAAACTTCAGCCCGACCGAATCCTTCTCCAGTTCCCTCGCCCGCGACAGCTCTCCCACGAGGATGCCGGTCCAAGCGGTCTTGCGGCCCTCGTGTTCTTCAGTATCAGCGATGGTGACCAGTTCCCGCATCGCCTCGGAGAGATCCTCCTTGTCCGGCGCGTTCAACAATGCCGTTGGGCCAATCAGCGGGCTTTGGTCCCAGTTGGCTGCCTCCCGCAGCGCCAGGGCAAAGGTCCGCAACACGCCTCTGGTTCGCTGGAACCCGTGCATCTGCGTCCACTTCGTGTAGAGCACTTCGGTCATGTCCGGGTGAAAGGGATAGCTCTTCAGAAACCGCTCCTCAGCTGCCGAGCCCGCCTTGGCCGTCTGTTCGTCAACCGTTTGGATGCCTTTCAGGGCGGCAATCACGTGCTGCCGGAACATCTCGCGGTTCTCAATCGACTTTGGCGTGAAGAAACGCCGCCGGAGCACTTCGGCCACGTCCTCCTTCACGACCGGCTCGACGCCCTCCTCCTTCTCGCGACGGAAGATGTCGTAGAAATCACCCAGAAGCTGCCGACCCAGGTCATCGCTCTTCTTGGGGTCGGTGGCCAGAAGCGATGCCACAATGCAGCAACCCTTCACCTTCGTGGCCGCCTGCGTGAGCCCTTGGAAGAAGTTGTTCAGAGCATCCCCGAAGCCGCGATCCGTCCGCACTTTCTCCCGGGCGTACATCAGCACTTCGTCCATCAGCACCAACACGCCCAGGCCTTCCCTTCCCGGCAACTCCAGGAGTTCCATCAGCGTGTTCTCGGCGGGCACGGTGTCGCGTTCCTGAGCCTTGCCGTCGGCGTGCAGCACCTCTAGCCCCTCGTCGCCGGCGATCTGGTAGGCCAGTACACTCCAAGGTTGCTTGAGCCGCCGGGTCTTTCCTTCGGGCGATCGGACCTCCGTGCCCTTTTCCACGTCGAGTTTGTCGAAGCACAAGCCGGCCACCCGGGCCTTCGGCGGCTTCTGGCCAATGGCCTGCTCGAACTCCCGGACTGCGGGCAAGTCCGGCAGATTATCCGGATCATTGACCAGGTGGTACAGCGTAATCAGCGTGTGCGTTTTCCCGCCGCCGTAGGTCAGTTCGAGTTGACGGACTGCCTTGTCGTTCTTGCCCGCCAACCGCATCGCCACGTCACGAACCAGGTTCCGCAGGTTGTGCGTGGGAAACGTCAGAGCGAAGAAGCTCTCGGGGCTCTCGTAGACGGGCTGCTTGCCGCGCCGCATGATCGCTTCATACAAGTCGGCGGCGAACATCTGTAGCGACAAATCGCCCGTCTTCAGGTCGTCGCGAAGCGAAACCACTTCGTGCCACGGTGTCCAGGAGGGTTTGGCCATAGTCAGATTTCCTTGATCGTTTTCCGGCCCGTCAAGGCGCGTTGGGTTGTCAGGATTTCTTGCCGCAACGTCTCTTCGTCGGGCAAGCAGGTCAGATACTTCGATGCGAACACCCGTGCCTTGATTCCGCCGGTGGCATACTTCACCACGGCGTCATCCTTCCTTGCACAGAGAATAATGCCCACCGGGTCGGCCTCTTCGGGCAGCGTCAAATGCTCTTTGATGTAATTCAAATAGAGATTCATCTGGCCGGCGTCGGCGTGATTGAACGCGCCCGTCTTGAGGTCGATCACAACCAGACACCGAAGCCCGCGATGATACAGCAGCAAGTCAATCCGATACCATGTGTCGCCGACCCGAATCCGCTTTTGCCGGGCAACGAACGTGAACCCCGCGCCCATCTCCAGGAGGAACCACTCCAGGTGCCGGATCAACGCCTCTTCCAAGTCGCTCTCACTGTATTCGTCCTTGAGGTCCAGGAATTCCAGCAGGTACGGGTCGCGTACTTCGTCCTGCACCGAGACGGCGTCCTCCGCCTTTGGCTTCTGCCCCCGCGCCAGCATGGCCGCCTGCTGCTTGGAGTGCGAAGTACGCTCGAAGAATTGGGTGCCGATCTGGCGGTCGAGTTGCCGGACCGACCACCCGCCGCGGATCGCTTCCGCTTCGTAGAAGGCCCGAGCGTGCGGCTTTTCGACCGACATCAACCGGACGTAATGAGACCAGGAAAGCGGAAAAACAGATAACACCAGCCCCGGATTCAATTCAGCGGACGGTGCCGGGAGGGCCATCTGACCGCCAACCGCTGCGGGGAGTTTGGCTCTTGCCCTGGCTTCGAATTGCGCAGACGGCGTCTGCGCAATCTCCCAACCCAGGTAGAAGGCCCGCATCTGTTCCAGGTTCCGCTTTGAAAACCCACGGCCATGCTTGGCTGTCAGGTCCCGCGAGAGTTGGGCGAGGGTTGCTTCCCCATATTGTGCCCGGGCTTTGCCGCCCTGCTCAAACTCCACGATCCGGCGGCCGACTTCCCAGTAGGCCGCCGTGAGGATGCTATTGACCGATCGGGCGGCAGTCCGCCGTGCCGCTTCCAACAGGTCCGAAATGCCGGCGATCAGCCCCGTGTAGTCGGCTGTCTGCGACCGAACCATCTCCGTGGATCTTCGGCGTTTGCCCATGCTATTCTCCCTCGCCTTCCGGGGCGGCTTCCATGACGGGAAAGGCACGATACTGCTCCCGCCGCTTTGCCCCCTTGGCTCCGATGTGATTGCTGAGGCTTTCCAGTAGTGAACGTTCCTCGCTGCCTGCCTTGGCAAGCTCAATAAGAGATTGTAGCACGCGGCGAAATAGCTCATGACGTCTGAGTCCATGCTCATCGAGGTATTCGTCCACTTTATGGACGTCACCTCCCTTCCACAAGTGCATCAGCCGGTGGATGCGGTCGATCAGTGGGACCGGCCGGCCGCCGGGGGCTTCGATGCCAAGCGACCGCCCGCGGCGCTGGTTCCAGGCTTTGAGCTTCACTTTGTTGCCCGAGCCGGCATCCCCGGCGGGCTCGTCGTCATCATCGGTCTGTTCATCGTCTTCGGCCACTGGGTTGTCGCCACCCGTTTTCGCCAGCAAATCCCAATCGCGGACCAGCTCCTGGTCCGACAACCCGCAGGCCGTGGCGTACAGGATGCATGCGCCGACGGGGGCCTCATCCAGTCCGAAATCGTTTCGATGCAGCAGGTAGTATGCGGTCGGTTCGTCGAGGCGATCGGCCGCCGCCATCCCGCCGTTGTCCTCGTCTTTGGAGAGGACACGGCCCACGACGAAATCAACGACCATCCGCCGGGCGTGGTTGAGAAACTCGGTCACGGTCAGCGTCGCGTTCGGCTCGTTAGCCATCTTCACGACGGGGTGCTTGCTGTAGGCCTCCAAGGCCGGCCCGGTTGCCGCCCATACAAAGTCAGGTCCACGGATGCCAGCGTCCCAAAAGTCGCGCAGTCGCCCAGCTATGTTCTGCCGCATTTCCTCGAGAACCTTGTTGTCCCAACCAACCCTCGCCGTTGCAGGGCGCTTTTTACAAACGAGCCAGACGGACGACGACAGGGCAGCCGATGCCGTTGCCCGCATCCGAGCAGCCCGTTCCGTTTTGATTGGCCAACTTCCATCGACCACAAAGCCGGCACGAATAATTGCCGCGACAAGTGTCTCCCATGCATTGGGATGCTTGTGCGCAAACACAACAACAAGGCAGCCATTATCACTGAGTGCGTTGTGGCAGACATGAAATGCTCTTGCCATTCCATCTTCGTAAACAGCCTTCGACGTTGCTGCATTTCCGCCGTGTCGACTGTCATCATCAATCAGTTCACCATCGGCCGTCTCGTGATTCCATTTTGGCCCCGTCGGGTCGCTGAAGCACCGGTCAAAATCGCTCGAGAGACCAGTCAGCATCCTGCGCAGCCATACATGGAAAAAGTCCATCAGATCTGAGTAGGGAATCGCATCGTAATAAGGAGGGTCAGTCAAGAGAATGTCAGCACGACTCTCATTGACCGAAATGGCACTCTCACAAAGTACGGTTGTTCGTGTATTCGTAGCGGCGTTCAGCACGTGATCGATAAAGCGACAGACCCAATCCAGTGCTCCATCGAAGCTGCCAGTGGATGCGCCAACCGGGTTGCTCTCTACAAAATCCCAAGTGATGGGCAGTGCAAAGCGTGCAAACGTATGGCATAGAAACTCGGAGAGGGCCCAGATACATATTGTGGACGAATAATCCGCCTGACGATCAACTGCAGATGCCAAGTAACAGGTGATTGCTTCAACCCATTTGCTCGGATATTGTTGGTTGCGCAGCTCGCTCGTGACCCCTCGCACGTCTCCAGCAAGGGTACCAAGGCTGGCCAACTGGCGCGAAGTGTAAAGATCTTGCCACCGCATGAGTCCGTATCCCTGAACGGAGAAGGCTCGTGCGGCTCCACGACCACCTCCCGCTGGAGTCGCCTCGTCAGGAATTCCGAACGGAAGGCTCGAGAAAACCGCATCAAGTGATGCACCAGATTCTCTCTCCGAAACTAGATCGGCAGCGGTGTGCTCACGGTATTCTTTGTCATTCGGCCCGTCGACAACAACAGATGTGATTATGCGCTCCAGCTTCTGGGATTGGCCCTCAACGCGAATATCCTCCATAGTCATGATCGCTGGGCAACAAGGGCATTTAGCTCCTGCACGGGACATCGTTCCACTAGCTATTCGCTTATCGTACTCGCGACGTTGGGCGGCATTGCCGCCCCTGACGGGGACATTGGCCTCAACGCCGAACACAACGCCAGTCTTGTCAGTGTTCGGCACCATCGTCAGCAGCACACGTTTTCGATCCTTCTTACACAGCCAACGAGTCTTTAGCAACGGTATCGTTGCGCGGCAATTCTTACAGGTAACGGTTCGGGCCCAGAGATATGCTACTGTCGGCTTGGCGACCCAACGGGGATTCGACTTTGCCGAAAGATAGTCTTCACTGAACTCGGCATTCAGGGCATCGATGTCGGGCGTACCATCCTCCTTCAACGGCACCAATCGCATTGGCTGCCGCTCGTAGGACCTCTTGTCCTTGTCCAGTGGCTCGAAGTCGGCGTAGACTGGATAGTAACGGGCCAACTCCCGCCGGGCCCGATCGAGCACCCACTGTCCCCATGCCCGAACGTGCCACGCCAGGTCGGCCTCGATGTTCACATCCTGGGCTTTCTCGAAGTCGAATGCATGTTGCTTATCCCTCACGACCGCGCCGAGCTTCTTGAGTTGATTGCGGATCTCAGCCTTGCCCATCCCCTGAGCCTTGAAGAACCTCTCCATGAAGCCGTGGTTCTTCAGTATGAACTCCGGCAGGGGCCGTTTCTGCCCAGCCAGTCTTTGCGGGTATTCGAGCGTGCACTTGAGAATGAACCAGGCAACCGGGTTGATGTCGATGGCCGTGGCCTCGCATCCAAGACGCATTGCTTCCAAGGGAATGGCTCCGCCACCGGCGAACGGATCGAGCACCTTGGGCGCCCGACCGCCGTAGGCTTTGCGGATTTCCTGGCGGAACCACTCCAGCGTGTCGGCATTCTCGGTCTCCCGTCCCCAGTGCAGAATGCCTCCCTCGGTCTCTTCCTTCTCGCGCTCAACGACCTGGCCGCCGGGCATCTTCTTCTTTTCGATCCGCTTGACGACACGGCCGCCAATCTTCTCGCACAACTCCT
Source organism: Pirellulales bacterium (assembly GCA_016931075.1). Taxonomy (GTDB): domain Bacteria; phylum Planctomycetota; class Planctomycetia; order Pirellulales; family Thermoguttaceae; genus JAFGFF01. Next base: position 689 of record JAFGFF010000438.1, on the reverse strand, counting down.
GCCGTCGGCGTTGGATCTCGTCGTGCCAATCGTCGTCGCTCATCCCCTCGGGCTTGGGCTCGGCACTCGGGTCGGGCAGCAGCGTGGCAATCAGCGCCGCCCGACACGCCGCCAACGGCCGTCTGGCCGGCCAAATATGCAGCGTCGAAATGTGCCCATGCCGCACATTCTTCTCATGCACGCTATCGAGCGACGCCTGCTTCAGGGGAAACGCATATTCAATCAGTCGGGGTTTGTCGGTCATTCTTGGTTTTCCAGTCTCTCGCTTAAGTTCTGGCAGTGTACATTGGAGGGATCAAGATTAAGGCCAGCTGAGACCACATCTTTTGCCTTCTCACGTTCGTGTAGCGAAAGGTACAGCCACGCAAGCCGCGAAAGGTCCGTCGCGTTGCAGTCTGCACGACGCCTATCCATCGCTTCAGCAAGCTCCTCCACAAGTTGCCGACGATCCTCGTGGTCAAGAGTGGTCATAGAGTCTTTGAGAATGGAATTCACGCGGTTGACCGCATTGCTCACTACGAATGCTGGCACTTTTGGAGCCTTTGCGAGACTCACAAGAGCATTGATTTCTTCATGGATCATGCCCGCCTTGGCAAAAAGGTCGGCCGGAACGTGTCAACCTCTTTGAGACACCTGCTTGTCGAAATTAGTGTAGTTTGGACTCGCTTCGCGAGCAGTCTTCTTCGAGT
>JAFGFF010000437.1 GCA_016931075.1 Pirellulales bacterium | reverse complement strand
GTCAGGCCCAAGAGGGTGCGAACTCTGGCTTGTACGGTTAACAACGGTCAAGGACCGCATGCCCTGCGCCTCGACACCTCTTGTCGCTCCGCGACCCCGATAGCGGAGCTATCGGGGTTACCCGTTAGTTTTCACCCTGGACGCGACGGAGCGCGTCCCTCCAGTCTCCTCGTGCTTGCAACAAACACCAACAACATCAAACCGGCCATTAACGCCACCACGCCCGGCTCCGGCACCACCTGCTCGCCCCCACTGCCCCAATGGGCCGCCAGGATCGACGCGTCCAAGTCGTCCACCAGCCCGTCCCCATTAAAATCCCCCTCCGGCGCCCCACCGTCGACACCCTTCAACCAATTCTCCGCCAACCTCCTCGCATCCGCCGCATCCACCACCCCGTCGTTGTTCGTATCCCCCGGCCCCATCGTGATCAGCCCCCACCGACTCATCAAAATCAGTTCTATGGTGGCAACCTCCTCCGGCGTCAACTCGCCCTCGAAGATGACGAGTTCGGCCAATTCGCCCTCGAAGCCGCCCCGGCCCGAGGTGACCTTGCTGAGGTAGTTACCGACGATCAGCCCGTCCATTCCGCCGGATTCCAGGTCACCAGCGAACACCTCCTGGCCATTGACGTTGATCCAACCATCGGCCTTATAGGAGACGGCCGTGACCACCCAATTATCTGGGCCGACCGGATCCGGTTGAACATTGACGGTGTTGGGCCCGATTCCTTCGCCGACGCCATAGGCGGTGAGCCACGTATCGGGATCTCCGTTCCACTTGCCCGTCCAGAGGATTTGGCGTCCGGGATAGGTGTCGGCATCGTAGAGTGACTTGACATTGCCTGTCGAGGCGGGGAAGTCCTCGATCACTTCACGTTTCCAGACGGCGAACACGGTGCCCGCTTCGGCCGTGCCCCAGGCGGCGGCACTGCTCCAGAAGTAGTCGTCCATCCCGTCGAACTCGATGCCGGTGACGTTCGTGCCGTCGTCGACCAGTTCCGGATCGCCTCGGACGGAAAGGAGGTCGCGTTGGTTGCCCGACTGGTCGGCCCAGCCGGTGACCGAGTTGTTTCCTCCGCCCACGACGCTCACGCCGCGATCAGCCCGATACCAGGCGTAGGGCGTGGTGCCGTCGGCCATCACGGGGCCATTGACGGGCGGCGGGGGCGGTTCCTGCGGCTGCATGTCGAGGATGTACGTGTACGCATTGGCCTTCCACGTATTGGAAGCGTCTTCGCCGAGCCGGGTCAGACGGACTTCAAAGTTGTGCGTCTGGCGGTTCTCCAGTATCGAAAAGTTCGACAATTGCAGGTAGGATCCATCGCCCACTTGCCGGTCGTCGATCAGGGTGACGGTGTCCTTCTTCAGGGCGACGTTCACTTCGTCGACCTCGGCGATGACCAGCGGATAGCGGTAATGATTTCCGTTGGCTGGGCCGAGGTTGATATTGCCGACCCAATAGAGCTTGTCCGTGACACTGTGGCGAATCAGTTGGCTGATGCTCGAAGGCGAGTAGAAGCTCGTGCCGTCGTCGTATTTCCATTCGAGCGGATCGCTGATGGTGGCCCCGCCGTCGGTCGAGAGGGTATAGCGTTTGTGTCCACCTTCATAGAACGGATTGCCGTTGATGCCGGAATTCGAGTCCCGGTAGACAGTCAACAACCGCTCGTCGTTTAACTCAGCGACGGTCGGCTCGGCCAGTCCCCGCGAGGAGACATGCCGCGGCACCCAGGCGACGTTGCTGGCGGACGTATCGTACTCGCCCGAGACGCTGTTCCAGTTGGCGACGATGCTGACGGCGCCGATCGCCCGAGCGTCCGCCGGGGCGTTGGCCGTGACACCGTAAGGATTGAATTCACTCTGCGGGACGGCGTCCGGGATATTCGCACTGGCCAGGCTGAAATTCAACGATCCATCCGACCGGATCTCGATGTTCTGGCCGGGATAGGCCGTGTTGTTTTCGAGATAATTCATGTTGTACGGATCGAGCGGATTGAAGTCGGCGCCGGCCTCGTACATCAGCAATTGCGGATCACTCCATGTCTGGCCGTAGTCGTCCGACGTGCGGAGGAAACTCTGGTTGTAATAGGTCGTATCGTAGAGCTTCGTCTGGCGTAACCAGATTGAGACGGTCTTGTTCGACATCGGATCGTATGTGGTAGCCATATTGCCCCAGTAGATACGATGGGGACCATCCCATGTGACCACCGGAGGCAAGTCCGTCCAATCGGTCCACGTCTCGCCGTTGTCCCACGAGAACCGGTGCTTGTCGTTGATGGGCGTGTCGCTCTGGCCCATGTACGACTTCGTTTCCTCGAGTTGATACTCCGGACCCACGTATTGTTGTCCGATCCAGGGCGCATAGGGTTGACTGTTCAAGGGATCAACGTAGTAGGGCTCCACGAGCGTCCTGTCGACCCCAGTGATCGGCGCGTTCACGTCCCATGGGGCTTGGGCGTACAACGCACCTGGAAGAAGCAATAGGGCAATTGTACTCGCGTATAACAGAGTGAACCGAGGCATTCATATTCCTCCTGTTTTATCAAGTCCTGTTAGGACCTACTTCCGATTCCGTTGTTGAAGATCCAATGTGCAAAGAGCAAGGCCGACCAACGCGACTAGCGCCGAGGGCTCGGGCACTTGGGCGTTTCCCTCGGACGAACCGGTCCAATTGGACGCGAGGATCGAAGCGTCGAGGTCGTCGACAAGCCCGTCGGTGTTGTAGTCGCCGACAGTCCAGGCGGCATCAGTGGGCGTGAGCCAGTGCTCGGCGAGGATTCGGGCGTCGGCCGCGTTGACTTGTCCGTCGGCATTGGCGTCGCCGGGCGAGGGAGTGACGCCCCAGCGGAGCATCAACTCGCATGTGATCGCCTGGTGCTCGTCGGCCGGCAGATCGCCCTCGAAGACGATCAGTTCGCTGACGTCCCCTTCCCATGCATAGCCAAGCTTGACATACTCGCCGATCCTCAGGCCGTTCATGCCGTCGGAGAGAAGGTCGCCGGTGTAAACCACCTCGCCGTTGATACGAACTGTGTCGGTCGAGCCCGTGGTATGCGTGACCGAGACGACGACCCATTCTTCCGCGCCGATCGTGTCGTTAAGAACAGCAAGGTGATTGGCGCCGTCGGCAACGGAGCCACCGACCAGGAATTGTTCACCATCCCAGTCAAAGAAGTACTGGCGTTCTCCGAGGGCGGCCGAGTCGTACAGGACCGTTCTTGGATCGAGGCTTGCAGTCCGTTTCCAGACGGAGAAGACCGTGCCCGCGTCGGCCACGCCCCATTCGGCTGGAGGGCTGTCGAAGAAGTCACCAATGCCGTCAAACGTGACGCTGGGACGTGCATCGATTCCACCATGGACCAGTTGTGGATCGCCGCTGGCTTCGAGGTGTCGGTCGTTGCCCGACTCGTCTCGCCAACAGGCGGCCTGATCCGACCCGGCCGAATAGGTGACGACTCCGCCGTCGGCCCGATACCAGGCGTAGGGCGTTGTGCCTCCGTCGATCACGGGGCCGCCGTCCACATGGCCGGGCCGTGGCGGCCGTTCGGGGATGCCGTACAAAAAAGCCTCCGCGTACCTCTCGCCGACGATCAGCTTGCTCGGTTTGTCGAAATGGAGACCGTCGTACAGGCCGCCGGCCAGATCCAGGTTCGAAAAGTAGTCCACAATCGGCGAGGTGGCTCCCAGATCCGACTGTTGCGAACGAACCACGTCCCGGTTGCTCCCGGCGGCGGCGATCCCGCCGACGACCGTGTGCATGTTCGTGGCGTTGGGCAAGTCGGCACGCAAGTTGTCGACCAATGCCGCCAATCGGACACCCGAGACGGACGCCTCGTATGTGTCGTCACTCTCGCCTTGCAGGTAAAGGAGCCCGGAGATCTCGAACGTGTCTCCAGCATTGGTTAATTCGGCAGTTGCGGTGGCGACCGTGTCGAGAACGTGCTGATACATGTGCCCACCGTCCGACTTCGACCAATAGGTATTTCCGCCGCCTCCCCGGCTTGCCTTGACGACCATGATGTCGGTTACCCCCTCGTCATACATCTTCCGCGCGAAGCCGAACTCCGGGCCCCAGAACGTCGGGCTCGGGGCGCCGCCTTGCTGCTGTTGCAGGGTGGTGATCAAGCCGCTCGAATCGCCGATAGGCGTCGTTTCGTTCCAGACGTTGCTCCAGAAGAAACGCGTGATGGCGTCGGCCGGATCCGTGCCGGGCGTATAGTCGGTCTCCTCCGGATCGGCCGTCGTGCCGAGCGAGTTCGACTGACCGGTCAACACGTAGACCTTGACATGCGCGGCTTGCAACGGTGTGGTAAGCAATGCGCCTGCTGTGGCAATCCATAGAGCTAGCAGGATAGCGTGTCTCATGGTGTTTTATCCAACGAGATATTCAATCAGATCCAACATGAGCGTGTGCATTGGACGAAGACGTGTCGATTGTCTATTGAGCGGAAGGAACGTCGATTGAAGTCCGTCCGACTTCCTGGATTCAACAGAGGAGGTACAAGCGTACTAACCCCATCCCACGGACCCGGAGAGGAATCCATGTTGGATTCGTATTCACTCGAACTTTCGCCTGCCGGAGACGGTTCCCGATTCCGCCGTGCGGAAGGGGAACCGTCCGGTTTGGCAGGTTGCACGATCGTCCGTCGTCAGCGCGAGCGCCGACGCGCGAGAACCATCAGGCTGCCGCAGAGGAGCAACACCCAAGTGGACGGTTCAGGAACGACGTTGATTCCCCAACGCGCGCCGAGGGCCTGTTCGACCTGGGCACGTTCCTGGGCCGACAGGACTTCGCCAAAGACGATCAATTCGGCCAGCTCGCCGTCATAGCTGCCACGGCCGTTGCTTGGCTTGGAGATGTAGTTCCCGACGACGATGCCGGACATTCCTCCCGATTGCAGGTTGCCGCTGTACTCCAACGCTCCGTTGACGAACAGGGTGCCGTCCGTTGCATAGGAGGCCGCGGTTATCACCCAAGTATCCGCTGGAACCGGAGTTGGAATCAGGCTGACGTAGTTGCCGCCGATAGGAGCGGGCCCAATGCCGTACACGGTCAGGTTCGTGCTTCCGGGGTCGCCGTTGTTCATTCCCGTCCAGAGAATCTGACGATTGGCGGCGCCGGTGTTGCCGTCATAGATGGACGCTACATTGCTCGTCGAGACTGGGGAGTCGCCCATCACGTCCCGTTCCCAGACGGCGAATACGGTTCCCGCTCCGGCTGTACCCCAGCTTGCGATGGTGCTCTGGAAGTAGTCCAGATGACCATCGAACTCGATGGTGTTATTGGCCGTCAGTTGCGGGGTGCCGGTGACGCTGGTCAGGTCGCGTCCGTTACCCGACTGATCGGCCCAGGCCGTGACCGTCGTACCCGACGTACTGACGCCCATGTCGGCCCGATACCACGCATAGGGCGTGGTTCCGCCGGGCACAACCGTTTCGGCCGCCAGCGGCGCCGCTACCAGGCCCACCAAGGCCAGGGCGGCAATCACTACAAGCTTCTCTCTCATCATGGTCCTCCTTTGTGAGGCATGCGGCCCGTGAACGCCTTCGTCCCTTTTTTATGTGACGTCTGGGCCTTAGGTGATGCTTCGTCGCTGCGTACAATCCACCTCATCGGTGACAGCTTCGGCCTGTTCTCCTTTCCGCGGGTATTGCTTCGTCGCCTTACTCCTCCGCCTGTTCAATCCGGATGGAGTCCACCAGCAGGTCAATTTTGGCCGGGGGATCTCCTTTCTGTCTCCCTTTGAATTGCCACCCAAAATGGAGACACGACCAGTAGTCGGCCTCCTTGGCCGAGTCGGCGGTGCGTATTCCCATCGTCCCGAATGTCTTGAGTTTTCCGCCGTCGACGCCGATCGCCGGAATCCAGTTCTTCTTCTGTGGATTGACTTGGACGCGGAAGGAATAGACGCGTCCTACTTCCAGCTTGATTCCGCTGTCCACCTGTCGATAGCCGCCTCGGCCGTCGCCGTCAAAGAACCGCCAGTGTCGCGGGGGGATGCGTTCCTCGGGATCGTCGCTGCCGGACGCCCGAATAGCCCAACCCGACGTAGGACTCGTGGAAGTCATTCGCCACTCGACGTCGCCGAAAACCGAGATGCTATCGTACTTGCCGGTGAACTCCACCAGCTCGTCGACCCGCAGATCCCAAGAGACGAGATAGGGCTTGGTGATGTCGATGCCATTGCCGGACTTGAAACGTCGGCACAACGCGGCAGAAGTGACTTTAGGCGTCGGGATTTGCTCTTCCTGCGTGGCCAGAAAACGCAGGTAGTTGCCTCTACCTCGAAGCGGCTTGGTATCGACCACCTCGATGGTGTTGTACATCCTCGTGGAACGACCGCCCTGGATTGCCGAGCTATTCGTCCCGGCCCAAGGGGTGGCCCAGCCTGCTCCGGGTATGCCACCGAATTGATCTACCGAAGACTCGCCCAAACCGCCGGACAAGTCGGCCACGATCGCGGGACGCTCCGAGCCGGCGGGCATTTGCCGGACAAACTGACCGGCGGCCGGCGCGATGGGAGAGATTTTCGGCAACGCGTTCTTTCGCGCAACCGGCTCTACGCGCATCGCATTGCCGGCCTTCAAGCGACGAGCAGCGGGCTTTTCGTCGATGTCGGCGCGACAGGGTTCAAGTTCCACCTCCCCTTGGAACACATGAACCTCGGCCGTGCCGGTCGTTTCTTCCACATGCACGCCAAACTCGGTGCCCAAGTCGACAATCAGGGCGGAGGGTGTCTCGATCGCAAATCCTTCGGCCCCCTTGGGCACGTTGGCCACCAGACTGCCCGAGGAAAGGAAGCCTCGCGTCCTGCCGATAGTGTCGAACGTGGCGGGCCCTTGCAGGATGACCTTCGTCCCGTCGTCGAACGTCAGCTCGGCAATCCCTTCGCTCAGGTGCAACCGACGCCCGGCAGCCAAGTCGGCGTCGATCCGTGCTGGTGTGCCTTCCTCGGTCCAAACGCAATCATAAGTCCGCGTCACTCGGGCCACGGTTGACGGCATCGTCGGGACTTGCATCGCTGGCTGACGAACCAGATGGAGCACCAGAACCAAAATCATGACCGCGGGAAGTCCGAGTGCCAGCAAAAACGAGATGACCGGCCCTCGGGATAGATAATCGCCACCCCATCGGCACACGTCGCCCAAAAAGCCGAGGATGGGCGTGCGTAACGCGGGCGGCGCGCCCAGGCTGGTTGGCGGCTGCAGGTCGCGATTTTCGCTCATCTGCCAATGCAAGCTGGAATACAGTTGCATGTAGTGGATATAGACCCGACACGCCTCTTCGTCTTCATAGAGCCATTGTTCGAGCCGTGCCCTTTGCTCGGGCGTGATCCGCTGGTCGTGGAGCGATTGAATTAACTCGCACAACTCGGCGAACCGTTCTGGAGGCAACGAACTGCTCATGACGCGCTCTCCGGGAGGGTCGCCTTGCGAACACAATCGAACAGCGCGTTGTGGATCCGGCTCAAGGCCTGATGGACGGCGTTCACTTTCCGCCCGATTTCTCGGGCAACGCTTCCGGCCGTCGCGCCCGGCCGATAACGCCGTTCGAGAAGCTCTTTGTGTCTCGCGGGCAGTTTCTCGAGGCAATCAACGAACGCCTTTTGCTGGGCGTGGAGCGTCTCGGTCTCGGCCGCGATCCTTTGATCGAGCACGTCGAGCAGCTCGGGACTGCACAGAACCGTCTTGTGACGGTGAAGCCTCCGGAAATTGCGGACCTTGTTCAGCGCGATCTGGCGTGCCCAGGCCTGGAAGCTCGTGCCCGGCGCGTACTGGTCGAATTTCTCCCAGAGCGTCATTCCGACGTCCTGATAGATTTCGTCCGCATCGGCCGCGTTGGACGCCAGCGTCATGAGATAGGCATAGATGCTCTTCCCATGCAGCGTCCAAAGGCGAACGTATTCGGTGGTTCGGGAATCGTCAGGCATGGTGGTTGCATTGTCCGCGACAGGGGGGTATCGCAAGAGGAGAAGTCTTCCTCTACAGCCTAATGTCGCCGCCCGCCAATTTCTTACATCCGGGAAATCCTGCCTTATATGCTGTTGCCGAGTTGGTCAGTATGGGTGGGCTGCCATTATTGAGAAGGGGGATGCCCATCGATCCGAACAGACACCTGTCCGGCCAGATAGGGGCCGTGTCAGGGACAGTTACGACGAAGCGGCTTGGATGAAAATGGCAGGAGCAGTAGCCCGATTGGAAAGCTCATTTGCGTCGCCGGTACACTCCGGGTTCGACACTGTTCAACACCCTAGAAACGCATTCTTGGGCGTGGTCGAAAGGCGACGTCGAACATATCGCGAGCCCTGATCGCGTCTATAAACAAGCCCCGCGCAACCCCATCGTCACGCAAGGCTTTTGGTGTGCCCCTGGAGGACTCGAACCTCCAACCCTCTGATTAAGAGTCATATATTCTGCTAGTGCAACCGTGCCCGCACGCAGATGAAATAGGCCACCATCACGACGGCTAGGATGTACATGGGCCATTTGACCTGGCGGCCTTGGCCGGTGGCGAGTTTGATGATCGGGTAGGCGATCAGGCCCAGGCCCAGGCCGTCGGGGATCGAGTAGGTCAGCGGGATGCCGAGGATGATCAGGAAGCAGGGCAGCGACTCGGCGTAGTTCGACCAGTCGATCTTCGTCACGTTGCGGATCATCATCGAGCCAACCACGACCAGGGCCGGGGCCGTGACGGCCGGGTAGGAGCCGATCATCGCGATCACCGGGCTAAAGAACAGGGCCAGGAGGAAGAGGCCCGAAACGACCAGGGCCGTCAGACCGGTCCGGCCGCCCTGCTCGACGCCGGCGGCGCTCTCGATGAAGCTGGTCACCGTGCTGGTGCCCATGGCCGCGCCGGCGACCGTGCCGACTGCATCGGACACGAACGCCTGTTTCGCCCGGGGTAGTTTTCCGTCCTCGATCAGCCCGGCCTGTTCGCTCACGCCGACAAGCGTGCCGAGCGTGTCGAAGACGTCCATGAAGAGGAAGATCAAAATGAACGGGACCATCTGCCACGACAGGGCGTGGACCAGGTCCATCTTCAACAGCGTCGGGGCCAACGACGGCGGCCGAGAAACAGCGTGGTCGGCTACCTGGAACTGAGTCATCAGCTTCGAGTTGGTCACCAGGGCCGATTGGCTGATCCCCTCGGGCAACAGCGGCAGCCCGAACCGCAGGCCCACGGCCAGGAGCGTCGCCCCCAGGATACCCAGCACGATCGCCCCGCGCACCCGTCGGGCGAACAGAATGCCCGTCAAAAACAGGCCGAAGAAGAAGACGATCAAGTCGGGCGAGTTGAAATGGGGGTCGAGCGTGACTGGCGGAGCAGGCGGCGCGTTGCCGTGGACCAGCCCGGCCCCTTCCAGGCCTAAAAACGCGATAAACAGCCCAATGCCGATGGCGATGGCATTGCGCATGCTGGGGCTGATCGCGTCGAGCAGCACCTCGCGGATACCGAAAAGCGAAAGAGCCAGAAAGAGCAAGCCGGCGATGAACACGACGCCCAGTCCGACCTGCCAGGGCGTCGTGGTTCCGGCGAGGCCCTGGGTCTGCAGCATCGTGTCGGCGGCCGGTAGGACCGAGAGGACGAAGACGAAGTTCTCGCCCATCCCGGGAGCTTGCCCGATCGGATACCGGGCCAACAGGGCCATGATCGCGGTGGCCAGCGCCGCGGCCAGGCACGTGGCCGTCGTCACGGCCCCGAAGTCCAGGCCCGTCTGGATGTTCGCCTTCCCAAAATAGCTGCCCGACAGAACGGCCGGCTGCACGAAGATGATGTAGGCCATCGTCAGGAACGTCGTCACCCCGGCCAGCACCTCGGTCCGCACCGTAGTGCCATGTCGGCGGAGTTGGAAGAAGCGTTCCAGCATGGTTAGGGGCTAGTGGCTGGTGGTTAGTGGCCAGTAGTTAGTGGCCAAGCGGGGTGTGCTGGCAGGTCGGCAATATTCTGATAGTCTTCACCCGAATCGCATCACTCGAACGGACAATGGTGCCTTCCCAGGAGATGAATAGACATGATTTACAGGATGAACAGGATTGTAGTCTGCAAAACGGTCACTGAACGATGAACGTGCGGAATGGATGCATATCCGAGAATAAGAAGAGGACTGCGCAGGCCATCCTGTTCATCCTGTAAATCATGTCTATTCTCTTATTCACCGGGTAAAAAACCAAATATTCTAGAACGCGTCCAACGCCACCCATGTCCTGAACCTTAAATGGCACCTATGCCGTGACGGTTCCCGGTTCCACAGCACTAGCCACTGACCACTAGCCACCAGCCACTGTCTTCTGCAGGGCTGCGTCCTTGGCGGCGATCTTGTCGACCAGACTGCGTTTGAACTCGACCAGCTTGGTGCTCAAGGTTTCGTCCGAAAGGGCCAGCATTTGCACGGCCAGCAGGCCGGCGTTGCGAGGGCCGCCCATCCCGACGCCGACGGTGGCGACCGGCACGTCGCCGGGCATCTGGACGGTCGACAGCAACGAGTCGAGCCCACCTTGCAGCTCGGTCGGCACGGGCAGGCCGATCACCGGCAGCGTCGTGTGCGAGGCCATGACGCCGGCCAGGTGGGCCGCTCCGCCCGCCGCGGCGATGATCACCTTCAGCCCACGTCCCACGGCCGACCGGGCGTACTGATCCACCACCCCGGGCGTGCGGTGCGCGCTCATGACGTGGATTTCGTAGCCCACCTCGAACTCGTCCAACGCGGCGGCGACGGCCTTGATCTTCGGCCAGTCGCTGTCGCTTCCCATCACAATGCCGACGCGCGGCAATTTGGCTTCGGACATGGTTCCTCCGGCTAGACTGGTCCTGGCGAGTTAAATCGTCAATGTAGGAGGCGACTCCTGTCGCCGATCTTGGTCTTCTCTCCCGCCTTCGGCGACGGGAGTCGCCTCCTACAAAAAAACTCCGGTTATTAAGCGGCAAACTGCGGGCTGAAAGGAAGGTCGAACGTTTCGGCGACCGGTTCGTTGGTGATCTTGCCTTCGCAGATGTTGATCGCCTCGGCGATGGGCCGCGACCGTTTGGCGGCGTCGAAGATGCCGTGCTGAACGATCTGGATCGCCCAGGGAAGCGTCACGTTGCACAGGGCGAACGTGCTGGTGCG
>JAFGFF010000436.1 GCA_016931075.1 Pirellulales bacterium | reverse complement strand
GACATTCGCGCCGGCTGCAACGGCGACTGGCCGCGCTGCTTCACCACCGGCGAGCACCCGGCCAGCCCGGTGATCAACCACAGAAGCACGCAATATATGCTGACAGACCGTCGCATCGTCCAGGTATCCAGGACCCACGAAGAGAGAGTTCCCGCAATAAGAGCGGGGAGCGTACCGAGACGCCGGCCGAGTGTCAATCGCGAACTGGCCGGATGGGATCCGCCCGGGCAAGCTGGGCAATCTGCGAGCAGAGCAATTTCGCGGTACACTGCTTTTTGTCGAAGATCACCCCGGGCTGGTGGCATCCTCCGGCCCATGGTACAAAAGGCCCCGTTGCCAATGCCCAAGCAACGGGAGCAGGCTAATCGGTTGCTATTTCACGAGGACACCAGGAATCATGGAACCCTCCACCGAGACCACGGCAAACACCGAACGGAAAACAAAATTGTGTCGATGCTGCCGCGAGCCGATTGCCCTGGCGGCAACCCGATGCCCGAAGTGCCAGGGCTTCCAGTCCCGCTGGTGGAACGGAGGCTTTGCCGTGATGACTTTCGTCCCTCTGCTCTTCTTCATCCCGTTGTTCTTCGTGCTGATGAACACCGGGCATCTTCACTCCGAGCCGGAGGTACCGTTCGCCCAGGTGAAGAGCCTGCTGACCGCCCGCGACGTCCGAATGGAAGCCGAGACGCCCGAGACGCCCGAAGGCTCGACCGTCCACTACTTCCGGCGCGACGTCTGGATCTACGGCACGTTGCACAACGAGTCGGACTACCGTTGGAACGGGATCGAGTTGCTCATCGAGTTCAAGGACGCCCAGGGCAAGACGCTCGATCTGGCCAACGTCTCGCTGAGCGTGACCATTCCAGCCCAATCGACGCTCGACTTCCGCACCAACTGCGAACTGGCCGTCAACCCGGCCGACGTCAAGACCGTCACCGCCTCCGTGACCGACGCGAAGAAGCCGTATCGTTGAGGTGCGCGGCAAAGGGCGAACTATCGGGAAGGGAGAACACCGTCAATGGTGCGCACGCTCGTCTGGCGTGGCTTTCTGGCGATGATTGCCGCTGTGGCGGGGACGTGCCTGTTCTGGCCTGACGGGCTATTGGGCGCTGCGATACCGATCTGGCTGGCGTTCCCCTTCGTCGTGCCATCGGTAGGGCTTTTCCTGATTCTGGAAGGGATCGGCTCGCGACGGATCGTCAAGCTCGGTGGATTCTTATTCCCCGCCCTTCTTGTAACCGGTGCAGGTCTTTGTTGGATCCACGCCCTGCGAGGCTCACCAGACGCTGCCGATGAGGTGTTAGCGGATCTTCTCCGATACTACGCCGTTGGGCTGGGCTGTGCCCTGGCCTCGTTGCTGCTGGGTGATACCCGCCAGGCCCGTGTGCCGGACGGCCCACCCAATGCTTCAGGTTCCCCACCATCAGACGAGACAATTGTGCTCGTTTCGTACAACCGTGCGGCTTGGCTCGTTCTCATCGCGGCCTCGGGCTATAACGTATGGAGCCACTTGGTTGTCTCCTTCTTCGAACCACCTGGCTGTGGCGGATTCGCGCTGACGGTAGTCACACTATGGACTGGTTTGGGAATCGGCACAGTGATCCTTGTCGAAACCGCTTGGACCGAGTATCGGCGAGTCACGCGAGGCATTGCCGTGTCGTGGACCGGAATCGTCACGCGAATTCTCTCAGTTGTGTTTTTACTCAGCGCGATGTTGTTGATGGAGTAACCCAGGGACCCCCGATCGCGCCCGGTATTCACGCAATCATGTCTATCCGGTCAAGTGTATTTCGACGTCGTCATCACTTCTTCTCCTCCGGCTGCACGATCGCCTTGCTGATCTTCACCGTCCAGGCGTGCCGGCAGTAGGGGTATTCGCCGCGGAGCGGGTTGGAGATGTGGTCGGGGATAAAGGCGACCATGCCGTGGCCGCGTTTTTCCCATTTCAGCGGAAGGCCCTTGCCCAGCAGGGTGACTTCGGCGCCTTCGGCCGGCTGGATGGTCGAGACGGCGATGGCCCGGGGCGGTTTGGTCTGGGCCAATTCGGCCAGGTGGATCAGGTAGACGGCGTCTCCCTTGCGGGTCAGTCGGACGCGGCCTTCGCCGTAGGGCGCGACGGGCCGAGTGCCGTAGATGGCCTCGCCGTTGATTTTCAGCCAGTCGCCCAATTCTTCGAGCCGCTTGACCGACTCGGGCGGGAAGCGCCCTTCGGCGTCCGGACCGATGTCCAAGAGGAGGTTTCCGCCCTTGCAGGCGATCTCGGCGATCAGGTGGATCAGCTCCCGAGCCGGCTTGTAGTAGTCCTTGGGGTTGTACGCCCAATAGTCGCCCATCGTCAGGCACGTTTCCCACGCGTAGGGCAGAGCTTTGGCTGGGATCTGCTGCTCGGGCGTGCGGTAGTTTTCATAGCGCCCGCCCGCGCCGCGATGGACGATGAGAATGCCCGGTTGATGGTGTCGGGCCATGGCCGCTAGCTCGTCCGTTTTCCAGTCGTCGCCCGCCCCGCCGTCGAGCCATAGGACGTCGATCGGCCCGTAGCCGGTCATGAGTTCTTCAACCTGGGCGTGCATGAACTTCAGATACCGGCCCCATTTTTCCGGGTGCTTCGTGACATCGTAGTTCGGCCGGAACAGCCGGGCGGCCGGCCGTGTCGGGTCTTCGTAGTCGGGATGGCGCCAGTCGGGCATTGAGAAGTAGAGGGCCGTGCGAAGTCCCTGCCGGCGAAACGCCTCGAGCACGGCCTTGGCGATGTTCGCCCGAGGGTTCGTGTGGAACGCGCACGACGGATCAGTGCTGCAGTAGTTTGACTGCTTTGTATCGAACAGGGCGAAACCATCGTGGCATTTTGTGACGAAGACGATGTACTTCATCCCACCCCGCTTAGCCGCCTTGGCCCAGGCGTCCGGGTCGAACTGCGAGGGATTGAACGTCTTGTTCAGGTCGAAGAAGTCGCGGGAGAAGACGTCGAAGTTCTTGCCCCGTTCGACCCAGGCGGGCAGATCGTCGGGCCGGGCCCAGGTTTGTGACGGACTCAACGGCCACGCGATCCGCGCGCCCCACTGCGTGCAAGGGCCCCAATGAATGAACAGCCCGAACTTCAAGTCGCGGAATTTTTCGATATTGGCCAGCACGAGCGGGTTGGTTTCCCGGTCCTCGGTTTTCACGACGGCTTTCTCGTCTGCCCGGACATTGGACGGCATCAGGGCTGGCAGAACCACAAGACATGTCAGGACTGCCAGCCGGCCGACGTTCAGAAGGGCGCGGCTTTTTTTCGGACCGTCCTCGGAGCTTTTCGACCGTGAGATCATTGCCGGAGACATAGGTATCTGTCCTTTCTGCTTCTCGTTGGGGTTGAAAAGTATCCAACACCAGGGTAACGGTGGGATTGCGGCATCGGTAGCGGAATTTGCGGCAAAGCGACGATTTGGTTAATCCTAAGCTGGGTCGGCAGACCTTCTTTCGAGGGGAATCTTGCGATCCGGTTTCCCTGGGCCGGCCTGATGCGTAAGATGCGTGCAGGATGTTTGCCCGCAGCGGGCTCCCTTTCCTGGTACTGTGATGACCGTTCGAGAGCCCAAATGAGCCACGCTGACTATACACCCAACGATTTCGGTCGCAATCCGCTGATGTTTTACTATGAGGTGACGCTGGCCTGTGACCTGGTCTGCAAACACTGCCGGGCGTCGGCCCAGGAGGATGCCGATCCGGGCGAGCTGTCGACCGAGCAGGCCCAGGCACTCATCGATCAGGTGGCTACTTTCCCTCGCCCGCCGATGATGGTTTTCACCGGGGGCGATCCGCTGAAGCGGCCCGATCTGTTCGATCTGATTCGCCACGCCGTCTCACAGAAATTAGAGGTAGCCCTGACGCCCTCGGCCACGCCACTGGCCACGGCCGAAGCGTTCCAACGGGCACGCGACGCCGGGGTCCGCCGGCTGGGGATCAGCCTAGACGGGGCCGACGCGGCCACGCACGACGCTTTCCGAGGCTGGGAAGGAAGCTTCGAGCGGACCGTGCGGATGCTCTCCGACGCTAGGCGGCTGGAGATGGCCGTGCAGGTCAACACAACGATCACGCGGCGGAACGTCCATCAGGTCGACCAGATCGCCGCGTGGCTGGCCGACCGGGGTATCGCCATGTGGTCGGTCTTCTTCCTCGTGCCCGTCGGCCGGGGCGTCGAAGAAGAGCGGATTCGTCCGGCCGAGTACGAGCAGGTCTTCGCCCGATTGTGGCACCACGCTCAGAACCAGCCCTACGCCGTAAAAACGACCGAGGCCCCGCACTACCGGCGCTATGTGCTCCAGCAGGGCGGCGACCCGCTGGCCGGGCCGGGTGGATCGGAGGACGGGGCCACACGCCGAGGGCACCGGGCGCCGCTGGGCATCACCGACGGCAAGGGCGTCATGTTCGTCAACCACCGAGGCGAGATCTTCCCCGCCGGGTTCCTGCCGCTTTGCTGTGGACGGTTCCCGACCGACTCGGTCGTCGACGTGTATCAAAACCACCCGACATTTCGAGCGTTGCAAGACCCCGACCAGCTCAAGGGCAACTGCGGCACGTGCGAATATCGCCACGTCTGTGGTGGAAGCCGCGCTCGGGCGTACGCCGTGACGGGTGATCCCCTGGCTACCGAGCCCGACTGCGTCTATGTCCCCCGTGGCGGGCCCGTCCTTCGTCCGTAGGATCACTCAGAAATGAAAAAGGCCAGGACTGCTTATGAGCGGCCCTGGCCTGTAAATGTCGTTCTGTCTGCTACTCTTCCATTTGCCAGTCGTTCCAACGTCGGCGGAAAGCCAGACGCCAGGACCCGCCGGCGAAACTCAGCCCGAGCATGCCCCAGATGAGCAGCGAGCACGGCTCCGGCACGGTGTCACCGGTCGGCTCTTGCAGCGGGATCGTCTCGTACAGGACGTCATTGGCGCAGTTGACAGTAAAGCTAAAAATCAACTTATCCATCAAGAGCGGGTCGAAATCGACGTTAGCATTCTCGAAGTCAAACTGGCACCAGCCGGCCGTGTCCCATCCGTTTGTTGCCGTGCCGGTGAACGCATCGGGATCCTGCCAGCCGCTGAAGTAAATAGTCCCAGCATAAGTGCCATTAGCATTCAGCCATGCCTCGTCGAGTGCCCAGGGATGATACCCTCGAATGGTATAGCCGGACCAGGACCCACCACCGCGTGTCTGGGTTTCCTTGGCCAGCATATAGGCATTCGGATCAGTCAGTGAAAGGTCACTGGAAAGGGCGTACACGGTCCACTGCCCGGCGGCCAAGACATTGTCGACAGCCGAGTAGCTGCCATTCGCTGCGACAGGGCTGCGGACGACATAGTCCCAGCCGTCGTCACCGTCGATATCCAGGAAGAGGTCTCCCGGTTTAAGCAGAGACCAGAGCGACGGATAGAGGCCCCCTCGCTCATAGTTGATCGAGATGGACTGGAGACGGTTGTTTGTTCCGTCAACCGCAACTACTCCGGCCAGGTTGTTCAACACCGGATCGGTTCCAGGTGTACCTGGGAAAATGGGTATCCCGTTTTCATCGCCCATGTTCCCATAACCGGGCCAGTTGGCATTGTGGTCACCAAAGAAGAAATAGTAGCTTGCTTCGGCCGTTCCACTGCCGACAAGGAGCGTCAATGCCAAAACGCTCACTGTCAGAACTCCGATCCGTCGTATTCTGTTGGGTATCATTGAAATCTCTCCATCATTGGCTAGTGCTGCATACCCCATGGGAGGTGCTATACACACATCTTCCTAGTTAATACTCTGCCGATCGGTTTGGGGTCCTGACAGTTGTCCAATGGCAATTGACTGCTTTTCCTTCGTTTCTCCCATGTCTCTCCTGAGATTTCACCTCAATGGGGTGGGTATTGGTAACTCTATAGGCGATGCTTGATGCGATCCCGACCTGCTCTCTTTGCATGGCCCAGAGCGGCACTGGCGCGGGCGAGCGGGTCCTCGACTGTGTCCTCCGGCCGGACGCAAGTGCAGAACCCGATACTGGCTGTGACCGGCTCCTGCCCGAGTTGCTCCAACGCCCGGGGGACGGCTCGCCGGACCCGATCCAAAATCGTCTCGGCAAGCGCAACGGGAGCGCCGGTTAGGAGCAGGGCGAATTCGTCGCCTCCCAGCCGGGCGACAAAATCGTCCTGCCGCAGGCCGTCTCGCAGCGCCGCTCCGGCCTGGCGGAGAACCTGATCGCCGACCGTGTGTCCCCAACGGTCGTTGACCGACTTGAAGTGGTCCAGGTCGACCAGGGCCACCACCAGAGGGCGGCCCGACACGGCGGATTCCGCCAGACGCCGGTCGAGCATCTCGTCCCATGCCCGGCGGTTCGGCAAGCCCGTCAGCGGATCGATGTGAACGGCCCTTTCCAATTCCTCGCGGCGTCGGGCGGCCGCCTGCTGTCCCCGCCGAAGTCGTACAATTTGAGCGAGCAGCCCACAGGCCAAGCACAACTCGCGAGCTGACGCGTCGGCCGGTAGAGCTACGTCAGCTTCGCTTCCATCTGTCAAGCCGACCGATACTCGACCTACAAACTCCGTCTTGGGAAAGCACCATGCAGAGCAATCGTGATCGGTGAGAACGACCTCCGGATCCGGCAGACTGTCCGGCTCGGTCGACACTTCGAACTCGGGCCCGGCCAGCGCGTCGGCCCAGCGCCGGGCGTCGTCCGGATCGTCTGTCAGGATCAGAATTCGCGGGATTTCAGGGGGCGTCATGGGCCCAATTATACCACCGGGATGGTTGCAGGCGGACTCCCGCGGGTCTAGAATCACCCGAAGCGCGGTTGGCCAGGAAGATATGCAAACGCACAAGCGGGAGGTAGTCAGCTACATGGTCAGCGAAACAACGGTCCCGCCGCCTGTGCCCAAGGACTGGAGCCGGCGGCACCTGCTCGGTTTGGAGGACCTTTCGGCCGGCGAATTGACGACGATTCTCGACACGGCCCAGTCGATGCGCGACGCCATGGCGTCCGGCCGGAAGAAGATCCCGGTCCTTACCGACAAGACGTGCGTCAACCTGTTCTTCGAAAACTCGACTCGCACGCGGACCAGCTTCGCCCTGGCCGCCCGGCGATTGGGAGCCGACACGGTCGATTTCTCGGCCTCGACCAGCAGTCTCTCGAAGGGCGAGACGGTCATCGACACGGCCAAAAACATCGAGGCGATGGGCGTCGACGCCGTGATCGTCCGGCACCGCACGCCCGGCACACCCCAACTGTTGGCCCAGAACCTCAATGCGGCCGTGGTCAACGCCGGCGACGGGCCGCACGAGCACCCGACGCAGGGGCTGTTGGACATCCTGACGATCCGCCAGCGCCGCGGCGGCATCAAGGGCCTGACCGTCGCGTTGGTCGGCGACATCGCCCACAGCCGGACCGCCAGGTCGAACATCTGGGGCCTTAAGACGCTCGGCGCGCACGTGATCGTCTGCGGCCCGTCGACGCTAGTCTCGCCTCGTTGGGAAGAACTTGGTGTCGAGTATTCCTACAGCCTGGACGAGATCGTCCCGCGGGTCGACGTGTTGAACTTGCTTCGCATCCAGTTCGAGCGTCAGACGACCCGGCCGTTCCCGTCGGTCCGGGAATACGCCCACCTGTACGCGATGAACCGCGAGCGTTTGGCCCGAGCGAAAAAGGACCTGCTCGTTCTGGCCCCCGGCCCGATCAATCGCGGCGTCGAAGTCACCCCCGACGTGGCCGACGGCCCCCACTCCGCCATCCTCGAGCAAGTCACCAACGGCCTGGCCGTTCGGATGGCCGTGTTGTGGTTGCTGTTGGGAGGAGAGAAATGAGGGACGCCAGGAGGAAGCGGCCGTGAAACCCGACGACCAGATTGCGGCACACCGCGCCACGGAACACGAGGATATATTGAAGCTGCGATCCTTGAGCATGGAGGAGCGCGGCCGACTGATCGTCCAAGCTTGCGAGGCCGCGGCGGCGATTCAACGGAGCCGCCGCACCGCCGGTCTGCCCGAGATCGAGCCCGATCCTTGGCCAGAGTCTACTTGGGATTTTCTCAGAAAGCACGCTGCCCGTGACTGAAGCCAACCCGCCGATGAACGCCGCGACGGTCGCTGCCGAGTTGGCCGCGCGGCTCGAAGCGAGGCATCAGGAGTATGCTCTTGGTGGCGCGATCGCCCTGGGATACTGGGGCGCGCCTCGCGGCACGGTAGACGTCGATGTGACGCTCTTTCTGCCTCCAGAACGGACCGGCGAGTGCGTCTTGCTGCTGGGCGAGCTCGGCTGTGACTTTTCTTCGGAAAAGGCAGCCGCCTCGCTCCGTGAACACGGCTTTTGCCGCGTGACCCACGGTGGGCTGGCCGTCGACGTCTTTCTGGCGACCTTGCCGTTTTACGACATCGCCTTCACGCGACGAAAATGGGTTGAACTCGAAGGCCGAACCGTGGCCATCTGGGATGCCGAGTCATTGGCCGTATTTAAGATGATGTTCTTCCGCCGCAAAGACCTGGCGGACGTCGAAAAAATCCTCCGAACCCAGGGGCCTCGCTTCGACCGCCCGTGGGTCCGGCAACAACTCGAAACCCTGTACGGCCACCGCGATCCTCGCCTGTCGAACTGGGATGACCTCGTAAAAGAAACGCCGGCGTCTTGACGGCGTGGACTGCCAGCATGAAACAAATAATTGTGACCGCGAGATGGACACGACCGAGATCAACTCCTTGACCAAACGCGCTATCGGGTGCGCCTATTCCGTTCATAACACACTCGGCCCCGGGTTCCTGGAGAAGGTCTACGAAAATGCGTTGCGCATTGAATTGGAGGAAGCTGGCCTGATCGTCGCCCAACAGAAACCGATCCCCGTTCTCTATCGCGGACGGACCGTCGGCGAGTTTTTCGCGGATCTCTTCGTGGACAACCGCTTGATCGTCGAATTGAAAGCAATACGGCAACTCGCCCAGGAGCATGAAGTTCAGTTAGTGAATTATCTCGCTGCAACCGGGATCGACGACGGCCTGCTGATCAACTTCGGGCCCTCCGTGAAAGTGCGTCGCAAGTACAGACTGCTTGATCGGGATAACGCATGACCGATAACGCTCAAGCCCGGATGGTTCGAGAACGTGAAAACGACAGGAGATGGAAAGCATAACAAGGAAGAATAGACGAGATTAACAGGATTTACGGGATTTGTTTTTTGGGGAAGTGGTTTTTGATATGTGAATAGCGTAAGTAGGAACTGAATCTCGTGTCCGCCAAGTCGGCAACGGAACTCAAAATCCTGTTCATCCTGTTCATCCTGTTCATCCTGTTAATCATGTCCATTTCCTTTCGAGCGACCGCTAGACCATACCCTACCTGACACCCTTGAGCGTCAGGCAGTCGTCCTATCGTTAACAAAGAACATAGTCCCTAAACGACCACCCTTGGCACGCAAGCAATAACCATGCCCCGAATTATGATCCAAAATGGACGTGTGATCGATCCTTCGCAAGGGATCGATCGGGTTGCGAACCTCCTGATTGAAGACGGCAAGATCGCCGGGCTCGACGTGAAGGACTCAAAAACGGACGAGACGATCGACGCGGCGGGCCGGATCGTCGCGCCCGGGCTGATCGACATGCACGTCCATCTCCGCGAACCGGGCGGCGAAGAAGACGAGACGGTCGCCTCGGGCACGGCCGCCGCGCTGGCCGGCGGGTTCACGTCCATCGCCTGCGTGCCCAACACCGATCCGCCCATCGACTCGAAAGGCGTCGTCGAATTCATCCGGAGCCAGGCCGTCAAGGCGGGCAACGCCAACGTGTTCGTCATCGCCTGCGCCAGCCACAACCGCGAAGGCAAGGAACTGGCCGAAATCGGGCAACTCGTCCAAGCTGGAGCGGTCGCCTTCAGCGACGACGGCTCGCCCGTGGCCGACGCCGAACTGATGCGCCGGGTCCTGGAATACTGCCTCATGTTCGACAAACCGGTCCTCAGCCACGCCGAAATGCCCGAGTTGACCGAGCGCGGCGTCATGCACGACGGTCTGACCGCGTTGATCCTGGGTCTGCCGGGCATCCCGCCGGCGGCTGAGGACGTGATGACCACCCGCGACATCGCCCTGGCCGAATCGACCGGCGGCCGCCTGCACATGATGCACGTCTCGACCGGCGGCAGCGTCGACGCCGTCCGCCGGGCGAAAGCGCGGGGAGTCCGGGTGACGGCCGAGGTCACGCCCCACCACTTCACCCTGACCGACGAGTGCCTCCGCACGTTCGACTCGAACTTCAAGATGAATCCGCCGCTGCGAGGCCAGGGCCACGTGACCGGCTGCATCGATGGCCTGAAAGACGACACGATCGACGTCATCGCCACCGACCACGCTCCGCACGCCAAAGAGAAGAAGATGCAGGAGCTGGATCGGGCCCCGTTCGGCATCGTCGGACTCGAAACGGCCCTCGGCCTGGTCGTCACCAAGCTGATCGAGCCGGGCCACCTCGACTGGTCGACCGCCCTGGCCAAGATGACGATCAACCCTGCCCGCATCCTCGGCATCCCCAAAGGCACCCTGGCCGTCGGAGCCGACGCCGACGTCACGATCATCGACCCGGAAGTCCGCTGGACGGTCGACCCGGCCGAGTTCCGCTCAAAAAGCGTCAACACGCCCTTCGCCGGCTGGGAACTCCACGGCCGCGCCGAAACGGTCCTCGTCGGCGGGCAAGTCAAGTTCCGGCGTGCGTAAGGGGGCCTCGTCGCTAGCTGCCTACAGCACTTTTTCAAGATCCAAGAATGGCCCTGCTGATCGACGGTTACAACTTGTTGAACGTCGCCGGCATCGTGGCCCCGCGCCGGGGGCCGGGGACGTTGGCCAGGGCCAGGCTGGCGCTGTTGAACTTCTTGGCTGAGTCGCTCGACGAGAAGGAAATCGAGCGGACGACGGTCGTCTTCGACGCGGCCGACACGCCGCCAGGGTTGCCCAGGCAGGTGACGCATCGCGGATTGAGAGTTCACTTTGCCTCTGGCTATCCGGACGCCGACAGCCTGTTGGAAGAACTGATCGAGGAGGACTCGGCCCCCAGGAGGCTGACGGTCGTTTCGAGCGACCACCGTGTCCAACGGGCTGCCCGACGACGTCGGGCCAAACCGATTGACGCCGACGTCTGGTATTCGGCGGTCGTCCGCCGTCGACAGCGCCGGATCGAGCGCGACCGAGCGACGGCGCCCGCCCGCCCGCCCGTGCCGCTGTTGGCCGAGGACGTGGCCTATTGGGTCCGCCAGTTCGGCGGCCAATCGGTTTTTGACGCCCTGATCCGCGAGGAAGACGCAGCCGGCATGTCGCGTCCCAACCCGACGGAGGTCCCTTCAACCGGCGACGAAGACGCCGACAAGCCGCGTAACCCGCCCGACGGCGACTTGCTCAATCCGTTCCCACCCGGCTACGCCGAAGACCTCGGCCCGCTCTAAAGCAACGCGCGTCCCTCCGGGCTGGACAATCGCGGGCGGACCTGCTTCAATGCGTCACGAACGGCAAGGTTTATTGAACTTCATGCAGCCCAGGGTGCCACTGCTGGCTTGTCCAGCAGTGGGATTCCAGTCGAGTTCGGCCCGCACTGCTGGACAAGCCAGCAGTGGCACCCGTGATGCACTCGTGAAGCATCTTTCAAGGGAGAACCCGTGACCTCCAATCCCGAAGAAAACGGCACAGGGCAACGTTTCTGGCGGCGGTTGCGGTCGCCCGGGCTGATCTTCTTTGTCATTACAGCCATCGCCGGGCTGTGGATCGGCATTCAAGTCCCGCCCACGTGGACGGTCGAGAAGGTCGGCCTGGACGTCAGCCGCGACGCCCAAGGGCAACTGGTCTACACCTACCAGGGCAAACCCAAACCGATCGAAAACGTCGTGCCGATGGCCGAGGCCCAGCTTCGGCCCGAGCGGATCGAACGGCTCAATGCGGACGGCCAACGGCCGACGGTGACCGAGGAGTACGTCTGGGAAGAAGGCCAAGTCGACGGCCGGCCGGCCAGGCTCTACTCGCGGTTGGTCGCCCGATTCCACTGGGGCTTCTGGTCGTTGTTGCCGGCCGCGGTGGCCGTGGGGTTGTGTTGGCTGACCCGCGAGCCCTTGCCGGCCCTGTTGGGCGGGATCGTGGTCGGCGCGTTTTTGCTCGGGCGGTACAACCTGACGGGCCAGGTGCTCATATCGAGCTTCGCCTCGG
>JAFGFF010000435.1 GCA_016931075.1 Pirellulales bacterium | reverse complement strand
TACCGGGGTCTGGGGCGTACGATTAATAAATTCTCAATCACGCCGCGCGGCGAGGTTCGCGTCGCCGAGGGGGACTCCCAGTTGCCCTACCTGATCGGCAATCTGTCGATGTTGATTTTCGAGCCCCTGCCCGAGACGGACAAGAACTCGTGGACCGTCTCCGGCGCCTCGTCTGTCTACGAGGAAGAGGATAATCCGCGTTTCGGGCACCCCATGTTTCGCAACCGCGGTCCGGTCAAGACCACCAAGGCCGATGAATCCACGTCATTCACTCTCCTGGAGACGAAAGGCGACCTGGCTACTTACCAGAAAACCTACAGCCTCAACGTGCCTGGCGACGACGAAACCACCACGATCAACAGCAAAGGCCGTTGGACGTTCAACCAGACTCTGGGACTGCCCGAGTCGCTTGATCTCGAACACCGGATGAACATCAAGGAAGAAAACGTCACCATTGAGATTCCGGTGAAAATCAAGTATCACCGCCTTTCCAGCGAAGAGTTCGCTGATTTCGAGAGAAAACAGAAGGAAGAACAAGAACGCCGCAAGTTGGAACACGAACAACGGATGGCCGAGCTGAAGAAACCGCTCGGGGACACCGAACGCCAGGATCTGGCGACGAAGCTCCAAGGGGGTTCGATGCACGAATTGATGTCGCCTCTAATCCAACTCTCCCATC
Organism: Pirellulales bacterium; assembly: GCA_016931075.1. Classification (GTDB taxonomy): domain Bacteria; phylum Planctomycetota; class Planctomycetia; order Pirellulales; family Thermoguttaceae; genus JAFGFF01. The sequence goes on along the minus strand of JAFGFF010000435.1, from coordinate 23,707 downwards.
GAGGCGAAGTCAACGACGCCGAAATAGCCAAAGCCATCCGGCCGCTGCTGAACCATCCCGAATTCATGGTTCGCAACATGGCCGCCGAAGCCCTGAAAAATGTCTCGCCGGAGTTCCGTCGCATTCATTCCATCTACGAAGACTACTCGCGTCCCATGCCGCTGGACAACATGGGGCCGCCTGTCACGGACAAGACGAAGCTCGCCCCCGGGATGTTCGTCGCCAACCAAGAGCACAGCCGGTGGTATCCGAAGCGAGTCACGCGGGTGCTCGCCGACGGACGGGTCGAGGTCCAGGACGCCCATGGGCATCGCACGGAGACCTTCGCCCGGAGCGACCTCCGCCAGGCCCCGGCCGAACTGAACCAGTTCCTCAGCGGCACGCCGGCGCCAGCGGCCGCGCCGTCCAACAGCGCGGCTCCGTCCAGAAGAACGACTCCACGCTCCAACAGCTATGCCACGCAGATGCGCAACCGGACCGCCCAACCGGCCGCGCCGGCCCCGACCGCACCGCCCATGAACAATGCCGACGACGAATACCGCACCTGGACCGACGACACGGGCTCATTCGCCGTGGTCGCACAGTTCGTCTCCTCCGACCAGAAGAACGTCCAACTGCGCCGCAAGAACAACGGCAAAATCTTCACCGTTCCGCTGGATCGATTGAGCAAGGTCGATCGCCAGTGGCTCCAACAACATCAACAGAAACCACAGGGCGACAATCCGTTCGAGCCGGCGAGCAATCCGTTTGAATAGCGCCACGGTTCACAAGCCAAATCCTCACGGTCGCATGGCTGCCAACGTGGCCAGGGCGACGGCGGCCGTCTCGATTCGGAGGATGCGAGGGCCTAGCGTGGCGATTTGCCAGCCAGACGATTGGGCAAGGGCCAGTTCTTCCGGGGTGAACCCGCCCTCGGGCCCGATGGCCAGGAGGATCGTCTCGGGCAGTTCGCCCGCCAGGCACTCGGCCGCTAGGGTCTCGCCCGACGGATCGGCCAGCACGCGAAGCGGTACGTCGTTGGTCGTCTCAATCAGTTCCGACCACGCGCAGGGCGGGGCAATCTCCATCAACCGGTTGCGGCCGCATTGTTTCGAGGCTTCGATCACGGCCCGGCCCAGACGTTCGACCGCCTTTACGCCCGGCAGGACGACCGATCGCTCCGTCTGAATAGGCACGAGCCGGCCGACGCCCAGTTCGGTCGCCTTCTCGACGAGCCATCGCTGACGTTCGCCCTTGGGCAAGGCCACGGCCAGGGTCAACGCGAAGGGCAACTCCCGATCGACGGCCCGGGCTTCGACAACCCGCAACCGGACCTCGCTCCGCCCGACCTGCCGAACCTCGGTCGAGAACTCATTCCCGCTCCCGTCGAAAACGGTCACTCGGTCGCCCGGCTTCGCCCTCATTACATGGGACAGATGATGAGCCTCGGGCCCGGTGAGCAGGGCCTCGTCGCCGCGGATGGGGTCGGAAGCGAAGTAGCGGTCGGCCATGAGAGGGGGGCATGGGGCTCAAAGTCAAGTTTTCCTTCATATTCTACCGACCAGATAAGAATGACGGAATGGACTGTCTCGGAGGCGTGGACGGATGGCCATGTATCAGTTGCACTGGGGGCTTCGCGAGACGCCTTTTGGGACGTCCCTCGACCCGGATCGATTCTTCGAGAGCCCGACGCACGAGGAGGCGCTTGCCCGGCTGCACTTCCTTGTTGACCAACAGCGGCGGCTGGGCCTCTTGTTGGGCGCCTCGGGCAGCGGCAAGTCGCTGTTGCTAGAAGTCTTCGCCGCCCAGCGAACCCGAAAAGGCGCGACCGTCACGAACTTGAGCCTGTTGGGCGTTTCACCAGCCGAGATGCTCTGGCGGCTGACCACAGGGTTGGGCAGCGCGGTCCGACGCACCGAATCGCTCGGCGCCCTTTGGATGGCATTGACCGACGCCCTGACCGCCCGGCGCTACGCCCAGGTCGAGACGTTGATTCTGTTGGACGACGCCGACCAGGCCGCCGCCGAATTGCGTCCGCACCTGACCCGTCTGGTTCGTCTCGAACCGGAGCCCGACGCCCGGCTGCACGTCGTCCTGGCCGGCCGGCCCGAGTCGATGGGCTCGCTGGGCTGGGGTGTGCTCGAACTGGTCGACTTGCGGATCGACCTCGAGCCCTGGGACCAGGCCGACACACAGAAGTACGTCGAAACGTCTCTCCGCCAGGCGGGCGCCGCCAAGTCGGTCTTCGCCCCGCCGGCCGTCCAGCGGCTCCAGGAACTCACCCAGGGCGTTCCCCGCTACGTCAACCGACTGGCCGACCTCTCCCTGGTCGCCGGCGCTGGCCGCGACTTGACCGAAATCGACGCCGACGTGGTCGACTCGGCCTACCGCGAACTGGTTGGCGTCGAACCCTCGTAGCCCGCCTGGGGCGCATCTTGACGACCTGTTGACGCCGGGATACGCTGACGGGTCCCTGTGCCTCGATTGCCCCTTGCCCTGTAGGAGGCGACTCCTGTCGCCGAAGGTGGCGGCAATCGGCGATAGGAATCGCCTCCTACAGATAGACTGATTTGGGCAGCATCCTATAAGGAAACCCTACGACCATGACCCGACGGACGGTAATTCTGACGGAAGGCTATAGCGATCCCGATTCGGCCAAGACGGCCATTGGCGTGCTGCGTTACAAACCGGAAGAGGTCGTGGCCGTGTTCGACCGGCAGCGGGCCGGCCAGACGTGCCAGGCCGTGCTGGGCGTGGGCGGAGAGTTACCGATCGTCGGATCGCTGGACGACGCGTCGGGGGCCAACACACTCCTGCTGGGCACGGCTCCAGCCGGGGGCAAGGTGCCCGCGGCGTGGCGGCCGATCATTCTCGAGGCGATCGCCCGAAGGCTGAACATCGTCTCCGGCATGCACGAGTTCCTGGCCGACGACCCGGAACTGGCCGAAGCGGCCCGGCGGCACGGCGTCGAACTGATCGACGTGCGAAAGAACGACGAGCACGACGTGGCCAACCACCAGGACATCCGCGAAGAGTGTCTGCGCGTCCACACGATGGGCACGACGACCAGTTGTGGCAAGATGGTCGCCAGCATCGAGGTCGCGCGCGGCCTGAACCGCGCCGGCGTGGACGCCAAGTTCGTGCCGACTGGACAGACGGGCATTCTGATCGAGGGCGACGGCTGCCCGATCGATCGGGTCATCGCCGATTTCGTCCCCGGCGCCGCTGAGAACCTCGTCCGCAAGGCCCAGCACCACGACGTCATCGTCGTCGAAGGCCAAGGCAGCCTGGTCCACCCGCTCTATAGCTGCGTGACGCTGGGCCTGTTGCACGGCATCCGGCCCGACGGGCTGATCTTCTGCCACCCCATGGGCCGGGAGGTGGTCCCGCAGGCGAACAATTTCCGGATCCCGCCGGTCGAAAAGATCATCGAGTTCAGCCTCACCGCGGCCAACCTGCTCTGGCCCTGCAAGATGATCGGCATCGCCCTGAACGGCCACGGCTTCCCCGACGACCAGGTCGAGGCCGAGCGCGAAAAACTCCGCGCCCAATTCGGCCTGCCCGTCTGCGACGTCATCCGCCACGGACCCGAAGAACTGGTCCAAGGTGTTGTTGCCCTGAAACGCGAGTTGGGGAAGTAGCTTCCGTAGGTCAGGCTTTGCCTGACAGGTGCAGGGCGGGACAGCCTTGCCACGCCAGACGAGAATCCATACGTTAATACAAAACCGACCTCCTCGTCCTTCTTCTTCAGGAACAAGGTCAGATGTATGAACGATTCACGGATGCGTGTCGACAGGTCGTAAGGGCGGCCAACCGCGAGGCCATGTTGACTGACAGCCGATACATCAGCAGTGGACACGTCTTGATTGCCCTGGCCAGTGCCGATTCCGACCCCATTGGTGAGCTATTGCGATCCTTTGGAGCAGAGCCCGAGAAGATCCGGGTTGTGGTAAGCCGGTTGTTGCAGACCGAGAAGCAAGACCTTCCGGAATCACCACATTTCAAGCATGTGGTGGGGTACATGCTGGATATGGCCAAACGCCTCGACCATGAATATATCGGCACCGAGCATCTGCTGCTGGGCCTGCTAAACGATCGCGATCAGATTGCCGTGCGCGCCCTGGAAGCGGCTGGTATTGACGTTGACCGGTTACAGGCCGAAGCGACTCAACAATTGCCTGCCGGATCGCCAGAGGTGATTGCGCGCAAAAAAGCCCTCGAGGAACAGTTTGGCAATCATCCCGAAGTCTTGCGTCTTAAACAACAAATCAACCAATTGCAGCTAAACCTGGAACAGGCGGTAGTGGCAAGAGATTTCGAGAAAGCGGCCGCCTATCGGGACGAACGAGTCGCGGTATGGGAACAGTTGCAGCAACTCCTTGTCAGGCTGGGGGAAGAAGATGAAGTGTAGGATGGGGCAGACTTGCCCCATCTTGCGATACTTCGACGATCTCTTATATTGTTGCGGAACAGAATTGTGTGGTGATCCACGACGACAGGGCAGTACGATTGGGAACCGCAAATCATGACGACGGAGATGAAGATGGTGGTATGCCTGTTTTATCTGGCATCGTTTGTGTGTATTTTCGGATGCACGAACCAGCAAGGACATGCCGAGGAAAGCAAGTCGAAAACAACGATAATAAAAGACAAGAATGATGAGGTTATCGAAGCCTGGGTCATGTTGCTTGTTGAAGACACCAGGAATTTGGCCGTTGGGGTTCGCATCCGTGACAAGAAGACGATTGATGACTCCGTTCTTTCTCCACTGGCCAAGGCCTCGGTAGATCCTCGTCCTGCGAAATACGAAATTCTGGGTAGTCTGTTGTTGAAACACAAAGATGGATCGCAAACTTCCTACACTCTTTATGCTCCTTGGGGGCATATCTCGCGGGATGGGAAATACTACATCGCCGACCTTAATGAGATTCGTACCGTCACTAAAAAGGCACTACGCTCTGTACCGTCTCCTTGAGAGTGACGCATTTGCTCCTCAGGCTGCCTCAGCCACCCTTGAAGCGTCTTTACTGCAAAACACGCCCGACCCCTTCGTCGTTTCCGTACGTTCCCGGAGACAGCGTGTCTGAATGTCCGTCGGATCGCTTGTCAGGCTGCCCAGAGCGGGTACAATGCGGGGAAAATTGCGGACACGCCCGAATCTCCAGGAGAACCCGCCTTGGAATTAAAATATCACCGGTTCGAGCTGCCCCTGCGGCACCCGTTCGGCATCGCGAGGGGGACGACGACCACGACGAAGACACTGATCGTCGAGCTGAGTCAGGACGGGCATTCGGGCTATGGCGAGATGGCGGACAACGATTATTACGGTGTCACGATCGATGAAACGCTGGCCGCGCTGGAGGGCGTACGCCAGGAGATCGCCGACACGCCGATGGACGATCCGGCCGCGTTCTGGGAGCAGATGAACCGGTCGCTGGACCACATGCCGTTCGTCCAATGCGCCCTGGACGAGGCGGCCTGTGACCTGTGGGGCAAGTTGCGCGGCGAGACGACCTGGAAGCTCTGGGGCCTGAGCCTCGACTCGTGCCCCTTGACCGACTACACGATCGGCATCGACACGATCGAGGTCATGGTTAAGAAGCTCAAGGAGTTCGACGGCTGGCCCATCTACAAGATCAAGCTGGGCACGTCGAACGACCTGGAGATCGTTCGCGCCCTTCGCGAGCACACCGACGCGGTGTTTCGGGTCGATGCCAATTGCGGCTGGACGGCCGACGAGGCGATCGCCAACTCCCAGTCGCTGAAGGACCTGGGTGTCGAGTTCATCGAGCAACCCCTGCCGGCCGACCAGTGGGACGACATGAAACGGGTCTACCGCGAATCGGCCCTGCCGGTCATCGCCGACGAAAGCTGCCGCGTGCCGGCTGACGTCGACCGATGCGAAGGCCATTTTCATGGCATCAACATCAAGCTCATGAAGTGCGGCGGCCTGACGCCTGCCCGGGGGATGATCGACCGGGCGCGCCAACTCGACCTGAAGGTCATGATCGGCTGCATGACCGAGACGACCGTCGGCATTTCGGCCATCGCCCAGCTTCTACCCCAGCTCGACTACGTCGACATGGACGGTGCCCTGCTGCTGGCCGAAGACGTCGCCACCGGTGTGACCATCGACCTGGGCCGCGTCTCCTACCCCGACGTGAACGGCAACGGCGTGCGGTTCTTGCGCTGAGTTACAGATACTTCTGATACGCCGCGACGGCCAGGGTGTCGCAGCGTTCATTTTCGGGATGACCGGAGTGACCACGGACGTGGGTGAAGGTGACCTGGTGGACGGCTAAGAGGGCGTCCAGCTCGCGCCAGAGGTCTTCGTTCTTCACGGGGCTGTTGGCTTTGGGACCGCGACGCCAGCCGGCGGCCTTCCACTTGGGCAGCCATTCGGAAAAGCCTTTGCCGACATAGACGCTGTCGGTGACGACCTCGACGCGAGTGGGCCGTTTGAGCGTCTTGAGCCCCTCGATCACGGCCGTCAGCTCCATCCGGTTGTTGGTCGTCTCCCGCTCGGCGCCCGAGCGTTCGAGTTCCTTGCCCGAGGCGGGATGACGCAGCACGAACGCCCAGCCGCCCGGGCCCGGGTTGCCGCTGCAACCGCCGTCGGTGAAAAGCTGGACTTCGGCGTCGGTGGAGGTCTTTCGGGCGTTCATTCTTCTTTCGGCTCGACGTCAAGAATCTCGATGTGTGTCTGGCCCAGCAGTTTGGCCACGTCCATGAGGCAGTCCAGGATCGAATCGTCCTTGAGGTTGCTGTGGTTGATTTTGAGATGCGCCGCGCCGATGCCGCCCTGGCCCAGGGTGGCGTCCAGCGGGATCCACTGGCCGTCGACGTAGACTTCGGTCCACATGTGGTTGGCAAACGCCTGACGGGGTTCGACGTAGACCAACCCGGCCACGACGCGTGCCGGGATGCCGGCCGCCCGGGCCAACGCGGCCAGCAGGACGGCGTGTTCGGTGCAGTCGCCTTGCCGTGATCGGGCGACCTCCGACGCGCTGGCGAAGACCTGCGAAAAGTCCTTCTGCTCGACCCAATCGTGGACATAGCGTTCCAGGGCCACGGCCTTTGACCAAGGAGTTGTTTGGCCGGCGGTCGCTTTTTGGGCCATGGCTACGATGACCGGGTCGTCGCTCTGGATCTTCTCGTTGGGGGCCAGATCGGCGGGGTCCGGCCGGTCGGCGTCGGCCGCCGGAGTCTTGCCCGGCTCGGGCCGCAGGGCCAGGACCGTGACCTCGGCCGTGTGCGGGTCGATCGACCGGACCTGCTGCGCGCCGCCCGAGGGAAGTCTTGTGGCAGGATCGTCCCGGTCGAGCTGCACTCGATAGCGGACGCGCCGTGTGGCGTGCGGATGGGGTAACGCCCGATCGATCCGAACCATCGAGATTTCGATCATGTCGACCCGGGCCTGGGCTTTCGGATGGATTGCCTCTTCTTTCGTCGAGCGGTAGGTCTCGAGCATCAGATCCGGAGCGAATCGTTTCAGAATCTCGCCCGACGAATCCACCCAAAAAACCTGTTCCATCTTCTGACCGCGGGGAGACTCAAATTCGGCGTTGATCCGCAAGAGCTTTTCGGTGTCGGCACGCAACGCAACGGACTCGATCCGTCTGGCCGTCAGCGTGACGGCGACCGGCACGATCTGGTCGAGCGCGGGCTCCAACGCCAGCACGCGCCGCGCCTGGCCCGGCGTCATCGGCTTGCGGCGCAACGACTCCTCGACGGCGTTCAGACCTCCGTTCTCGACCGACCAGGCAATCGAACGCTCGCCGACCCGACCCTGCGCGGTCGTCTTCATGACCAGACGGTCTCCTTCGACGCGACCTTCAACACGGATCGGCAGGGCCCCCTGGTTCATCGAGTAGTTGAACGCGATCAGGTGTCCGTCGGGCGTTTCGTAGCTGTCCGACTTCATGTCCACCTCGATCGGTTGGCCTTGCCGCACGACCGACAGCCGCACGAGCTGTTGGATCCGGATGGCCGGAGCGCCCAGATAGGTCGCCGGCCGGCGCCGATACCGGTTGTAGCCCACCCGGTGGCCCTGCATGAAGGCGACTTCCCATATCTCCCGATCGTTTGGATCGGAGGGCTGCTTGGGTCTTGCAACCTCCGGGCTTGTCGTGGCTTTGTTTCCCGGCTTGTTCTTCGCCTTGTTTCCTGATTCGTCCGGCGACGAGGGCGTGCAGCCCAGCGCTAGGCAGGACAGGATGCCCAGAAAAAACGCCCCGGGCAACAGGGCTCGTTTCCACGCGGGGGGGGCCGGTTGGGACATCAACGACATAAGTGCTGTCTGCCTTGGATGCGAAATGCTTTCAATGCGAAAAAGGAGCACTCCGAGTGAACGGCGACCAATGTACCACCGACGGCGTTTTGGCGGGAGGTCGGTCGGCGTTGTTCTTGGCATTTTCGCTTCGTTTTGGCCATTTTGACGTACTTCGTTGACGCTCAGATTTTGCCCGATCTGACGAGCCCCGACAGCTTTGACGCGATGTTGATCGGAAAGTGGCGTTGCAGCCTGCTCGGGCGTTTTTCCAGTGCTAGACTACAAGCATGGCCGGCGACCCTGACGTGCTCCCTGGGGTGAGCCCGGCCCTTGCGGGGGGCAGAAGAAGAGGCGGTCCTTTGGCCGGTCGTGGCGGAGAATCGGGTTGTTCCGCCGTCGAAACGCGGCAGCCGTGCAACTCACGGCCTACGTCCCCCGGCCCGCCGGAGTATCGTCCAGACGTGACCTACGGTTTGGTAGACAGGCTCCCAGCTATAGCGCGGTATTCCCCTACGTGCTCGCCCTGACATGACTTCATTTCCCTGAGAGCGCCGATGGGCTTTTTGAAGAAATTTTTCCGAAACGTATTCCGCGACGGCACCGTGCCGGCGGGCACCAGCAGCTTCGAGCACCTGAGCGAAGAGGAGCTCGAAGCCCACTTGGGTGTTGCCCGATACGGCAGCTTCGCGCTGACCGACGCCGTCCGGCCGTCTTACGATCTGCAGGTGGTTCCCTGCCAGGGCTACCGTCACGACTCCTATCGCGACGAAGAGTCCCGGGCGAACATCCCGGTTCTCATGGGGGCCGTGTCGAGCGAACAGCTCTTCGAGGTCTTCATGGAGATGATCGACCCGTTGGGCACCGTCGTCGACGTGGTCCTCGAGACGAGCCACAATCGCGAGCAGAGCGGACACACCGATCTCTATCGCGAGCACATCGACATGCCGGTCCTCAAGAGCATCCTCTGGGAGTTCGAGGATCTGCTGACCAACGACGGCTGCGTCGGAATCGCCGTGCTCAACCCGGGCATCCCGCAGGAAGTCCAACTCGACGAGCACAAACTGCTGATCGTCTACGGCGAGAACCAGTCGCCCTACGCCGACGTCTTCACCGATCGCGGCGTCGATCTCGACGAGCAGATCAAGTTCCTCACCGAAGCCGAACACGTCCACTCGTCGAGCGACCAGTACGCCCAACAGTTCGACGAGTTGAAGACCCGGCTGGGGATGGACTGCGGGTACTAAAACGCCGCCATTGCGGCTCACTTTATCGATCAATCGAGTGCCATGCCCACGCTTGTCGTGGGCATGTTTTTTTAGGCACCGGCACTATTTGCCAGATCGAGGGCATGGAGGCTCAGATCTGGATAATCCCCCGCTGCCGCTCGATTTCGTCCAGGGGGACGAGGGGGCCCTGGCCGGCACCGGGGCAGTCGCGGCAGGTTTGACGCCAGGCGCTGGGCGCGCGGACGTTCGAGGCCCAGAAGGGCCAGCTTCCGCACTGGCGGGGGCGGACAGCGTAGACGCGGCAGCCCAAGGTAGTACGGTCGAACAACATGCAGTCGCCGTCGGGCCGCTCGCACAGGCTCCGCCGGGTGCCAATCGTGCGGACGAATTTCCGTTCGAACTCGGCCGGCTCGATGCCCAGGGCGGCCGCCATGGCCTCGATCTCCGGCTGGTTCACCCAGACGTAGCCCTCGTCGCCCGTGCAGCAGGCCCCGCATCCGGTGCACTCGAACCGCAAGCCTTCGTGATACCAGGGTGGGTCCTGCATGGGTGTTTTCCAGTGGCTGTTCGTTTATCGATCTGTATCAGGCCGGGTGCCATGTCCAGACGACCGCTTTAGCGGCGGATGGACATGTTGGCTCGAGAACATGCCCATCCGTCGTTGAAACGACGTCTGGGCATGGCACCCGGCCCCTAGTCCCCAGCCCCTAACCCCTAGCCCCTAACCCCTAGCCCCTAGTCCCTAGCCCCTAGTCCCCAGCCCCTTCTAACTCACCAGCAGCTCCCCGCTGGGCGTGCTGAGCAGGTTTTCCAGCTCGGGCATCAGGCCGTAGGACAGGGCCAGGAGTTTCAGGGGGTGGATTGTGGGCTTGGTGGTGCCTTGTTCCATTTGGATCTTGCAGGCGCTGCATTCGGTGGCGCCGGCCTGGATGGCCGGGTCGCGCAGGGCCGAGATCAGCCGCCAGCCGACGCGAAGGCTCGTGCGGTAGTTCTTCCGCTGCAGGCCAAACGTGCCGGCCATGCCCGAGCAGCCGGCGTCGATCCGTTGGACCGACAGCCCGGGGATCAGCCGCAACAGGTTTTCGCCCGGGGCGCCGACCCCCAGCGACTTGAGTCGGCAGGACAGGTGATAGCCGACTGTCGCGGCCAGCGGCTTCAGGTCCAGTTGCAGCTTGCCCTTGGTGTGCATGGTCCAGAGGTAGGAACAGGCTTCGCTCGTGTTTTCGGCGACCAGTCGGGCGTCATCGTCGTCGAACCAGTAGAGATACTCTCGGGTGAGTGACACGACGGCGGCCGGCTCGGTGGCCAGAATGTGGTAACCCTGCCGGACGGCGTCGGCCAGGACGGAAATGTTCTGCTGGGCCAAACGTCGGGCAAGATCCAACGCCCCGGAGGCAATAGCCGCCGTGCCGGCCGTCTTCTGCTGCGGCGGGACGTAGACGGCCACACTGTTGTGGCCCAACACGCTCAGCAGGGCCTCGCCGAGCTGCGGATCGTGGTAGTTGGCGTACGTGTCGACGAAATAAGCGACTTTCACATCGCGTTGGCGTCGCGGCTTGGTCAACCGTCGCCGCGCGGCCCGGCGGATGAAACTTCGTGACGCGACGCGCGGCAGCTTGCGTCCCTGGGCGATGCCGAAGAACTTTTCGAGCAGCCATCGGACGGTCCGGTTGGCCAGGGCCCAATTGACCGCGGGCGGCGCGAGGCTGCCCAACTGGCTCAACAGACCGATCCGGTTCATCACCGCCTCGCCGAATCCCTGGCCCTTGGCGGCCACATAGGCCCCTTTGCCCTCGGCGACCAGCCGGGGAATGTCGACGTGGGCGGGACACTCGAGTTGGCACATGTGGCAGTGGTAGCACAGGTCGACCACTCGTTTGAACTCGTCGGTCGTCAACCGGTCCAGCGGCATTTGCCCGGTGAGCACGGCCCGGATCAGATTGGCCTTCGCCCGGGGCGAGGCCTCTTCGGCCGGACGGATCCGGAACAGGGGGCACATCCGCAAGGCCGGGTCTTGGGTCCGGCAGTCGCCGCACCCGTTGCACGCCCAGGCCGCCTTGGCCACGCGCGAGGGCTCCCAGTTGAGCTGCAACTCGACCATGTCGCGCATGGCCGGCGCCGGTTCGTCCTTGTCGGAGGTCTCTTCGCCGGAAACCTCCACCGGGATGGCCGGCCGCAAGTCCTCGGTCAACTGCTCGGGCCGGCCGCGAACGATCTTGCCCGGATTGAGCAGGTTCGCCGGATCAAACAGTTCCTTGATCTGGGTAAAGACCTCGACCAGCGGGCCGCACTGCCGGGCGACGAAGGGTGTCCGGCTCAGGCCGCAACCGTGCTCGCCGCTGATCGTGCCGCCGACCTGCAGCACCTCCTCGTAGAGCGACTCGGTCACCGCCCGCATCCGCCCAACGTCGTCCGGATTGCCCAAGTCGAGGAACGGTTGCACGTGCAGTTGCCCTTGGAGCGCGTGGGCCGAAAGCGACGCCGTGACCTGGTGGCGTTTCAGGACGTTTTGGATCTTCACAAGCAGTTCGGGCAGCCGCTCGGGCGAGACGGCGACGTCCTCGACGACCGACACCGGTCGGCTCCGCCCTTCCATTCGCCTCAGCGCCGGCTGCGTGCCCGAGGCAAGGTGCCAGAACAAGTCGATCTCTTCCGCATCGAACGCTTGTCGGGCCCCGAAGGCCAACTGGTCGCGGTGGCGGACCTGGTCGACCAGCGACTGGAGCCGCTGGCGTACGTCCCGCGGATCGTCGCCGTCATGCTCGACGACCAGGGCTGCTTCGGTCTGGGGCGGGATGAGCAGGTCGAAGCGGACTTCCGACTCCCGGGCGAGACTCAAGTAGCGCCGGTCCAACAGGTCGCACGCCGCTGGACGGTGCTCGGCGATGGCCAGCACGGCCCGCATCGCCCGATCCAGCGAATCGAACAAAAGCAGCGTCACGCCGCGAGCGTGAGGCGCAGGCAGCGTGGCCAACGTCGCCTCGGTAACCAGGGCCAGCGTCCCTTCCGACCCGACGATCAGGCCGGCCAGATCGAGATACTCTCCGGTCAGCACGTCGTGCAGGTGATATCCGCAATGATCCACCGGCGCGCTGGTCCGGCGCTCCTGGATAACCTTGCGGTGTTTAGTGAGCAAGGCGGTCAGGTCGTTGATCAGTTTCGCCTTGTCGGGGTCGCGGTCGCAACTTCGCCCGTCGACCAACGGCTCGCGTCCCACCTCCATGACTTGCCCGGCCGCCGTGACGATCTGCAGGCCGAGGACGTGTTGGCGTGTCGAGCCGTAGCGGGGCCAGTGGCTGCCGGTGGCGTCCACGGCGACCATGCCGCCGACGGTGGTGGCTGCCCGATTAGCCGGATCGGGCCCCAGGAGTCGACCTCGTGAGCGAAGCAGTGCGTCGAGCCGTTCGTGGACCACGCCCGCCTGCACGCGGATACGATCCGGCTTGACGTCCAGCACGCGGTGCATGGAACTTGAGAAATCGAGCGTCAGCCCTCGACCGAGCGATTCACCGGCCAGGCCGGTGCCGGCGCCCCGGGCGTGCAGCGGGATCTGCTTTTCGGCGGCGTAGCGGACCGTGGCGACGACGTCGGCCGTGGTCCGAGGGCGGATAACCCCGAGCGGCTCGATCTCGTAGATGCTCGCGTCGCTGGCATAGATCCGGCGGAAGATCTCGTCGCAGCGAACGTCGCCGGCGACGAGCCCTCGCAGGTCCTCCTGCATCCATTCGCGTTGGACGTCGCGTTGTTCCATGGCCCGACCGGTCCTCGTGGCCCGACGCGGCTCCTACGGCAGATGGGTGTTGGAGCGATCGCCGAAGATGAGCGTCATGATTTCCGCGCGGGTAGAAGGTTTGTTGCGGAACGCGCCTTTGATGGCAGAGGTCACACAGACCGAGCCCGGCTTGCGGACGCCGCGAACCGTCATGCACGTGTGGACCGCCTCGATCACTACCGCCACGCCCTTCGCGTTGAGTTCCTCGACCAGCAGGTTGGCAATCGTCTCGGTCATGCGTTCCTGGACTTGAGGCCGCCGGGCAACCGACTCGACCACCCGGGCCAGCTTACTCAAGCCGACGACCCGACCGTCGGGCAGGTAGCCAATGTGCGCCTTGCCCATGAAGGGGAGCATGTGATGCTCGCACATGCTGTTGAAGCTGATGTCGCGGACCAGCACGATCTCGTCGTACTTCTCGGTGAAAAACTTCTTAAGGTGAACCCGGGGGTCCTCGTGCAGGCCGCGGAAGAGTTCGGCGTACATCCGGGCGATTCGGGCGGGCGTTTCATGGAGGCCCTCCCGGTCCGGGTCCTCGCCTACCGCTGCAAGAATCTCCCGGACGGCCTTTTCGATCCGGGGAAGATCGACGTTCTCCAGCGGCGTGTCGGTATCCGACATGAACGACATGGTACCGTCCCCGCTGGGTGAACCGGGTTGCTACCCGGCGATTGAAATGCAATGTCGCGTTGGGTGGCACTGGCGTTTCGCCAGTGTTTCTTGCGCCAGCACTGGCGAGACGCCAGTGCCACCCAATTGGATCTGGAAGTGCTGACTCTACTATTCGACCGACTCTTCCTGGCCGACCGAGGGAACGACCCAGACTTTCACTTCGCCGTCGACGTCCTGGCCGAGGTGGACCTTGACCGTGTAGAGGCCCAACTCCTTGAGCGGTCCTTCGAGCCGGATCTGGTCGGCGGCGATGTGCATGTTGTTGCGTTTCAGGGCGGCCACGATTTCCGGGGCGCCGACTGATCCGTAGAGATGGCCTTCCTCGTTGGCGTTGGCCTCGATGGTCAGGCTCTGCTGGGCCAACTGCTTGGCGATCGCCTTCAGTCCGGCGACCTTGGCTTTCTGGATCTCGGCCAGTTTGGCCCGGTGCTTCTCGATCATCCGCTTGTGATGGTCGGTGGCCAGCGTGGCCAGGCCTTGGGGGAGCAGGTAGTTCATGGCGTAGCCGGGGCGGACCTCGACCACTTCGCCCTGATCACCCAGGTGCTCGACCGAATGGATCAGCAACAACTGGACCCCGCCGTTCGGGCCGCAAGGGAGCCGCTTGCTGCGATGGGGAACCTTTGTTTTGGTTTTCGTCTTCGGCATGAGTTCTCAAACCTCGTTCTATCGAATTGGTTTCATCGCCGGCGGGTCGGCCGCCGAACGGATTGGGCAAGGGATGCCTCGGTTGTCAGAAGGGGATGTCGTCGTCGGCGGGTTCGGGAGGCGCGTCGTATTGTTCGGCCGGGGCGCTTTGTTGGACCGGTCGTCCGCCACCCTGTCCACCGCCGCCACCGCCTGGCCGGCCGCCAAGCAACTGCATCTTTTCGCCGACCACCCGCAGTTTCGACTGTTTCTGCCCTTCTTTGTTTTCCCATTGGTCTAGTTTGAGCCGTCCCTCGATCAGCACGGGTGCTCCCTTGCTGAGATACTCTCCGGCTACTTCGGCCGTCCGTCCCCAAAGGGTCACGTCGACAAAGGTCGTTTCCTCAACCCATTCGCCGCTGGCGTTTTTGCGTCGGTCGTTCACGGCCATGCCGAGATCGATCACGGCTGTGCCGCTGGGGATGTAGCGCAACTCGGGGTCGCGAGTGACGTTGCCGACCAGGATCACTCGATTGAAGCTTGCCATGGCTATCGACTCCTTTTAGACGGGTTCACTCGGCTATGAGACGGATCCACTCGGCAGGAAACACGCCGACCGCCGACTAGGCTGTGGGATTTAAGCCCCGATCGGCGACGGGATCGACGGTTGCCTCTGATGTCTCTATTCCGCGGCCGGTTCGAGTTCCGAAGCCGGGCTTTCCTCGTCGTCGAACGAAGTCTCGGACTCAGGCTCTCGCTTCGCCGTGGGACCGGCCAAAGCGTGCTGAACCAGGGTATCGGCGATGCGAGGATCGATTTTCAGGAACAAGACCCGCAGGATCGTTTCGCTCAGTTGGCACGTCCGTTCCAGGCCGGTGATTTTCTTGCCGTCGACCTTGAAGTAGGCCAGCCAGTAGGTGCCCTTGCGGTGTCCCTGAATCGGGAAGGCCAGTCGCCGCTCTTCCCAGAGTCGGCTGACGAGCACCTCGCCGCCGGCTTCTTCGATCATTTTGGGAATCTGGCCCGACACGGCCTGAGGCTCACGGCCCAGGCGGTTCGAATCCAGGATGAACATGCCTTCGTAAACGTTGACGGCCAACAGTCGACTCCTTGTGACTTCAAGTGGTATCGGATGGCTTTAGTTGTATTGATTCATGGCGTCGTTGATCCCCCGGGTCGCCCAACAGACCGCTGCGTCGGCTGCACTGGCGATCGCCCCTTCCATCTCCGACGTCTCTTTTTTCGAGAACTTCGACAGGACGTAATCGGCCGCGTCGACTCCCTCGGGCGCGGCGCCGATTCCAACCCGCAATCTCGCAAACTCCTCGGTTCCCAACCGGCGAATAATGTCTTCCAGCCCCTTTTGCCCGCCGGACGATCCGCCCGAGCGGAGCCGCAATTTCGCCAGGGGGAGGTTCAGGTCGTCGCAGACGACCAGCAGGTCCTCCAGCGGCAACTTATAAAAGGAGCTTGCCTCCTGAACGGACAGGCCGCTTCGATTCATGTAGGTCATTGGGCCGAGCAACATCGCTTTCTCGCTTCCCACGGCCGCCTCGACCAACTCGCCGTGGAACTTCGCCTTGGGCCGGCTCTGGCCGTGGCGCCGGGCCAACTCGGCCAGCACCAGAAAGCCGACGTTGTGCCGAGTGCCCTGGTACTGCCGATCGGGGTTTCCCAGTCCGACGATCAGCTTCACGAGCGGTTCTCCCGCTGCGCCAGGGCAGCCCAAGTGGCCTTAGGCCTCCTCGCCTTCTTCCTCCTTGCGTCCGCCGATCACTTCCGGTTCGGCCTCGCCCGCGGCGGCCGCTTCTTCCTCTTCCTCGGGCATGGCGGTCGGTTCGACGCATTGGACCACGATCGTTTCGAGGTCTCCTTCGCACTTGCCGCCGCCGGGCACTTCCAGGTCGCCCAGCCGGATCACGCCGCCCAACTCAAGATGGTTGACATTGGCCTTGAGCTTCTCGGGCACGGCCGTCGCCTTGCAGACGACTTCGACTTCGTGCAACAGGTGCTCGATCACTCCGCCCGCCTTCACGCCGGGCGCTTCGCCACGAAGCTCGATGGGAATCGTCACCGTAATGACTTCGTCGGCCGAGACACGGGCGAAATCGACGTGTATGACTTCGGTGCCCCACGTGTTCCACTGCAGGTCGAGGATCAGGGCGCTCTGACTGACCCCGCCGGCCAATTCGACCACTCGGCTGCCGTGACGCAACGCCGCTTCGAGCGCCGCGGCGGGCACCGTCAGCGCCACCGTCTTCTCGCCGTGTCCATAGAGGACTCCCGGAATCGAACCCGCCTTGCGCATCCGGCGAGCGAAATGCTTTCCTCGGGAAGTGCGAACGTCGACCTTGAGTACTTCGGCCATGCGTATCCTCGAATCAGTATGTCTTGACGAAAGGCGACCGCCGCGCGGGCCACCGCTGCCGGGCGCGGTCGCAAATGCTTGTTCTCGGGAGTGTTGCGCGCGACGACCCCGCCACGTTTTTGCTTGGTTATCCCAAGGGAAGTCGCCACCATCGCGAACGAATCTAGCTATTGTGCCCGAATTGGCCCCAATTTCAACCCCACCCGACTCACTTTTTCTTTCAAAACCCATCCAACCGGGGGAACGCCAGGCAGCGCAATAGGCCGATCCGTTCCAGCTTGCCAGACGGACTGTTTTCCGACCAGGTGGCAATGGTTTGGGGCGGCACTGGCGTCTCGCCAGTGATCTTGCAGTCTGAACTGGCGAAACGCCAGTGCCCCCCAGTCGAGATTCGGACTCGGCGTGATTACCCACTCACCCCCCGTAGGAATGGGCACCTGCGCCTGTACAAGGTGCTCAGGAGTGAAAACAGCTCCGGTGGTTCTTTCCTTGCGAAGGTCCGGGCTGCCTTGGGTCGATGTCGATGTAAGGACCAGTCCGTGGGGAATCGCCCGGTGGGAGGGAGCCCGGTGGGACAAGCGAGGCGACATAGAACTTCGGCCGCCCGACATGCGCCCCCCCGGTCGGGGAGGGTTGGCGCCATGGTCCTGGCGATCATCTTTTTCGGGGCCAGTGTCCCGGTCTACGTGCTGGGCATGAGGTCGACCCATCCGGCGACGGAGGTGACCTACACGGCCACCGTCTCGATGCCCGCCCATATTGCCGACGCCCGGACCATTGAAACCCAACTTGCCAGTCCCCCGTGGATCGATCGGGCGTTCCGCCGTCTGCGTCTGGCGGCGGGCAAGGAGCTGATCCGGCGGATTGCCGAGCGGGTCCACGTCGGTGCGACCGAAGAGCCCACCGCTCGCCAACTCCAGATCAAGATCGGCCTGACCACGCCGGACGAGCCTGCGCGAAGCCGCCAGTTGGTCAATGCGATGGCCGGGGAGTTCGTCGAGTCGGAACGGTCGAAGCTGGCCGCCAAGGCGGCGGCCACGCACGCTGAAGCCCTGAAGGCAGCCAACGAGGCCCAACAGCGTCGTTTCGAGGCGACCACGCGATTCGAGGCCTTTTTGGACCATTACTTCGAGGAACTGGCCCTGGCCGACGAAGGTCAGGCCCTTTCATCCCAGCCTAAGACCACGCCTCCGCCGGTGTCGAATCCGACTCCACCACCCCCTTCGCCGCCACGACTGGCCGTTCATCCCGAGACGGCTCGGCTCCAGCAGCAGTTGGCTTCGTTGCGGCAGTATCGGGAGCAATTACTCGTCAACCGAACCCCGCTGCACCCGCAAGTCCGCGAGGCCGACGTCGAGATCGCCGACCTCGAGCATCGTCTGGCGGCCACTTCGCACGAGTTGGTCCCTTCGCCGGAAAATTTGTCTCAGCAACTCAAGCAGATGGAACCGCCCCCGGTTCCACCGCCGGGCCCCGTCACGCCCGAGCCGCGGGTCCAACCGTCGCCGCCCACGTTGCCGATCGCCCGAGACGCCTTGGTCCAGATGTACCAAACCAAGCGTAACGAGGTGAACCAGGCCCGGCAGGACTACCAGCGGCTGGCCGACCTGGAGCGCGAGACCTGGCAGGCTCAATTCCAGTTGCCCTCGATCACTGTTGAACCGGCCGTGGCCACGGCGGCCCCGGTCCCCTCCGGCCATTCGCCCCGGCTGCTTTTGGTGGCGTTGGCCGTCGGACTGGCCGGCGCGGTGGGCATCGGCATGTTCACGACCGGTGTGTCGGGCGAGCCCACATTAGCCGACGTGGCCGAGGCCCAAGCCGCCCTGGGTGTCCCCGTCCTGGGCACCCTCCCCGCCGCTGACCGCGACGGTCCCCGCCGTCGCCGCGGCTCGACTGACAGTTGGATCCTCGTCCTCTGCGGCCTCCTGCTGACCACCCTCTGCATCGGCGCCATGCTCGCCTTCATCGCGGGCTTGAAGCTGGGGTAGACGCCTGTTTGGGGTGATTCTGCGGAGTGGATAAAACACGGGTGCCATGGGCGGCTTCACATTCCTACCGATCTGTTACAATATCGGTTGGAATCCCTACTGGCACAGGTGTGAGACCACAATTGAGGAACTGACGATGCGTGTATTGGCAACGTGGATCGCGAGGCTGTGTGTGATAGGGACGATTGGGACAACCACGCTAGGCGGGGAAACTATTTCCGGCGTCTACATCAACAAGGATCACCCGGAATATCGCATCGAGTTCCTACCAGGCGGGAAGGCAATCGAGTCGTTCAAAGGCCACTTGACATCCGGCACGTATAACATCGAGGCTGGTGAATGTGTCCTGATGACCGGGCCGTCCGAAACGCCGGATGTGTACCGTTGTCGAATCGTCGGCAATCACTTGATTAGCAAGACAGGCTGTCGTTGGGTGCCACGCGGCGAGATCCACGTCGTCCCCTGGCAAAATACCTTGCCAGTCACGATCGTGGTGAAAGATCACAGGACAAGTGAACCGGTGTCCGAATTCGGCTATTCGTATGAAATAGACACCGGTAAGGCACACTATGATCCGTTGCTTGTCAGGCCGACACCTGTTCGATCGGAGTCGGGCACATTCACCCTGCAAGCTCCGCCGGCATGCCGTATCTCGATGACAATCTACTCGCCCGATGTGATCAAGGGTACGAGACAATTCGATCTGACTTCGGAGAACAAGGCGCGGCGGATCGAGATCCCCGTCGTATGCGGCGTGACAGTCCATGGAGTTGTTGTCGATGCGGATTTGCAGAAGCCGCTCCCTGGCGTCCAAGTCTCACCTGTCCTATACAAGTTCTGGCGTTACATCCCCGACCGGCGCCGAAGCGTGACAACGGATGCCGAGGGCCGATTCACCGTCCGCGGAATCGCTCTCCACACAGGAATCCATGCCGAACATCGCGACTACCTGGAGTGTCGATCTCAGCTTGTGGGAGATGGCATCGTGAAAGATGGTCCCGAATGGACCGGGGTTCGAATCGAACTGAAGACCGGTGAACGGATCACTGGAACCGTCAAGACCCCCGACGGCAAACCTCTGGCCGGAGTTCTCGTCTCCGACGGGCTGCGCAAGCGTGTGCTCAGCAAGACCGACGGGACGTTTACCTTGCTCAGTCCCGGCGAATACACACCTGTCCCGCTGACGATCCTGGATACGCCCCCGAAAGACAAGGCTCCTTCGTTCGCGATTCGATTCGAGAAGAAGGGCTATGTCTTTCAGAAACTCACACGGACAGCCCAGGAGCTTCGGAATATCCAGGTGATCATGGACCCCCGTCCGGTGCTGAGGGGGCGGGTCGTGGATCCAGAGGGTCGACCCGTAACGAACGGCAAGGTGTTCGTAGGTCCAGGGCAGAATCCGCCAGACAACTGGTGCGTTTCGAAAGAAGTCGACCAGACGGACGGCACGTTCTCGCTCTCGATCGAACCGGAACACGACTACCACCATGAACGTCGCTTCTGGGTCGGCGTGAGTTCCCCCGATTTCGCGGTGTGGGAAACACACCTCGATCCGTGGAAAGGCAGCAAATCCCTCACGATTCGACTCAAGCCGGGCATGTCGCTTACGGGAAAGGTTCAGCTCCTGGAACACGCCAAGGGCCCTGTTCATGTGCGACTCACGCCCGTTGGTCGTCCGATGCCGAAAGACGTTCCGTTCGTCGACCGTGGCTTACCTCAGTACCGCGAATGCGGCCTGCGAAAGGCGACAGCCGATCAAGAGGGTCATTTCCGGCTGAAACATGTCGTTCCCGGGAAGTACAACATGAAATTGTCGGGACCGCATGTCGCTCCGCAAGAGACTTCTATCGTGGTGCGCCAAACGAGCCGGGACGTCGGCACGTTCACGCTCAAGGGTGTCGGCACTATCGTCGGCCAGCTCTTTGACAAGAACGGTAAGCCTGCAAGGTTCGCCTACGGCATGGTCTACTCTGATGTCTTCGCTGATTCGAATGCCTGGCAAGGATGGAAGACCGACGAAGAAGGCCGTTTTCGGGTTGAGAAGGTCCCGGCAGGACGCGCCAAAGTCTGTCCCGAAGTCAACGGGGTCCCGAGGTGCAGCCGGGTTGGCTGGGTCGTCCCCGGCCAGACTACCGAAGTCCGGATCCGAGCCCCCGACGCTCGGCAGTCCATTGCCTTCCGCTTCGTCGATCGAGAAGGGTCGAATGCCGCCTTCATCTCCAAAGACGGTGCCTTGGTCCGATATCAACCTGCAGAAGACCGTTGCTTCCACATCGAGCTTGTTCCGCAAGGCAATATGCCCTGTTCTTACCCAGAGGACGAATGGCATGAGCTCAGTGTTGACGGCCGGATTGTACTGAAGGACGTGACACCCAACAAGTACCGTGTGCGAATAGCCAAGTGTCAGGGTAGCTATCTGGACAGAGAAGATAACATCATCTACGACGCAGACCTAGAATTGACCGATGAGCCCCATGAGGTCCGTATTTCCTTGGGAACTGGATTTGTCAAGGGAAGCGTTCGAAGCCCGAAGGGAACAGCCACAGCGCACGTGTTCGCCCTGCGCGACGGCGGCAAACGGCCAGAGCATCTGCACACCGAAAAGAGGGGCAACTTCCGCTTCCGTTACCTGACACCAGGCGAGTATCGGTTTTGGGCAACCGACGGCCGTAGCGGCTGGGCCCATACTCAGAAGACAGTGAAGAACAAGACGCTCGACCTGGGCATCCTTCTGCTGCAGCCAGGCGGAACCGTGAAAGGAATTGTGCGGTTCAATGCTCAGCCGACGGGCAAGGAGACCGTGCAGGCCGTCCACGAATCAGGCGTGTCAGTCGGGGCTCCCGACTACAAGGGCGGCACCGGCAAGCCCTACACGATTTCCGGCCTCTGGCCCGGTGCGTGGGTCGTCATTCTACGCCAAGGCGACCGTATCCTCGCCAAACAGGTGGTGCAGATCGACGCAACAGAAACCCAGACTCGCAACTTGGTGGAGGAGGCGAAGGCTCCTTCCGCCGATACTCCCTAGGACTGGCCTGCACAGAAGGCTCCCCATGTTCTCCGCCCGAATGACGATTAAAGAGCTGTTGCAGTTATGCCGGCGGCTGGCGACGTCGGTCGAGGCGGGGATCGACATGCGGTCGATCTGGAAGCGGGAGGCGGCGGGAGCGGGGCGAGGGAGCGTGTTGCGGCGTTATGCGATGATCCGCGACGCGGTGGCCCAGGGTGAGAGTCTGTCCAAGGCGGTGGCCGCGTGCGACGATTTCTTCCCGCCGTTGTTCGGCGAAATGGTCGAGGTGGGAGAGCAAACCGGGCAACTCGGGCGCGTGTTTGGCCAACTGGCCGAGCACTACCAGGGTCAACTCACCCGATGGCGGGCGTTTCTGGCCGCGATCACCTGGCCGATGATCCAGTTGGTCGCGTCGATCTGCATCATCGGGTTCGTGATCTGGATCGTCGGAGTCATCGCCGGACCCAACGGAGCGATCGACATCCTGGGCCTCGGACTGGTCGGCAACTCGGGCCTGGCTGTCTACGTGATCATTGTCTCGGGCCTGGGCATCGGGCTGGTCTTTCTTATCCAGGTCATTCGGCGAGGGCTGTTGCAGGCGGCGTGGCTCGAGCGGGCCGTGCTCAAGGTGCCCGGGCTGGGACCCGCCCTGGTCACGCTGGCTCTGGCACGATTGGCTTGGGCATTGCACCTGACGCTCAATACGGGCATGGACGTCCGCCGGGCGCTCGGCCTGAGCCTGCGGAGCACGCACTGCATCCGGTTCCTCGACCAGATTCACTCGATCGACGCGGCCTTGGCTTCGGGCGACACGATCTACGAAGCGTTCGCCGCCACCGGCGTCTTCCCAAGTGATTTTCTCGATGCGATGCACGTCGGCGAGCAGACGGGCAACCTGGTCGAGTCGATGGGTGGGCTGTCGGTCCAGTATCAGGAACGGGCCAAGCTGGCTCTGGCAACCCTGATGACGCTTGCCGGCTGGGCTGTGTGGGCACTGATTGCCGCGATCATCATCTTTTTCATCATCCGCCTCGCCTTCTTCTACATCGGCATCCTCAACCGAGCCGGCGCCGGGGTGTTTTAATATCCATGCCACAATCCTCCATTCCGCTCTTCGTCCTGGGTCCCGGCCGGTCGGGCACGAGCCTGGTTGCACGGCTGTTGCATACGCGGCTGGACGTCTCGATGGGCCGGCGGTTCCGGCCACCCAATGAGAGCAATCCAAACGGCTTCTTCGAGGACCTTGATTTCCTGGAAGCCAACGAGCGGTTGTTGCGGGGCGAAACGTCGTTGTCTCAGTGGCGGGCGTGGATCGGGCAGTTCGTCCGCGTTCGCGAGCAGACGGGCCGGCCGTGGGGCGTGAAAGATCCGCGGATCGGCCAAGCGTGGCGGGCCTATCGGGACACCTTCCCGGCGTATCGCGTCGTCCGGTGTCGCCGCCCGACCGAGCAAGTCATCCAAAGCATGATCCGCTGGTATGGCTTCGACGAGCGTTTTGCCGCCGAGTACGCCCGGGTGCGAGAAGAGGGCATTGATTGCCTCTGCGAAGGCCGGCCCGTGCTGACTCTGGATTTCGACCACCGTCGCGACGAGGACGAAGTTCTCGCCCTGTTGAGTGGCTTCCTTGCCCAGGACACCCTGGACGTGGAGAAAAACCGTCCTTAGAATACTATTTCTCAGGCCACTCACGACATGTCGTGACGTAGGGTTGAGAGCCGGCGACGGGTGCTATGCTCCGCGCTTGCGTGGGCATGTTTTCGCGGCTTTTTGAGGTTCCACATGCCCACGCAAGCGTG
>JAFGFF010000434.1 GCA_016931075.1 Pirellulales bacterium | reverse complement strand
GACCGCAGCCGGGCTGAGAAACCGGCCTCGGACCGTGGAGAGACAATTTGAACAGCGTGCCGGCAGGAACCCGCCGGGGGCCCAAGCGGAGTTGCGTCCGCTCGGGACCGCCCGACGTACCTGTTTCCTTCCGGTTCAAACGCGGCCGTGGGTACCCCACGTTAAACGGCCGGTTCGAGTCGTCTCGTCGTCGTCGCCCCGCTTCGGCCGACACGCCTCAGTATATTGACGGCTGCCCGGTTTTTCCGTCCGGAAACGACCGGGTGCCATACCGGGTGCCATGCACCACGACAAGCGTGGGCATGTTCTCCCGGGGCGTTTCCAAACGCCGCATGTCCACGCAAGCGTGGACATGACACCCAGTTGATTTGATCCACAACCCAAGAAAAAGGCGTCACCGACCAGAAACACGCCCCCGATTTCACCCGCCGCCAGCTTTCCCGGCAAATGTTGTCTCGACATAAACCAACGCCCTGCGCTCGTTCCGCGCGCGGTGTACGAAATCCAAGTGTCGGCGACCGCTTTAGGGTTGGATGAGCATGTTAGTACAGACACCCCAAACAGCATGCCCATTCCTCTTTATAGTGAGGTCTGGGCATGGCACCCGGCAGGCAGGTCTCACTCATTCGACCGGCAGGAATTCGA
Source organism: Pirellulales bacterium (assembly GCA_016931075.1). Classification (GTDB taxonomy): domain Bacteria; phylum Planctomycetota; class Planctomycetia; order Pirellulales; family Thermoguttaceae; genus JAFGFF01. Next base: position 5,781 of record JAFGFF010000434.1, on the reverse strand, counting down.
CCATCGTTTCGCCCCGGTCAAGAAAACCAAAGCGAGGGCGGAAAAGAACATCCAGTGTCCCGACATCGCACGAACTTCGCATGACCTGTATAGGTGATATTCGTCTTCGCTGAGTTCCCGGACAACCTGGCCATGGTCTGTGAGTGCGAACGATCCATCGGACTCGCGACTTGCAACGTTGCCTTCCATTGACATCATGACCGTCATGAAATTGACGCCCGCGTAAACAAACAAGATCCCGGCAAGAATTATGATCCACTTCGGGGCGGCCAGAATGCAGCGCCCCTGATCCTGCTCCGGGTCTCGCATAACTTTATTGATATAGTAGACTCCCCCGGCGAAGGCCACCAGGGCGAGGACGTGCAAGATCCAGATCTGCGGGATCGCGCTGCGCACGTCGCACCGGCAAAGCCCTGCCAGATGTACACCCCCGCTGACGACCAGCACCAAAGCCGAAAAGACCACGAAAACGTTGAGCATGAAACGACTTACTCTGAAAGAGAACCCGTGTATATCGTCCGTTTTGCCGTCTGGGCCCACCGGCGTCTCTTGCCGTCCCAATTGCACACCAGCCGTGTGCCATGCTCAGACGAACGCTATAGCAGCGGATGGGCATGCTAGCACGGCCATCCCAAACAACATGCTCGTAGCTGGCCCAACAGCACGACAATTACAACTCAGGTTTTGACCTTTTCTTTCCCTTTGTCCTCTTTTTCTTGATTTTCGCTGGTTCACCTCGAGCCGTGAGCAATTCACTTTGTTCTATTAAAAAAAGCGTCCCATTCTGAAGCAGGGATGTGTCTTCTTTCGCCACTGACGAACATGACGATATGACCGCCACCGTTAAGCAACCCACCATTATGATCGAGTCCGACTTTATCCCAAAAGAGCGCAAGTCGACGATCATCGTCCAGGCGGAGCCCCTCGACGTAGTACCAGCCGCACGTATCCGGGCCCAGCAGTTCACCACGTTCAAGGACTTCCTTCACCACGGACTCGGGCACCGTCTTCCCACGCAGCAACCCTGCGTCGGCCAAGCTTCCATATTCGGTTTTCTCTCGATAAAGCAGACTCAACGACGCCTCGGGCGAGGCCTCTCCATGGGGAAAGGCCCCGTCGTGGGATTCCGCGTAGCGACAAAGAGCGTTGTACAGGTTCAGATCACAGCAATGGCTCATCCCATAAGCATATTGATGCTGCAGCCATACATAGCCAAGCACGAGAGGAATGCCCAGCACGACCGCCAGAGTGATTACCACACGCAGGATAGCTCTCTTGATTCCAGGACGCATGGTAAACCTCCACGTCAACTTCCGCTGCCCTGCCTGCTACTGGCCGGTATCCCAAGGAACGTCTCGACCCCAGGAGTAGCCACACAGCAAGGAGGCATTGATGACCGACGTCGAAGTCGTGACGGCGGTCTCATGCAGGAGGAAACGCCAGCTTTCGCGGAGGGCTGCCCGTCGGAAAATGCCCTTCTTCAACAGCGGGGGCTCGGAAAAAGCACCGATACACCGCAGGCTCTCGTCCGTGTAGGCGTCGCTGTCAGCCATGATGGTGAGTTCCAGTGTCTCTATATAGACGAATTCGCCCGGGCTGGCCTCGACGAAGTCGGCCCATTTCACGTACCACGAACCCGCGAGCCCATCGAGCACCTGCGCGAGCGCCGGCCACCGCTGCCTGGACAGCCGCAGTGCCTCCCGCCGATTTGCCGTATAGGCGGTGTAGGTATACGGCTCGCCATCGTCGCACTCCACGGTAATCGACCGGGCGTCCCCTTCCCGAAAGAGCGAATACCAAAACACCGGAATCATGTAATTCGCCGCGGCGACAATCAACTCGTCCGGAATATCACCACCCAGACAAACCTCGTCGCCCGTCACCAGAAACGTCTGATTCGCCATTTTTTTTGTTCCACATTAACGCAGGGTGTCTTGTCCTTCTGCTTTCATTGGCTGGCACACCGGCAGGTTTGCCCGATTTCCTTTCCGGTTGATCGCTACCTTTCTTCTGTTGCTGTGCCTTGCGTTCACACGCGTCCCATACTCGGTTAAGCTCCTCCACGATTCTCTCGTTGCAGACGAGTCGTTTAACAATCGCAACGCTTCCGCGAGGTCTCAGCCGTGCGTACACTTCGACGCTATAGCCCACCGTGGGCTCTGCAAATACCGCAAAGACAAGACGATGTGATGGGGAATCATCACCATAGCGGATCCGTACAGGAGGAAGTCCGGCACTTTCGCGAAGGGGTAGCTGCCTGGCCTCTTCGTCTGAAAGCAATGAGAGCAAAAACTCCCGCGCCAACTTCGCCTCAGGCGAATCGGCAGGAAATTGAAGCTGTCCGAACTGGTGTTGATGGTCGTTGGAAACGTTGACCCGAAGAGACTCAAGAAACTTGGCATCGAGCAATTCCTTCGGGACCGACTTCTCGGTCCGTTCTTGAATCGCTTTTTCCGTGTCCCTCCGATCACAACCAGTGTCGACCGAGCAGAGCATTGTCAAGAATAATAATAGCACGGTCTTGGAGAATGTCATTTGCCGATCCATTTCGGGGAAATGGGCCAGACAGTCCTCCGATAGCCAAGCCACCGGAACACATGGTTAGGTATTGCGATCTTGTCTTTCTTGATCGCTTCCAGATTTCAGGAGTCCCTTAAGGTCCTCGAAGTAGCGATTGTGTGTCCGGCGCAGCGCAGCCTCGTTCTCCGCCTCCAGCAAGACCACTTCATGCCCCACTCCTGCACGATTGAGGGCCAATTCGGTTTCAAGTCGCGTGTCCTCAGCCTCGCGCCGTTTCGAGTCGTCAAAGTTTCGAAACTCGACGATGTTGCCTTCACTTCGGTTGTATACGATGAGGAAAATCATTTCTTGCGCCTTTCCGAGTCGATTAATGTGATTATTGCAATCATCTCTTGTAATCTATTGGCGATTTCGTTTCGCTGTGAGTCGCGCAGTCGCTGCAATTCCTGTACTTTCGGTGCAATAATCGAAGCTACTTCTACATCATGTTCTGCATCAAGATGGTTTTCCAAGGCATCCATGCAAGGAGCTAACTTCCTATCGAGGCCTTCAATATCCGCGACTTCCTCGGATCTCTCAATGAGAAACTTCCGCCATTCGCCAAATCCGCCACCGTACTTGATCGTTGGATCAAGTACATCAGACGATTTTTCCGAAAGCTCGGCCCACAAATGCTGCAGGGCACTTCGAATCTGGATTTCGATCGGTTTCCCCGATACTTCAGGGATAATATGGACGGCCCTATAGCCATGACTAGGATTATCGCGTCGGTCCACGACGGAAGCTTTCGGGAAGACACCTCGCAGCCAAGCGACAATCCTGTCTTGTTCAAGGACATCCGCCACGACGATTCTACACCCGGCGATATCCTGCATCTGGCTCAGCCGGATACTCTCACGATGAAGTTTCTCCACAATGGACAACGTGGACTTGGCGAGTCTACCCGTAGGAGACTGACCGCCTTCACGAATTGTCTGAACCACCGCCTCGTAGGCCTCGGCGAACGACCGACGATAATCGTCAAGCAACTGAAGATCGCTATCCGTGTGGACGTCCTTCTTGAGCCGGTCCCCCAGTCGGTCGATTTGTGTCTTGCTGAGCGGCGTTTCCAAGGATATCGTCTCCGCCATTATTTTAGCATGTCACGCTTGACAGATCACCATGGATATGCGGCCGTGGAACTTGCCCCAGTCTGCCACGTTCTGGGGCAGATGCCCCAGCCACCCGTCGTGTCTGGCCGGTCCAACTCAAATCCTCTCAATATGCAGCCCCCTCCGAATCCGTTCCGCGTGGCGGGCGTCGTGCATCATGGCGGCGACGTCGCGGACGTTTTCGATGCCGTTGATGCGGAGGTCGGGGTGGCTGCGGTCGCTCGAGATGATGTTGATGCTGCCGACGCCCGTCATGCGGTCGATCAGGGTTTGGCGGTAGGTGATGTCGTCCATGTCGATGACCTCGATCAGGTCGGTCGTGTGGATCAGGATGCCCGCCTCGTGGAAGAACCGGTGCGTGGTCAGCCGGTAGCGGACGCCCAGGCGGCGGCTGGCCAGGATGACGACCTGGTAGAGCCACAGGGCGAGGATCAGGCCCAGGACGATCCACCACACGACGGGCTTGGCGATGAGGATGCCCGCGATGATCAGGCCCATCGTGACCAACAGGCTCACGAGCCAGGCACCGGCCATGGCCTTGACGTTGTAGGTGCCCTCCCAAAGCTCTTCCTCGGGCACGTCCTGCTGGGCGCCGTTGCCCTGGCGGAGCCGGTCGGCCAGTTGGGGACCGGGATTGGAGCCGCCGGCGTCGGCCGGGCCGCCTTCCGACGTCCCCTCGGGATCGTCCAGCCGCGCGCCGCACTTGTGACAATAGACCGACTTGACCACCTCGGCCGAACATGCGGGACATTTCATCAGGTCTGAACCTCGCTGAATTGGAGAAAGGAAACCGGTCGGGCGAACTGATCGTCAAGCAACCATGGGGCAATCCGCCGAAGAGAGGGTGCCACTGCTGGCTTGTCCAGCAGTGCTTCTCCCGGTCGCCTCTGCCAAACACTGCTGGACAAGCCAGCAGTGGCACCCAGGCTCCCGGAAGAGACTTACTTCAACGTGCCCGGCACATGGTCGCCTTCGAGTTATTCGCCACGGCCGAAGGAGTCTCAAAGAAATCCACGCCGGTCGGCATTATAGGAAATCATGACTGGTCCGAAAAGGTTGTGCCAACCCCGCCCGACGTTGAGCCACGTCAACGCCGCCGGGCAGGGCCTCCCCCTCCAGCGAGGACAATCCAAAGTGGGGCAAAAACCGTGTTAGCCTCTCGCCGTACAAGGGTCGGTTGCGGTATAGTGAACGGGTCTATTGAGCCTGCATTGCCCGTGTCCAGGTGTCATGAGCAGCAGGGTGGCACTGGCGTCTCGCCAGTGCTAGTGGGGAGACCACTGGCGAGACGCCAGTGCCACCCATTGAACCTGTATGGTGCCCGTTGGATCGAGGTACATGCGGGATTCGACAAGGAGAGGTCGGACGATGAATTGCCCGTTTTGCCACGAGGACAACGATCGGGTGGTCGACTCGCGCGCCAGCGAGGACGGTCAGGCGATCCGCCGGCGTCGCGAGTGCCTGGCCTGCAAGCGGCGGTACACGACCTACGAACGGGTCGAGCAGACGGTCAAGGTGGTCAAGAAGGACGGTGTTCGGGTGCCGTTTGACCGGACCCGGCTGAAGCAGGGCCTCGAAAAGGCCTGCTGGAAACGGCCCGTCTCCGACGCCCAACTCGAACAGATCGTCACCACGGTCGAAAACCTCGTCGAGTCGAAGGCCGACGCCGAGGTCGAGAGCCGCTACCTGGGCGAACTGGTCATGCACCACCTCCGTCAGTTGGACCAGGTCGCCTACGTCCGCTTTGCCAGCGTCTATCGGCAATTCGAAGACGTCCACGACTTCGTCGACGAGCTTCGGCCCATGCTGGCCGAGGCCGACGAGGCGGAACTCTAACGGACGGTGGGTGGCATCCACGACATGCTGGTGAGTGCAGACGGGCCGAAGGCCCAGCCGTTCTTCCAGCCCAGGGCATCGCCCTGGGGATCGGGTGATCGCAGCATCGGATGTATCGGCCCAACGGGCCAACCGTTCCTCCGAACTGTTGGGCCGTTGGCCCGAAAGACAACTGAATTACCGGCCTGAATCCCCAGGGCGGCGCCCTGGGCTGGGAGAACCAGGCCCCGTTGGGGCGGATTGAAGTGACCTACCCAGACGGAGTACCACCCAG
>JAFGFF010000433.1 GCA_016931075.1 Pirellulales bacterium | reverse complement strand
TCCGGGAATTCGGGTGCCATGCCCAGACGCTGCTTCAGCAGCGGATGGGCATGTTGGCAAGGGTATCCAACTATCATGCCCATCCGCAGCCAAGGCGGTCGTCTGGGTATGGCATCCATGAAAAATTCTGAAATGCCGCGAAAACATGCCCACGCAAGCGTGGAGCATGGCACCCATGGCATGGACAACGTGGCTGCCGAACCACGTGTGACGAGACGCTACCGCTACTCGCCGAAGATGCCGGTGGCGTACCAGATGCCGTTTCGGCCGCGGCGCATGTCGTAGCCGAAGTAGAGATGCCGAGAGCGGACCTTGCTCCAGTGGCCCGACGAGAGCCGCCAGCACCGCACGCAATCGATCGCCGCAACCAGGAGCCCCTCGCCCGGCCAGCTTTCGGCGCAAACTTCCGAGGGCGTCGAGTAGCCCGGCAGCAAAGAGCGGATACGTTGGAACCGCGTGTTCCACTGGTGGTGGCCCTGGCGGCCGATTCGAGCTTGAAGATCGGAGTGCGAGGCGGCTTCCCGAGCCAAGTCGTTCAGCAACTGCCCGTTCGTGCTAGCCGGACGCTCGGGGTGGATCCGCACGGCGAAGATCAACGTCCGCTGCGTGAGCGTGCCCGAGGGCAGATCGAGCATCGTCAGGACCTTGTCCGTCGAATAGGGACGCCCGTACAGGATCGGGAACGTGCTGACGACCGTGCCGAAGAAGTCGGCCTTCGGATCGGTATAGTCGATGATGGCGATCCCTTGCCGGCCGAGCATTTCCTCGAAGCCCGACTGATCGATCAGGCGGACTTCCTTGCCGTCCATGCGGATCGTCGCGTCCAGCGGAACGCGGAGTCGCGTGAATTGGGCCAGCTTCTTGCGGACGGCCGTGTCGGCCAGGACGTCTTCTTCCAGGCTGTCGCACCGCGCGGCGTCCCCCTCGGCCGCGAACAGGATCAACAGCATCCGGCCCTCGCGTTTCGCCTGGCTAGTCGCCTGGGCGTAGTCCGAAAGCCACTGCAGCGGCGGCCCCACCTTTGCCTGCTCGAGCCGCGTGGCCAGCAGCTCGGCCCGGGCGTCGGGGCTGCCGGGGGGAAGGTCCAGTAAGATCGCCAGCTTCTCGGTCGAAAAATCCTTGGCGTCGACCCCGGAAATCGTACTGACCACAAGGCCATAATGGGCCGCCTTCGGAGCGGTGAAATCGAGCACGGCCATGCCAGGTGATTTGTCGAGTTCCGTAAAGGCCGGGTGGTCGAGCACCTTCACCGGCTGGCCGCCGACGTGAATCTGGGCGTCGGCCGGCAGGCTCAGGCAGACGTAATCCTCCGCCAGCCGTTTGCCCAACGCGGGGTCGGCCTGGAGACGATCTTGCATAGCCCGGGCCGGACAGGCCGCGTCCTGGCCGGTGAAGACGACCAGCAGCATTTTGCCTTGTTTTTCAGCCCGAGACATGGCCTCCGCATAGTCGGACATCCAGCCAGCTTGGGGCTCGGCGGCCGGAGTGGACAGGGTTAGGAGGACCAGGGCGAGAGCAGTGAAACAGACAGTCAGACTCGAACGCATGGACGGATTCCTCCTCAAAGCGGCAAAATCGGTGGTCCACGCGGCCCAGCGGGGGGGCCTACGCGCCGTCCGTGGAATGCACACAGTCGAGGTTCCGACTCGACCAGGTACGGGACGCTAAGAGACCGGCAAGCCGGCCCTTATTGGGGGGTATATATGGCCCGATGATACGCAAATCCTGCGTACTCGGTAGGCTATCTTTGAATGGCATCGTACCCGCTCGTCCGGCGTATGCCGGGCCGAACACGTAGCCAGCCAGGGAAAAGGTGACAGTCACCTTTTGTGCGAAGCACCCGAAGGGCCGTGCCGGCAAAAGGTGGCTGTCACCTTTTCCCTGGCCCGATTGCCCTGTACCCTGATACCGTGGTTGGCAGAACTAGGTTTAGCGGGTAACGTAGTGAAAATCAACCGGTCGGAGCGAGTTTTCGGCCAGTTGGGCACAAATCCCCCCCAGAATCGATGCCACGGCCCTGGAGCCTCCCGTGCGAAACGCTCGAGCTTCCCAGCGGCCTCCCCAGCACAAGGGAGTACTCCCATGACGGCCTTCCTCCCCCGGACGGCGATCTTCGCCGTCGCGATCCTACTGAACGTATGCCTGGCCGGCGGCCAGGGCGATCCACCCGCAACGAATGCGGTCGGGATGGCCCCTGCCCCCAAGGCCGAGGCTCAAGCTCGCATCGAATGCATAACCATCGATGAAATCAATTCGATTCAGGTCCTCGAGCCCTATGCGGATGATGAGCCGTTTCAGGCCTTGTCCGAGGACAATCTGCGTCAGGTCCGTCGCCAGTTGGACGAGGCGGTCGAGCGGCTGACCGCTAGGCTGGACCAGGACGGCCCCAACGGCAAGGCGTGGAAGGCCTATCTGAAGTGGGACGCGTTTCTCGATCAGCTTCGGACCAAGGGCCCTCTCGATCCGGAGAAGCTCGACGCGGTCTATTCGCGGCTGGACGCTTCCTATCCAGGCCTGGAACTGGTCTGGTTCGTCGACGTCCGTCAGGCGCTGAAGCACTACCTGAACATCGCCCGCGGCATCGACAATCCGGAGATCGCGGCGGCTTACGACAAGCTCATGAAGACCCTGCCGAAGCGGTTGAAGAGCTACGCCAACAACCCGACGCCGCGCGAGGCCGCGGTGATCGGTCAGATCGTCGGCTGGCTGGAAGATTTCGGCCAAGGCAAGCAAATGATCGGCCAGATCCGGGAGCGGCTCCGCCATCCCAACCTGATGATCCGGATGTCGAGCCCCCTGGTCTCGGCCGGATTCGAAGACAAGGTCGACGACACCAGCCCGGTCCATGACGTTATCTTGGGCACCACGGTCCACGGCACGGGCCACACGATCGGCACGGTCACAGCGACTCTGTCCGACGACCCCCAGGACGCGGCGATCGAGCTGCTGTTCCGCGGTCAGACCGAATCGAGCACGATCGGCCGGAACGGTCCGGTCCGCATCCATAGCCAGGGCCTCACCGACCTGGAAGCCCGCAAGCAGGTGGTCTTCGACGCCGAGGGAATCCGGACGATGCCGTCGGTGGCCGACGCCTCGACCTCGACGGATATCCAGAGCATCCAAGCCGTCCGGGGCGGCCGGTTCGTCGAGCGGATCGCCTGGCGCCGGGCGTGTCGCGACAAGGGTCGGGCCGAGGCCATCGCTTCGTGCCACGCCGAAGCCAAGCTGAACCGGCGGATCAACGAGGAGGCCGACGCCAAGGTGGCCAAGGCGAACGAGGATTTCCGGACGAAGGTCCGCGCCCCGTTGTTCGCACGGCGCGTCTGGCCGGAGATGCTGCAATTCAAGACGTCGAAAGACGCATTGCATGTCGTTGTCCTGCAGGCCGGCTCGGCCCAACTGGCCGCCCTGGCCGCGCCGCCCGAGTTGACCGGCGAGTCCGATCTGGCCGTGCGGGTGCACGAGTCGATGATCAACAACGGGGCCGAAACGCTCCTGGCCGGGCGGACGCTCAGCGAGGACGAGTTCCTCAAAACGGTCAAGGACATCCTCGGCGAGGTGCCCGAGCGACTCCAGGCACAAAAGGACGCCGAGCCCTGGGCGATCAGCTTCGCGTCGGTCGAGCCGTTCACCGTGACGTTTGCCGAGAACGGTTTCGTCGTAGCCATTCGGGCGAACGCCTGGTTCCGCGGCGACAGCGAGTATCCGCCGATGAACGTCACGGCCGCCTACAAGATCGAGCGGGACAAACACGGTCTCGTGGCCGTTCGCCAGGGCGATCTGGCCGTCTTTCCGCCCAACTTCAAGCAGGGCAAGGACAAGCTCTCGGCCCGCGAGCAGACCATCCGCCGGCTCCTGACCGACCGGCTCGACCGGGTGCTCGAAGCCAAGCTCAAGCCTCGAGGCGTACTGGAGCTGCGCGGCCAGTGGAAGAAGGCCGGCTCGCTCCAACTGGACACCTGGCAGACGGCCAAAGGCTGGATGATCCTCACCTGGCAACGCGCGGCGAAGTAGGACTTCAATAGTTGCTTTTTCGGGTGGCACTGGTGTCTCACCAGTGTTTCTCCCAACCGGTACTGGCCAACCGGTACTGGCGAGACTCGGGTGCCACTGCTGGCTTGTCCAGCAGTGCTTTCGGTGATTTCCACTTTACTACGTCGGGTGCCATGCTCCACGCTTGCGTGGGCATGTGGGACTTGAAAAATCCCTCCCAAAACATGCCCACGCAAGCGTGGAGCATGGCACCCTGTCCCCTTTTCCAACAGGCTGCTAAACCCTTCAGAGATACCCGGCAATGATGGATGAATTGCGGGCCATGCTCGTCGAGCACGGACAGGAACACGTGCTCGGCTTCTGGGACGAATTGACCCCGACCGAGCGCGACGCGCTGGCCGAGGAGATTCGCCAGATTGATTTCCCCCTGCTGGCCGTCCTGCACGCCGGCGAACACACGGCCATGTCGCTGAAGGCGTTGGCCAATCGGGCCGGGCCGCCGCCTGCGTTCCGACTCGCCGCGCCGCAGAAGAATCCCTTCTCGGTCGACGAGGCCAAACAGCGGGCAGCCGAGGCCCTGAGGGCCGGGCAGGTCGGCGTAATCCTCGTGGCCGGGGGGCAAGGGTCGCGGCTGGGATTCGAACATCCCAAGGGCATGTATCCAATCGGGCCCGTCTCGGGCAATTCCCTCTTTCAGATCCACCTCGAAAAAATCCTCGCCGCCTCGCGGCGCTACGGCGCGGCCGTCCCGCTGTGCCTGATGACCAGCCCGGCCACGCACGACGAGACGATTGCCTTCCTCGACCAGCACGATCGCTTCGGCCTGCCCGAGTCGGACGTGACCGTCTTTTGCCAGGGCACGATGCCGGCCGTCGACGCAGCCTCGGGCAAGCTTCTGCTGGCCGAGCCCGGGCACCTGGCCCTCAGCCCCGACGGACATGGTGGCACCCTGGCCGCGCTGGTCCGAAGCGGTTCGCTCGACGCACTCGTCGAACGCGGCATCCGCTACCTGTTCTACCTTCAAGTCGACAACCCGCTGGTCGACATCTGTGGGCTGGAGTTCCTGGGCTACCATCTGCTGAGCCGGTCGGAGATGTCGACCCAAGTCGTCGCCAAACAGAGCCCGTCGGACCGGGTCGGCAACATCGTGGCGGTCGACGGGCGTCTTCACGTAATCGAATACAGCGATGCCGATAAGGAAGAGGCAGTTAAGGAACTGCTCGAACGGCGCGGCCCGGACGGCGAACTGGAAATCTGGGCTGGCAGCATCGCCGTCCACGTGATGGACGTCGCGTTCCTCGACCGGATGGCCCACACGGCCGACGCCCTGCCGTTCCACCTGGCCAAGAAGAAGGTCTCTCACCTCGACCGGCAAGGCAACCTCATTGATCCGTCCGAGCCGAACGCGATCAAGTTCGAACGATTCATTTTCGATCTCTTGCCCGAGGCCCAAAACGCCATCGTCGTCGAAGTCGACCCGGCCCGGCATTTCGCCCCGCTCAAAAACGCCCCCGGCTCCGCCCAGGACTCGCCCGAGGCCGTCCAGGCCCAACTCATCGCCGAACACACGTCCTGGCTCCGCACGGCCGGCGTCGAGATTGCGGAGGGTGTCCCGGTCGAAATCAGCCCCCTCTTCGCCCTCTGGGCCGACGACCTCCCCGCCAAAATCCCCCCAGGCACGCGGGTGACCGAGGCGAGGTTTTTCTGCTAGGATAGTCGGTTGACGATCATTGGCACAGAAACTCGGGTGCCATGCCCAGACGCCACTGGGTGCCATGCCCAGACGTCCGCTTCAGCGGCGGATGGGCATGTGGTCGGGATATCGAGCAGGGATTACAAGGCACCATGGCTTTGTATCACACCCGGTGTAATGCAATGCACAAACGTCGAATAGCATGGATAGATACGCGGGGTCAGTCTTCACTGTCGGATTATCCATCATTGCGTGTTGTTTTCGTTGAGGTTCGTTAGCGGGTTCCCGATATTGACACAAACAGGGCATGGCGGTTTTATAGAGCAGTTAAGATGACACCACCCTCCTGTGACTTCAAACCTGATCCAAAGGTGCTTCGACTGTTTGTCAAATGGATTGAACAGTTCGAGGGCGGTCATGACAGGAGATGGGCACACCGATACAAGAATGATCCTGAAGCAGCCATGTGCGAGGCAATGTTTTGGGGTGTCTTGAAAGACTGCGGTGTTACTGTCGAGCCAGTGGATCCTCCGGATTTCAAATGTCAGAAAAATGGCGATGTCTTCTACGTGGAGGTCACATGCCTTCGTATCGACAGTGTCACCCGGCATACAACTCTCGCTGACACGCCAACAAAAGGCGGTCCTCAGCATTACGGCAACTTGAATTCGGCTATCTTTAACGAGGTAAAACAGAAAACGCCACAGTGTGCTGGCCTTGATGGGCCGGCATTGGTTGCTGTTGGGACATTTCACTTTCATGCGTCGGCTATCTGCATTCAGAAACACCACATCGAGAATCTATTGACTGGTGATTCCATGATCTCATGGCTTGTTGATCCAAAAACAGGGGGCATGGTCGGAGAGCCATATCTTTCTACACAACTCAAGTCGGCCGCTTTCTTGAAACCGATGGGATCCTCTGACGTTGCAGAGGCACGGCAGCCGGTTTCGGGCGTATTGGTTGGTGGATTCGGATGCAAGCCGCCAAACGTGCTTGGGCTCTTACATCCCTATGCAAACCGTCCCTTTCATCGGCAGATGCTTGACCAAATAGATTTCTGCCAACTGCTGCGAGATGACACCAAGCACACTTTAGCGACAAAGTGGATATAGATGTACTGTGGCCTGTTTGTTTCAATGCACTGGGCATGGCACCCGTATTGTGTTGACAAACGTTTTCTGATAACCACTCCATGACAGCAATCCACCACAAACGCTGTAAACGATTTGATTTGGAGGGCGAGGCGCACTGCCTGACGTTCTCGTGTTTCCAGCGTTTGCCGCTTCTCGGGCGGCCGCGATCGTGCCGGTGGATGTTGGAGGCGTTCGAGTCGGCGCGAGGGCGAGGACTATTCGATTTATGGGCATACGTTATCATGCCCGAGCATGTGCATGTGATCCTTATGCCACACCAGGACGTGAAGGTCTCGGCAATCCTCACTGCCCTGAAACAAGCGGTGTCGAACCGGGCTTTGGCTTGGTTACGGCGTCATCGGCCGGATTTTCTTCCGCGGCTCGAAGACATTCAACCCAACGGCAAACGCCATCACCGGTTCTGGCAACGCGGCGGAGGATACGACCGGAATCTGCGGAGTATCCCTGACATTTTCGAGAAGATCGACTACGTTCACCATAACCCTGTTCGGCGTGGATTGGTCGAGAACCCGGCGGACTGGCCTTGGTCGAGTTGTCGAGCGTGGGAGACGGGTGTTGATGAGCCAATCCCTATCGACCGTGGTTCGTTGCCGATGTTGACACCGATTGACAAGAAGAAATACCGGTAAGGCATAGTGCGTCACACACATGCCCATCCGCCGCTGAAGCGGACGTCTGGGCATGGCACCCAGCTTCCTGCAAGGAAATAATCTCATGCTTCATGCAGTCATCATGGCGGGCGGGGCGGGGACGCGGTTCTGGCCGGAGAGCCGGAGGGCGAGGCCGAAGCAGCTTCTGAATATGATCGGGCCGAGGACGATGATCCAGGCGACGGTCGACCGGCTCGGGGAACTGGCGCCGCCGGAGCGGGTCTGGGTGGCGACGACCGCCGCGCTGGCCGAGAAGATCGCCACGCAACTGCCCGACCTGCCGGGCGAGGCCATCCTGGTCGAGCCGTGCAAGCGGGACACGGCCCCGTGCATCGGGCTGGCCGCCGTGCAGATCGCCCGACGCGATCCGGAAGCGATCATGGCCCTGATGCCGTCGGACCACGTCATCCGGCCCAACGAGTCCTTTCAACAGGCCATCCGCCAGGCGGCGGCCCTGGTCGAAGAGGACGACGCGCGGATGGTCACGTTCGGCATCCGCCCGACCTATCCGGCCGAATCGTTCGGCTACATCGAACGGGCCGCCCCGCTCGAATCCAACACCGTGACCGGCGCCTCGCCGTCGTACCACGTTCAAAAATTCCACGAGAAGCCCGACGCGCAAACGGCCGAGAAGTATCTCGCCTCCGGCGGCTTCTACTGGAACTCGGGCATCTTCGTTTGGAAGGCGCGGACGATCCTCGACGCGATCGAGCGGTTCCAGCCCAAGATGCGCGAGCGTCTCGATCAGATCGCCAAGACCATCGGCACGCTCGACTACGCCCAGGCGCTGGCCGACCAGTTCGCCGCGATCGAACCGATCTCGATCGACCTGGGCGTCATGGAGCACGCCTCGGGCGTGGTTGTGATCGAAGCGCCGTTCGAGTGGGACGACGTCGGGAGCTGGCGGGCGATCGAACGGCTGCACGACACCGACGCCCAGGGCAACGTGGTCGACGCCGCCCGACACATCGGCCTGGACACGACCGGTTCGATCATCCGCTGCGACCGCGAGGACCACGTCGTCGTGACCCTGGGCGTCGACGGCCTGATCGTCATCGTCACCCCCGACGCCACCCTAGTGGCCAATAAGAACAACGAGGAATCCATCCGCCAAGTGACCCAAGAACTGGAAAAACGCGGCTGGACGGAGTGTCTGTAACCTGTAGGTCAGGCTGTGCCTGACATGAATCGCCAATCGACACCCTGTATCGACACGCTGTAGGGAACGCCCTCTGTGGCGTTCCGGTTTTGAAAGCAACAATCCTGCGGAAACCAGCGGAACGCCACAGAGGGCGTTCCCTACAGGCATGGCGCCTGTGCATCTGTAAATGGGCTGCAGAGTGCCCCGTAATAAGGCCCATTTGCCGAGAACCGCCGGAAGAGGCTATACTAGAAGACCTTCCAGATTGCATCTATAGGAGCACTTCACGGCGCCTCACATGGTGGGTGGCACTGATACCGGGTGGCACTGGCGTCTCGCCAGTGATTATCCCTTCCCAACACTGGCGAGACGCCAATGCCACCCTAGAGAAAAGCCGTTGGGCATGAGGAGACCATGGCGAAGATTACGGTAGAAGACGTTGCCCAGGCGGGCGTGGTGGGGGCTGGCGGGGCCGGGTTTCCGACCCATGTCAAGCTGGCGGCCAAAGCCGACACGGTCCTGATCAACGCGGCCGAGTGCGAGCCGCTGTTGCACAAGGACAAGGAACTGCTCCGGGCCGAGGCCGACGGCGTGCTGGCCGGGCTGGCCGAAGGGATGCGGTTGGTCGGGGCGCCGCGCGGTGTGATCGGCATCAAGGAAAAATACACCGAGGTCATCGACCTGCTGCGGCCCAAGCTGAGCCGGGGCATGGAAATCGCCCCCTTGCGCGACGCCTATCCGGCCGGCGACGAGTTCATCCTGGTCTGGGACGTCCTGCACCGCGCGATCCCGCCCGGCGGCATTCCGCTGCACGTCGGGGCCGTGGTGATGAACGTCGAAACAGCGTTGAACGTCTCCCGGGCCGACCGCCAACCGGTCGTCGAAAAATACCTGTCCGTCGCCGGAGCGGTCGCCCAGCCGGTCACGCTCCGGGTGCCCGTCGGCGTGACGCTCTCCGAGTGCGTCGCGGCCGCCGGCGGACCGACGATCCCGGACCCGAACTACCTGGTCGGCGGCGTGATGATGGGCCGGCTCGAAGAAAACCACGACGCCCTGGTCGACAAGACGACCGGCGCGGTCCTCGTGCTGCCCGACGACCATGTGGTCACGCGTCGCTATCGCCAGGACTGGTCGGGCATCGCCCGGATCGGCCGCGCGGCGTGCGACCAGTGCAGCTTCTGCACCGAGCTTTGCCCTCGCTGGCTCCTGGGCCATCCGATCGAGCCGCACGCGGCCATGCGGAGCCTGGGCTTCAACCTGGTGGGTGAAGCGAACGTCCGAGGGACCGTCTTCTGCTGCGAGTGCAACCTGTGCACGATGGTCTCGTGCCCCGAGGACCTCGACCCGAAAAACGTCTGCACCCAGAACAAGCGCCGCCTCATGGCCGACGGCCAGCGTTATGAAAACGCGCCGTTCAATCCGCAGCGGGCCGAATTGCACATGGAAAACCGCAAGCAGCCCACGGCCCGGCTGATGCAGAAGTTGGGCCTCCGCCAGTTTCGCAACGTCGGGCCGCTGGTCAAGGATCTGTTGCCCGCCTCGAAGGTCGGCATCCGTTTGAAACAACACATCGGGGCCCCGTGCGAGCCGGCCGTCAGCCCTGGCGAGACGGTCCGCCGCGGCCAGGTCGTCGGCCGCCGCCCCGTCCAAAACGGCAAACCGGCGCTGGGCGCCGAAGTCCACGCCTCGATCGACGGCACCGTCACCGCCATTGCCGACGGCGTCGTTTGGATTGAAAACAAATAGAACAAGAAAGCGGGTGCCATGCCCAGACGTCGTGTCAACGACGGATGGGCATGTACTCGGGCTAGCCTCGCCAGCATGCCCATTCGCCGCTAAAGCGGTCGTCTGGGCATGGCACCCAATAATTGATCCAAAAAACACGAACCGGACGTTCGCCAAACCATCAAGGAACCGCCATGCCTTCGCTCACGTCCATTGGAGTCATCGAGTTTTCGAGCATCGGGCTGGGCTACCAGGCTCAGGACGAAATGCTCAAGGCCGCGTCGGTCAATCTGCTGATCGCCCGGACGATTTGCTCGGGCAAGTACCTGGTCGTCCTCGGCGGCACGGTCAGCGACGTCGAGGCGGCGATCGCGGCCGGGCTGAACGTGGCCAAGGAAGCGGTGATCGACCAGCTCGTTCTTGCCCAGGTCCACGAATCGGTCTTCCCCGCGTTGGGCCAGTCGGTCACGCTGGCCGACTCTCAGGCCGACGCCCTGGGCATCATCGAGACGTTCAGCGGCACAGCCGTCCTGGCCGCCGCCGACGCCGCCGCGAAGGCCGCCCGCGTGACCCTCTTCCGCATCCACATCGCCATGGCCCTAGGCGGCAAGGGCCTTTGCCTCATGACCGGCAGCGTCGCCGACGTCCGCGCCGGCGTCCAAGCCGCCTCCGCCGAAGCCCGCTCCCGCGGCCTGCTCGTCTCCGAAACCGTCATCCCGCGACCGAGCCGGGAGTTGTTCGCGGAGTATATCTGAGAAGGGCGTTTGGGGATAAAATGGGGCAGAACTACCTTTAGGGGACTTGGGTAGGCATAGATCATCCTGATCCCTTTCGGTTCAAATAGCTAAAGGTGGTGTTCCCGGAACTGCCGGACTGGGAATTGAGAATAGTGCTTTAAAGGGAGAGCGGTTCGATGTGGATACGCAAGACCGACGAGCACATGGCTCGTGAACGCTGGTTCTCCGCTGTGGCGCCAGTTGGCTGGTTTGTGATTATCTTTCTCCTTGTTCTATTTTCCGGAATATTTCGTCCGCATTGGTACACCGGTCTTTACAGGGATGAGTCCTGGACGATACTTCTCTTTAAAGCGGTGTTTTCTGCCACCCTTATTGCAATCGGGGTCTATTTCTTTCAGGTTTATTTCGGCAGAGCACTCACTAATCCTCTCCTAGGGCCGAATGTGGAGATCTGTAACCAATGCCATCGCACAAGAAATCCCAACCGCGAAAAGGCGTGTGAATGTGGTGGCACGTTCGAAGACTTCACCAAATGGACCTGGGTCGACGACGGGGAGGAACCATCGGACTGAAGCAGAGAGCAGGGGAACCCCCGACTGACTCGTGATGGGCAACACACGGGGGGCCATGAAAGCTTCGTATCGAGGCCATTCGCGTAGGCCGGGTCGTGACCCGGTGACCTGACGTCGGTAAACCGTATTTCGCCGGGTCACGACCCGGACTACGGCTACTTGGTGCTGCTTATAAGTATGTTTTCCAATACGGGTAGTACATCAATGTGGATACGAAAGAGTAATCAGCAGATCGCGAAGAAACGTCATCCCATGTGGTTGTCTTTCCGAGGTCCACTCGCCTTGATTCCTATCGGTTTTGTCATTAGTGTTTCGACATCAGTTCTGGGGCCTCGTCAAGGTGCGAGTGCAGCGAATTGGCCTGATTCATGGACACAGGTCCTTGCCCATGGTATCGGTACTGGGATTATCTTTGGCATTGGGTGCTACGTTCTACAGATTATCCTTCGGAGGAAACTTGATCCTCTGAACCCACGTATCGACATCGACATATGCAATAACTGTCATCGTGTCAAACATCGGGACAAGGTAGCTGGATGTGAGTGTGGTGGTACATTTGAGAACTTCGACAACTGGACTTGGATTGAAGACGATCCGGGCATCCCTGATTGACTCGTGACAGACAACACGCGGGGGATCTGCGAAACGGCGTAAAGCTGTTCGCTAAACAGGCCATCGATTACGTAGACGCGGCGTCTCGCCGCGTTGTTCGGGAGGGTGGTTAGCAGTATCGTAGACGCGGCGTCTCGCCGCGTTCGCTAGGTGTTTGCATTCCGGTTGTGCCGTGGCCTTGTCGTCCTGTTGGAGCGTCAGACTCGTCGGCAACGCATGCCCACTCCCAAACGCGGCGAGACGCCGCGTCTACGGGCGACGAGCAGGGGGGCGCGGGCGAAAGAGCTAGCGGATGGATGCCAGGAGTTGATTGATGCGGTCGGTGGTCAGTTGCCGAGGGTTGTTGGCAAGCCGGGCAGCGTTCACGCCGGAGGCCAGCGTCTGTTGCTGTTGGTCGCTGGTGAGGCCGACCTGGGACAGTCGTGTCGGGCAATCGATCGCCTGAAGAAGATCCACAAATCGGGCACCGGCGTCCTCGGGTGTGTGGCAGCCGAAGAGATTGACCACTTCCTCGATCACACCACGTACATGCTCCGGGCCTCGAGGATCCATGCAGTCCGCACTGCTGACCGCACTGTTGAACTCCAGCAGCGGGGCCAGGGTCAGCGCGACGGCCATGCCGTGAGGAACGCCGTAATCGATTGTCAGAGCGTATGCCATCGCGTGGGCGGCCGTCGTCATGCTGATGTCGATAGCCAGCCCGGCCAGGTGCGATGCTTCGCACATGGCGCGCCGGTTCTCCGGCGTGGGGCAAGAGACGGCCGACTCCAGGTGCGTCAGGGCCAACCGAATCGCCTGACGGGCGAACTGCCTTGACTCGTTCGTCGAGCCGACTGCCCACATCGACTCGATCGCCTGGCAGAGCGCGTCCAGACCGGTCGACGCCGTGACTCGAGGCGGCATGCTGAACGTGAGATTCGGATCGACGATCGCCGCCGTGGGGCGCAAGGTGTGGTGCGCAAGCGAGTACTTCCGCCCCTCGATGAAAACGGCCGAGAAGTGCGTCACCTGCGCGCCGGTGCCCGCGGTGGTGGGAACGGCGATGGTCGGTAGTCCGGGCCGATCGAGGGGCGCCTGGCCGGTGATGACCGCTCTGGCCGACGCTTCCTGGGCGGAACAGGCCGCGATTGCCTTGGCGGCGTCGATTGCCGATCCACCCCCGACGGCGAGAATGGCGTCGTGTCGGCCGTCCTTCAGTCGGGCGATTCCCGCTTCGATATTCTCGAGCGACGGATTCTCCTGGAAATCGCTGAAGATCTCGTGTTTTCGCTTCGACAGAACCGGCTCGATGGCAGCCTCCGCGCCACTTAGATGATAGGCGTGTCGGTCAGCCACCACCAAGACGGACTCGACCGCCATGGCGTCAAGGACCTCTCCAATCCGGCCGATCGCACCCTCGCCGAATAGGATGTATTGCGGGAGACGATCGTTATGGGGAAGCGTTTCGTTCTCGTTGTCAGTCATCCAAGAAAGTCCTCTGCGTCGGCGAGCGTTTCATCGCACGAGGTGGTGTGGTCAGGGGGACTCGCCTTGTGCCAAACGACGATGGATGTCGTCGAGGCACGGCATCAGGTCGGCAACGCTGTCGATGATATAATGTGCGCCGGCTTGGGCAAGGCGTTGCGTGGCCGTTTGGCGAAGGTGTTCTCGCCGCGCGGGCTCCAGGGCGTTCAGCTCATCGAGCGACAACCCGACCTCGTTGCCCGTCTCACTCACGCCAACGGTCCACATCCCTGCATTCAGGCCTTCCTCGATTCCTGGTACGGTGTCATCGACTTTAATGATAGCCGACATCGGGTAGACGCCCAATCGCCGTGCGCATTCGAGCGCCATCCACGGGGCCGGGCGGTGAACCGCGACGTCGTCGGAAGTGACGATGCAATCCGGCAAGTAGCCAGCGCGTCCGGCAGCGGGCGCCAGCACATCCATGATCTGTTTGTTGTAACCCGTGTTCGACCCGATCAGGATGCCTTGCGCACGCATCTTGGCAACCACGTCGCAAACGCCCGGGATCGGATCGGCATAGCGAGCGACGCATTCAATCTGAAGGGGAACGAAATCGTCGTACATGGCGTCAATGGCCGTCTCGCCGGCCGGCACGCCGTGAGTCTGTTGCCACCTCTGGGCCACCGAGGGCATCTCGACGATGGCCTTGATATGATCCCTTTTCTGCATGCCCATAGGCTGACGGGCTTCGGCCATGCCGATCTCAATCCCGTGACGCCGGAAGAGTTCAATGAAGGCGCGCATCGGGGCGATGCTACCGTGATCCACGGTAGTCCCCGCCCAGTCGAAAACGACGGCCTTCACCCCGCCTCGATATGTCCTGGTAAAGCGGAACTCCCGCATGGTTTTTCTCCTATCGCGTCGCGTCACCGTCCGACACTTCCACACTTTGGAATGGGCCGTTATGGCCGTCAAGCATGTACTTCCGTAGGACATATCATAACAAGTGGCTGACATGGATTCAGCCGGTTGGAGCATCACCCGCGCTGCGACCCCTCCGGGGTCGGCCAACGCAAGGCCACCGCCTTCCCCGGGTCGCTTCGCGACCCGGGGCTAATGGCTGACATCCCTCCGGGATGAAATTAATGGCTGGCCCGTAGAAGCGGCGAGACGCCGCGTCTACGGGCGGCGAGCCATGCCCAGAAACCGCTCGAATCCGCCTTGTGCCCTCCCCCCCAGAGCGGTTATGATTCGCCGTTCGGATTTTCGGCGTGACATTGGCCGGGGATTCTCGCCCAGGAGAGGGCAAGCAGCGGGATGCGTCGCTTGGACAGCGGCGACCTGCTTGCGCAACCGTTCACACCTCGGAGCAACGAGGCGGAAAAGGGTGCCAGGCACCTTTTGCCGGAACGGCCCTTCGGGTGCTGCGCACAAAAGGTGTCTGGCACCCTTTTCCGCGTCTCGTCGTTCAAGGAGGATCGTGATGAGACTCTCGCCCCGAAACCGAATAATCTTGGGCCTGGTGCTTCTGGCCGGTGTGACGCAGAGCGGCTGTGCGCTGCCGTTGGCCCATTTGATGGTCAACACGCCGAACCGGTTCAATCCGTTTGCCGGCCGACAGAATCCGATTCCGTCGATGGAGAGCCTTTCGGGGCTGGTCGATCAGACGTTCCCCGTCACGGTAGGCCCGCCCGAGGCGACGCTGGCCGTGTCGATCGTCGAGCCGCAAGGTGTTTCGCAACCGAAGGGCACGATCCTCGTTTTGCACGGGATCCTGGCTCGGAGTTATTGGATGCTGCCCGCGGCCCGGTCGCTCTCCGAGGCCGGGTATCGGGTCGCGCTGGTCGATCTGCGAGGGCACGGCCGTTCGTCGGGCGAGCACCTGACGTTCGGCGTCCGCGAGGCAAAAGATCTGTCGCAAGTGCTCGACGTCCTGCAGGAGCGGCGTTTGTTGGCCGGGCAGGTCGGCGTCTATGGGATTTCCTACGGCGCCACGACGTCGATCCACCTGGCCGGATACGACTCGCGGATCAAGGCCGTCGTGGCCGTCGCGCCGTTCAGCACGATGCGCGACGAGGTGCCCCACTTCGGTCGCGTGATGGTGCCCGGGCTGGGCTGGGTCATCCCCGATCCGATTTACCAGAAGGCCATCGACGAGGCGGGACAGATCGCCGAGTTCGATCCCGATCGGGCCGACGCCACCGAGGCCATCCGCCGCACGTCGGCTCAGGTGCTCTTGGTTCATGGCACGAACGACTGGGTCGTGCCGCACCGCAACAGCCAACGCCTGCACGACGCGGCCCCCGATCACAGCCAATTGATCTCCGTGCCTGCCTACGGGCATATCATCATCTGGGTCGATCCGACCTGCGAAGTCGCCCGCTACAGCCGCGACTGGTTCGACCGCTGGTTGACGGCCCCGCCGGCGAATTCGGCGTCCTGACGCCAACTTCTGTTAATACACGGTTAGCCGCGGCTGGGTGGCACTGGCGTCTCGCCAGTGTATTTGCAAGAACACTGGCGAGACGCCAGTGCCACCCATTGAGCTTGCTATACGTTCGCAGGAAAAGTGCTTTTGCCGCGACCGCTCGGATGCATCTGGTGCCCCTTGAGATAGGGGGACCAGGTGTCCGGCGTAGAATCCCCGGCCTGGGGCTCCCTTCTCGGCGTCACGCCAGCCCGCCTGTGCGGCGGACGATGCGCCAAAAAGTGGCACTGGCTCTTGGCTGCCCGGTATAATGCAGGTGACTTCACTGAACGGGCTCGATCGGGCAGTATCAATAAGGGATTCTGATGCAATGACACGGCGACGGGATATCGACGACCTGACTCGCAACTGGGCGTTCAAGCCGGGCAGTGTGACCGCAAGGCTCGTCCAGGCGAGAGACGAGCGCGAAGTCCTCCAGATGCGAATCGATTTGGGCGTGCTCCAAATGGAAACCACCGGTCGGCCCGACGGGCAAACGCCCGGGGGAATGGAAACCTATCTCGATTACCTGATCTTTCGGGCGTTTCACGAGGGCGAGCATTTCGAGTTAACCGACGAGCACTGCTCGGAGGTGGATCGCGAGTTCCTGCAGTATTACCATCGCCGCATCTGCTGGCTGGCGCTGCGGCGGTTCGACGAGGCCCTGGCCGACGCCGATCATACGCTGATGCTGATGGATTTCGTGGCGGCCCACGCGACGGATTCCGACTGGATCACCTCCCATGAGCAGTACCGCCCGTTCGTCGTCTTCCAGCGGACCCAAGCTGTCTCGTTGAGCTGTTTGGACAAGGAAGGGCCGGAAGCGTCGATCGAGGAGATCGACGACGGCATCCGCCACCTCCGAGTGGCCTGCACGGTCTGGAACCGCGACGAGGACGAAGATGACCGGGCCGCCGAGTTGGAGGACATGATTGCCCAGCTTGTGGAACTGAAGGAGTGGGTCCGCGAGCACTACCGCCTGGGCCGGACGTTGGACGAACGGTTGGCCGAGGCGGTCCAACGGGAACAGTACGAGCTGGCCGCCCGGCTCCGCGATGAGATTGCCCGACGACGCGCCGGCGAGCCGCGAACGAATAAAAATCCCCGAACTCGGGAGCCCCGAACTAGAGAACCACGGAACCGATCCTTGTAATTTTGTACACTCTTCCACCCAGCCCCGCACCGGGTGTGAAATCAGTAAGTTCTTTTTACAAAGGCACTTGAGTCAAAACCATCGATTTCAGGGCAGCTTTGGCACACCGCGTGCTGATAGGGCGAGGCGAAGTGATGGATACTCGATGGCATTCATGGAGGAACGACCCATGTTGGTACTCAGCAGAAAGACGGATCAGAGGATCCAGATTGGCTCGGACGTAACGATCACCGTCGTCCGATTGCACGGCGGCATCGTCCGGTTGGGGATCGAAGCCCCGTCGGGCGTGAAGGTCCTGCGGGGCGAGTTGGCCCAGCGGGAGCGAGAAGCCGTGGCGGCCGGTCGGCCCGACGAAATGGCCGGCCCTCTCAGGCGGTTGCCGCGATGATCCCGTGCTCGACGGCCGTGGCGATTCGGTCCAACTCTTCGAGCGTCACGGCCAGGGGGGGCATGATCACGAGAACATTGCCCAACGGCCGCAGCAGCACGCCTTCCCCTCGGGCGTGGTCGCAGACGCGGATTCCCCGTTTCTCGGCCCAAGGATACGGCTCTTTGGTCGCCCGATCGCGAACCAGTTCCACGGCTCCGATCAGCCCGCGTTGACGGACGTCGCCCACATGGGGCAGTTGGGCGAGTCGAACCAGATGCTCGCCCAGTCGGGCGATCTTCGGCCGCATGGCCTCGAGCGTTCGTTCTTCCTCGAACACGTCGAGCGTGGCCAGCGCGACGGCTGCGCCTAGCGGGTTGCCTCCGTAGGTGTGGCCGTGGAAGAACGTCTTGCCCTCGGTGTAGTCGCCTAAAAAGGCGTTCCAGACCTCGTCGGTCGTCAGCGTGGCCGCCAGGGGCAGGTAGCCGCCGGTGAGGCCTTTGGCTAGGCACAAAAAGTCGGGCACGACGTCCTCATGCTCGCAGGCGAACATCCGGCCCGTGCGGCC